>CAYXSL010000006.1:0-52712 GCA_964466605.1 uncultured Verminephrobacter sp.
ATCGCCAAACAGGCGGTAATGAAGGCTGGGCAATATGCCTACCGTGACCGCCGCACCAAGAAGCGCGTGTTCCGTCAGCTGTGGATCGCCCGTATCAATGCCGCTGCCCGTGAACTGGGCCTGACCTACAGCCAGTTCGCCAACGGCCTGAAGAAGGCTTCCATCGAGATCGACCGCAAGATGCTGGCCGACCTCGCAGTGCACGACAAGGCTGCCTTTGGCAGCATCGTGGAGCAAGTCAAGGCCAAGCTGGCTGCTTGAGTTCACGATGAGCGGCTATCGTCTTGATAGCTGCTTGCGCAATAACAGCAAGGGCTAGGGCTTGAAAAGGCACTAGCCCTTGTTCATTTTCAAGAGTCGATATGAACGAGTTGGATTCCCTGGTTGAGAGCGCGACGCAACTGTTTGCCCAAAGCGCCACCCCCGCTGATCTGGAAAATGCCAAGGCGCAATTCCTGGGCAAGTCGGGCCGTGTGACCGAGCTCATGAAGGGCATGGCGCAGCTTTCCGTCGAGGAAAAAAAATCTCGTGGTGCCGCCATCAACGTGGCCAAGCAGGCCATTGAGGCAGCGCTCACAGCACGTCGCCAGGCCCTGGCCGATGCAGAGCTGCAGGTGCAGCTCAAGGCCGAAGCGCTGGATGTGAGCCTGCCTGGCCGCCAGCGAGGGCAGGGCGGCTTGCACCCGGTGTCGCTCACGCTGGAGCGTATCCAGGGTATCTTCGGCTCCATGGGTTTTGATGTGGCCGAAGGCCCCGAGATCGAGACCGACTGGTTCAACTTCACTGCACTGAACACGCCAGAAGACCACCCCGCGCGTTCCATGCACGACACTTTTTATGTGGAAGGCGGCACGCCCGAGGCGCCCAACCTGCTGCGTACCCACACCAGCCCTATGCAGATCCGCCACGCGGTGCAGCATGTGAAAAACCACCGTGCGCTGCTCGACGCGGGCCAGACCATGCCCGAGATCCGGGTGATTGCCCCCGGCCGCACCTATCGCGTGGACAGCGACGCCACGCATTCGCCGATGTTCCACCAGTGCGAAGGCCTGTGGGTGGGCGAGAACGTGAGCTTCAAGGACCTGAAGGTGATCTTCACGGCGTTTTGCCGCACCTTCTTCGAAAGCGACGATCTGGTGCTGCGCTTCCGCCCGAGCTTCTTCCCTTTCACTGAGCCCAGTGCCGAGATCGACATCCAGTTCCAGACGGGGCCATTGGCTGGCCGCTGGCTGGAGGTGGCGGGTTCGGGCCAGGTGCACCCCAACGTAGTGCGCAACATGGGCCTGGACCCTGAGAAGTACATCGGCTTTGCCTTTGGCATGGGCCCGGACCGCCTGACGATGCTGCGCTATGGCGTGAACGATCTGCGGCTGTTCTTTGACGGCGACATCCGCTTCCTCTCGCAGTTCCAGTAACGCCAGCCGATTCCGTTTGCTGCGTGGCTGGCCTGGTGGCGCCACGCTGCACCTTTCGAACAAGAGTGTCCGACTATGCAATTTCCTGAATCCTGGTTGCGCGAGTTCTGCAACCCCCCTCTGACGACGGCCGAGTTGGCCGAAACGCTGACCATGGCCGGCCTGGAGGTGGAAGAGCTGCGCCCGGTGGCGCCGCCTTTCACCAAGATCGTGGTGGGTGAGATCAAGGAGGCCGTCCAGCATCCTGACGCCGACCGCCTGCGCGTGTGCCAGGTGGACGTGGGGCAGGGCGCTCTGCTCAACATCGTGTGCGGCGCACCCAATGCCCGCGTGGGCATCAAGGTGCCCTGCGCCATGGTGGGCGCCGAGCTGCCGCCCGGCGACGACGGCAAGCCTTTCCTCATCAAGGTCGGCAAGCTGCGCGGTGTCGAAAGCCAGGGCATGCTGTGCTCGGCGCGCGAACTCAAGCTGTCGGAAGACCACGGCGGCCTGCTGGAGCTGGATGCCTCGGCCCCTCTGGGCCAGGACATCCGCGAGCATCTGAATCTGGATGACACGCTGTTCACCTTGAAGCTCACGCCCAACCTGGCGCATTGTCTGAGTGTGTACGGCATCGCGCGCGAAGTGTCGGCCCTCACCGGCGTGCCGCTGCAGCAGCCATCGTTCCCCGCTGTAAGCGCCCAACTGGCGGACAAGCTGCCGGTCAAGGTGAGCGCCCCCGACCTGTGTGGCCGTTTCTCCGGCCGCATTGTGCGCAACGTGAACACGCGCGCGGCCACACCGCAGTGGATGCTCGACCGTCTGGCCCGCTGCGGCCAGCGCGGCGTGTCGCCTCTGGTGGATATCTCGAACTACGTGATGTTCGAGCTGGGCCGCCCCTCGCATATTTTTGACCTGGACAAGATCCATGGCGGTCTCGACGTGCGTTGGGGCAAGCCGGGTGAGCAGCTCAAGCTGCTCAATGGCAATACCATCACGGTGGACGAGAAGGTGGGCGTGATCGCCGATGCCAACCAGGTGGAATCGCTGGCCGGCATCATGGGCGGCGACGCCACGGCCGTGTCCGACGATACGCAGCACATCTATGTCGAAGCCGCCTTCTGGTGGCCCAAGGCCGTGGCAGGGCGCTCGCGCCGTTTCAACTTCTCGACCGATGCCGGCCATCGCTTCGAGCGCGGCGTGGACCCGAGCCTGACGGTGGAGCACATCGAACGCATCACCCAGCTGGTGATAGACATCTGCGGCACGCCCGACACTGTGTGTGGTCCCATGGACGACCAGTCGGTCAACCTGCCGGTGCCACAGCCCGTCACGCTGCGCGTGGCGCGCGCCGCCAAGGTCATCGGCATGCCGCTCACGCAGGCCCAGTGCGCCGACGCGCTGGCCCGCCTGGGGCTGCCCGTGGTGCAGGGCGAAGGCACACTCACCGTGACGCCGCCGGCCTACCGCTTTGACATTGCTATCGAGGAAGACCTGATTGAAGAGGTCGCGCGGATGGTGGGCTACAACAATCTGCCCACCACGCCCCCGCTGGCGCCCATTAGCCCCAAGCTGGCGCCCGAGTCCACGCGCAGCCCGTTTGCCGTGCGCCGTGCGCTTGCCGGGCTGGGCTACCAGGAAACCATCAACTTCAGCTTTGTGGAAGAGCGTTGGGAGCAGGAGCTGGCAGCCAATGCCCAGCCCATCAAGTTGCTCAACCCGATTGCCAGCCAGATGAGCGTGATGCGCTCGACCCTGCTGGGTTCCTTGCTGCAAGTTTTGAAGTTCAACCTGGACCGTAAGGCCCAGCGTGTGCGTGTGTTCGAGCTGGGCCGCGTGTTCCTGCGCGATGCGACGGTGCGCAACACCGACACGACGGTGGAAGGCTTCCACCAGCCCATGCGCGTGGCAGGGGTGGCCTATGGCCCGGGCGACACGCTGCAGTGGGGGCGCAAGGAGCAGTCCATTGACTTCTTCGATGTGAAAGGCGATGTGGAGGCGCTGCTGGCTCCGCTGCAGGCGACTTTCGAGCCCGGCTCCCATCCCGCCATGCACCCGGGCCGTTGCGCTCGCGTGCTGGTGCAAGGCCGGCCCATCGGTTTTGTGGGAGAGCTGCATCCACAGTGGCGCCAGTCCTGGGATCTGCCCCAGGCCCCGGTGATGTTCGAGCTGGAGCTGGATGCCGTCTTGCAGCGCGTGGTGCCGCAGTTCAAGTCCGTGGCCAAGCACCAGGCGGTGGAGCGCGATCTGGCCGTGGTGGTGGCTGAGCGGGTCACGCACGCCGACATCATGGCGGCAGTGCAGCAGGCCGTACCAGGCGCCACGCTGCGCTCGGCCGTGCTGTTTGATGTCTACCGCCCCAAGGCACCGCGCGCGGGCGAAGAGGCCCCAGCGGGCGGGCTGGCCCAAGGCGAAAAGAGCCTGGCTGTGCGCTTGACGCTGGGCAGCGACGACGCCACGCTGACCGAGGCTGAGATCGACGCCGCCGTGCAGGCGGTGGTGGCCCAACTGGCCCAGCGCACGGGCGCAAGGCTGCGGGTGTGATGATGTTGAAGGAGGGTGATGCCGTGATCGAATTTGCCGTCGAAAGCCTGGAAACCCCGGCATTGACCAAGGCGCAGCTGGCGGATCTGTTGTTCGATCAGATCGGCCTGAACAAGCGCGAATCCAAGGACATGATCGATGCGTTCTTCGATCTGATTGCGCAGAGCCTGGTGGAGGGCAAGGACGTCAAGCTCTCGGGCTTTGGCAACTTCCAGATCCGCACCAAGGCGCCACGCCCTGGGCGCAATCCGCGCACGGGGGAGGCCATTCCCATCAAGGCACGCAGAGTGGTGACCTTTCATGCGAGCAGCAAGCTTAAGGAGCAGATCCAGACAGCGGCTGTGGTGTGAACTTGTACCGATTTTGTTCTGAAGATGAAACTGGCGGCTGGCGGGATTGGCGTGTCTGCAGTACGCTTGTCGGCTTTCCGGTTTGAATCCGCAATCCATGGGCACCACCCTTCCTTCCATTCCTGCCAAGCGATACTTCACGATTGGTGAGGTTGCGGAGTTGTGCGGCGTCAAGCCCCATGTGCTGCGCTACTGGGAGCAGGAGTTCACGCAACTGCGTCCCATGAAGCGACGCGGCAACCGGCGCTATTACCAGCACCATGAGGTGCTCATGATCCGCCGCATCCGGGACCTTCTGTACGACCAGGGCTTCACCATCAGCGGAGCCCGCAATCGTCTTCAGGAATTGGCCCACCCCGCGCGTGAGGAGCCTGCTGCAGACGCCGGGAAGGAGTCGGTGGATAGCGAGCTGCCCAGCATGCTGGTAGACAGTGCGCACGATCTTTCGATCCCTTCGATGGGCTTTGCATTGGACTCCAATGCGGTGCGCAAAGAGTTATTTGAGATTCGTGCGCTACTTTCCCTGAGCTAAGGTTTTTTGTGTATATAATCTAAGTCTTGTCGGCGTGTAGCGCAGCCTGGTAGCGCACTTGCATGGGGTGCAAGGGGTCGCGAGTTCGAATCCCGCCACGCCGACCATTTATTCATCCGCCAGTGTTCGTAGAGATACGGACCTGGCGGATTTTCCTTTTGTGGCGCGGCTTTTCGCGTTCTTGATCGTCCGGCAGCGTCCGCAGACAGCCGCCTATACTTTGGGGCAACTTTTGGGGCAGCAATTGCCCCACTTCCCGGAGTTGCCCCACATGCCCCTAACTGACACCGCCATCAAGGCGGCGAAACCTGCTGAAAAGCCGCGCAAGTTGTACGACGCGGACGGCCTCTATCTCGAAGTTGCCCCATCAGGTGGCAAGTGGTGGCGGTTCAAGTACCGCATGGATGGAAAGGAAAAACGCCTTTCCCTGGGCGTCTACCCTGATGTGTCGCTGCTGCAGGCCCGTAAGGCACGCGACGACGCGCGGCGCCAGGTGCTGGATGGTTCGGACCCTTCGGCAAAGCGTCAGGCGCAGAAGCGGGCCAGCGCGGTGGCCGCCGACAACTCTTTCGAGACTGTGGCCAGGGCGTGGCATGCCAGCTGGGCGCGCACTCGGTCGAAGAAGCACGCCGACCAGGTGCTGCGCCGCATGGAGCTGGACGCCTTCCCGCAAATTGGCGCGTTGCCGATTTCCAACATTCGTGCGCCGCAGATAGTGGCCATGGCCAAGAAGGTGGAACAGCGGGGCGCGCATGACCTGGCGCGGCGGGCCATCCAGATTTCGGGGCAGGTGTTCCGGTACGCCATCGGCCACGGCCTGGCAGAGCACAACCCGTGCGGCGATGTTCAGCCGGCTGACGTGCTGGCCCCTGTCCGTGAGCAAAACTATGCGCGGGTGGACGTTGCCAAGTTGCCCCAGCTGCTGCGCGATGTGGACGATTACCGGGGGCACGTCCGCACGCGGCTGGCCATCCACCTGATGGCGCTGACGTTCGTGCGCACCAGCGAGCTGATAAAGGCGGAATGGTCGGAATTCAACCTTGCGGCGGCACAGTGGCGCATACCCGCCGGCCGCATGAAGATGAAAACTGAACACATCGTGCCGCTGTCCACCCAGGCGGTGGCAGTGCTGCAGGCCCTGCAGCGGGTTGGGACAGGCAATGACCTGCTATTCCCAGGTGGGCACGATCACGAAAAGCCGATGAGCAACAACGCGATTTTGTTTGCTCTGTATCGCATGGGATACAAGGGGGAAATGACTGGCCACGGGTTCCGTGGCATCGCTTCGACGGTGCTGCATGAACTTGGCCAGGACCACGCCGTCATCGAACTGCAGCTGGCGCATCAGGAGCGGGACCGCGTGAGCGCCGCTTACAACCACGCCACGTATCTGCCCCAGCGCACCGCATTGATGCAGCTGTGGGCAGATCACCTTGACGCGCTGCGCGGCCGTCCCATCACACTACCTGCCGGCGGCTTTGAACCAGGCGGGACACCAGCACCTTAATTTCGTCTGCGCCGCTGCCCCTAATGATCGCGTCGTTGCACGCTTGCACTTCATTCGCTGGCCAGGCCGAAGCGCGGGCGCCCAGCTTAATCGGCGGCGTGAACGTGCCATCCTTGATTCGTTCGTAAAGGGTGGTGCGGCCCACGCCGGTGGCCTGCAGCACGCTCGGCAGGCGCAGCAGTGGCACAACTTTTTCGACGGCTGCATTGCTCATGGTGCGCACTCCATCACCGCTTCGATGAAGACCCGCGCCGCTTCGGCGTTGATGGCGTTGCCGTAGGCGCGCAGGCGTCCCACTCTGGCGGGAGCGCCATTAGCCAACGGGAATGTGCCGGGTTCAACTGGCCGCCACTTGCCATCCCTGCAGAGGAGCCAGTCTGCACCCGCCCACATGCTGTTAAGCGGGCCGGTCCTTTCGCCTCCATGCACTGCTGTGCTAGGGAGCTTCCCGTCATGTTTTCCGTTATGCCCGTTCCGCCCCTGGTCGAATCCGAGGCGCTCGGCGTTGTCCAGCCCACCAGCATCGCAAAGTCGTTCAGGTTGGACCCGTGACGCGTCTCGCCCATCGCCCGCTTTGCCTGCCCCCCGCCCGTGCTGTCGCTCGTTTGCGGGGTTGGCCACCCGGAGAGCAAATGCACTGCCGCTTTGTTCAGCTGCTCTCCCTTCTTGCCGCCACCCCGTTCCTGAAACGTCTTCAAATTTGCTGTTCGAAAGTCGCGCGCCGCTGGGGTTGGCCATGCCTTTAGCAGCTCCAGAGGCACCCACACGCCGTCTATTTCCAACGCGTGCTGCCCAGTAGAGGCGGTCCCTGATGTGCGGCGCACCGATGCCCGCAGACGGAAACGGGACCGCCCCGAAGCTGTAACCCATGGCTTCCATGTCAGTGCATACAAGGTCGATCCAAGGGTCAGCGTCTTTGCTTGCAACCTGCTCTCCAAGGATTTCTGCAGGGCGTCGCTCTCTGATGAGGTGGTGGAAGGCGGGCCATAGGTGCCGCTCGTCATCAAACCCAGCGCCTTCGCCTGCCGCGCTGAAAGGTTGGCACGGACAGGAACCTGTCCAAACAGGTCGGTCATCTGGCCAGCCTGCGAGCCGAAGGGCGTAGGACCAGACTCCAACACCTGCAAAGAAATGGCACTGCGCGTATCCGTCAAGGTCGCTCGGTCGAACATCTTCAATACTCCTGTCGTCAACATCACCCGGCGCGATGTGGCCTGCGGCGATCAAGTTGCGCAGCCACTCGGCTGCATATTTGTCGAATTCGTTGTAGTAAGCGGGTTTCATTGCGCTACCTCTACGGCCGCCACCGCCTGGGAGTGCTGCAGGCACTCGCGGAACTCGTACCGGCCCATGCTGGCCAGGAACCGCAGCGTCATTGCTGCCGACTGCACCGCCTCGGTGTGCACGCCCTCGGGCTTCACCTTGTGGGGTTCATAGGTCAGCTGCAGCAGTTCTTTGTTCAGCTCGCCCACTTCTTCATTCACCACCGCGATGGCGTGCAATGGGTCGGTCGGCCATGTCGGGAACTTGGCCAGCGCTCGGCGCAGCTCCACCAGCACACCGGCCACAGCTTCATGCACCGCAGCCGGCAGGGCGGGTTCCGCGCCCTCGGCGTACTGGAACTGCATCCCCAGCGCGGCCGCGATGTAGGCCTCAAGCGTCGCGCCCCGCGACTTCGACCAGCCCGGCAAAAGGTGAATTGCGCTGCACGATGCCAGCATGGCCACATCGCAGTGCATGTAATCGGCCCAGGTGGCGCCGTCCACCTCGCCATGCTCGGCCGGGTTTTCGACGTGCCACCCCTGTGCGCGCAGCGAATCGGCCGCAGCGTTGAAGGCCGGGAAGTTGTGGCCAGGCATGCCAGACATAGGGCCTGCCACATAAACGCGGTTCAGTCTGGCGCGCGCGTGCTGCACGCGGCCGGCTTGTGTAAGTTGCGTCGATGCCATCACTTCACCTCCACACGCTTGCCCAGCACGATGCTGTGGACCACCGCGCCTCGGCTGCGGTGCTGCAGCTCTGGGCACTTGTACGGGTCGCCGGTGCGCCAGTCGATGCGCTGGGGCGCGGCCACGGCGCCGGTATAGGTCACGCGCTCGGCCTGGCGAATGCGCGCCCACTTGTTCGGGTCCACGGGGTGGGCCAGGGCGGTGTCTTTGCGTTGCGTCATCGTTCAGCCCTCCACCCGTTCTACGCGCAGCACCTGCTTGCCGGTGGTGATGTGGGCTTGCGCTTCGGCCTGCTCGGCCGTCGCGGCTTTCAGTCGGATGGTGGGCAGCTGGCCAGCGTCGGCCAGGTCTTCCACGTCTGCCGCGTTGACGTGCTGCGGCACCAGGTGGGCGCGGTAGCTGCGCAGCGGTTGGATGTTGTGAAAGTGGTTCATGTGCGTGCTTTGTTGAAATTCGTCCTGGCCTGGCCGTCTTGCCTCTGGAGCTGCCGGGGCCGGTGTTTGGCGATCGGGCACCGCTGGTGGTGGCGGTGGTGCCGCATCGCCCCTTGTGTCGAGGCCTTCACCGTCATCTATGCCGATGGGATCCCCTCGCTTTTCGTGGCGATGCTCGAGTACTCCATCGCCGGCGCTGCCGGTGGTGGACCCTCGTCTGCCTTGGCGATGCTGGCCAGGATGAATTGGCGTTCCAGATCCGGCATCGCCAGAATCTTTGCCACCCAGCGGGATGCCTTGCGCTTGATGCGCTCGCGCTCTCGAAAGCTGCCGCCGATGTACCGCAGGTCGTGCGGGCGGATGTTCTCGGGGTCGTAGTTCATCCACAGCGACTCGGTGGCCACCCCGCGCCGGGTCATCGCCTGAAAGTCACGGCGCGCCCATCCCGACGATGCTGCAGCCTCGTCATACATGGCGCTGCGGTACCCGGACAGCGCGAACAGCGCCCCAGCTGCTGACAACGCTGGAAGCACCGATGCCACCAGGTGGCGGTGCGTGGCGTCGCTCATTTCAAATTTGTAGAGCGCCAGGTCTTTGCGCGTGCTGTGCAGGTACGGCGGGTCAAGGTAGAAAAACCACCCGGCAAGATCCTGCATCGCCAGCTTTTCCAGCTCTGGTACCGCATCGCAGCCCATGACGGTGGCCGCCGGCATGGCCGCCTGCAGGCGATCAGCCATCGCCGGATCGCGCTCCATCAGGATGGTGCGGCCGGCTGGCTTGACGCGCCTGGCGATGGCGGCCGAACCCGCGAACGCTTCGACGTACACCGCGTGCGCCGGGATCATGCTGATGATGGTCTGGTACACGCCGGCGCCGTTCTTGCCCCCGGCGTACCGCATGCCCTTGTGGCCCTGTGCTTTTTGGTCCATGGCGTCCACCCGGATCAGCTGCAGGTCACCAGCTGGAGCTGGCCTTGCGCTGGGTTGGCGGGTTGCGCGGTGCTGGCCAGGCGCCGGCGGCGGCGTGGGCGGGCGGCCTCGATGCGTGCGCGCTCGGCGTCGAACAGCTCGCGCAGGTAGTTCGGCGTGGTCGCCGCGGCGTTCACGTAGCCGCTGTGCAGGGGGCGCTGGTAGCAATGCACGCGCGGCTCGATGCGGGTTGCGTTCATGGTCATCACTCCTTTGTGGTGGTCGGGTGGAACAGGTCGGCGCGCGTCACGCGCACGGTGGAAAGGGCGGTCAGCAGGTCGGCCAGCAGCTCGGCCGGCGTTTCCAGCACCTCGCGTTTCATCTGGTCGCGGGCGGCCTGGCTGTCGGCCATGTCGTCGCAGCGCCGGCGGGCGGCCAGCAGCACCTGGGCCTGCAGCGGCGTGGGCTTGCGGCCGGTTTCGGCCATGCGGCTGCGCGCCTCGGTGGCGGTCGTGTGCTTGGGTGCTTGTTTTTTCAGCACTGCAATGCCTCCGCGAATCGTTGGGAGCGCACCGCGCGGAAATGGGCCACCACCTCGGGCGTGCACCAGTCCTCTATTTCGTGGTCGCCGCGCCCAAAAAGAGCGCGGGACAGCTCGCCCGTAAGGCGGGCCGTACAGTTATTGAAACCTGTCCAAGCGCGCGGCAGAGCCGCGCGGGCCGTGGCGGTGCCGTCGCCCTGCGCTTGTCCAGCTGCATCGCCTTCGTTGCCTACCTGGGCCGCGTGCGTGCTTTCAGCCTGCACGGGCACCCAGGCAAGCCGGCGGGACACCAGCCAGTGGCCGCGCATGCGCCCACGCTGGGCCTGCAGGCCCACGATGCGGCCCACTTTCACCGCCTCGCCGTACTTGTTCACCGTGCCCGGTTCCGGCGTGCGGTGGGCCGTGCGCAGGTGCCAGCACTTGCGCGGCAGGGCGTGGCCGCCCATGGCCTCCATGAACAGGCGCCAGTCGGCCCGCAGCACGCCATTGCGGTGGCAGGCCTGGGCAGCGCGCACCGTGGCGCGGTCGCCCTCGCTGGCGAACAGCTCCAGCTGGTCGGGCGTCACCCGGCGCAGCTCGCGCCACACCGTCACGCTGGGCATGCCGATGGTTTGGAACTGGCGAATGCCCCAGGTGGCGGCCCAGGCGTCCACGCGCTTGTGGCCTGGCTCGGATTCCTTCACGTTCTTGGGGTCGGTCGGCCCCAGGTCCAGCTGAATCTGCTGGCCGTTCACCACGTCCATGTGTTCAGTCAGGGCCACATTGCCCACGCTCTTGGCGATGTACTTCGCCACATAGCCGGCGGCGCCGCCCTTGACCATGCGCTTCACGTTCACGCGGTTCTGCACGGCCCCGCGCTCGGTGCCGTCATCGCTCAACCAGTAGTGGCGCACCCAGCGCTCGATAGCCTGGGCGCTGGCCTCGTCCTCGGCCCACACCAGGGCGTGCCAGTGGGGGGTGGCGTCGTGGTGCGGTTCGGCCACGCGCAGGCCGTACATGCGCACGCCCTCGCGCGCCAGCGCTGCCCGTGTCTTGGCCCACTTGTCGCGCAGCCACAGCTGGCCGTCGCGCGGGGTGGCGCCTTGGTACTTCTTGTTCGGAAATGGCCGGCCGCCGCTGCCCAGCTTCACCGGGTGGAACCGGCTCGGCAATGTCAGGGTCAGGAACAGGCCCACATGGGCGCGGCTGTCCGCGTATTCCTCGGCGCCCCTGATGCGCGTCATCAGCTCGCCGCCCCGGATGATGGGGTTGGCAGTGCCCAGGGCCGCCAGCTGGCGCAGGCTGTACTTTTGCCCCGCTTCGTTGCGGTACACCGTGCGGCCCAGCGTTTCGTCATTGCGGCGCAGCTGGTCCTGGCGGCGGTGCAAGCCCACGTTGCTGACATACCCGCCCCGGCGGGCGTGCACCAGGCCCAGGCCCACAGCGCCGGCCTCGACTACGCGCGCCACATGCACGCGCAGTCGGCGCCGCCACCATGCCGCATCCTGGGCGCGCTTTATGGCTGGCTCACCCTCGATGGCCTTGTCTTCTCCCACACCCACGCAGCGCACCAGCAGCCGGATGGAATCCACCCGCGCCGCCAGGCTGGCACCCTGGCCAATGGCCAGCGCGTCCAGCTCGTCCGCTTCGGCGGCCAGCTTCTTGGCCATCGCGCAGATTTCGTAATCGTCAAGGTTCCACAGGCTCGCCTGGCCGAAGTCGTCCTCGTAGTCGGCCACCGCCTGCAACAAATCCCAGGCCTGCGCCCACTCGGGCGGTTCATGCAGCCATTCGTCGTCGGACCGATGGCGCGCCAGGATGGGCGGCACCTCGGGCGCCAGGCGCTCGCGCACGGCCGCCTGCCAGGCCGCCGGCGCGCACCGGATGACGCGCTCCAAGTGGTCGCGCGCCATCTGCGGCGTGGGCTTGTTCTTGTTCCAATCCGCCAGGCTGGCGTTGGGGAGCTTGCGTGGAATCGTCGGCATGACTAAATCCGCGCCGCCAGGGCAGTCAGTCGGCCCAGGTGCTTTTTCGCACCGCGCACGATGCCGCGCAGCGAATCACGCTCAGGTGGTGGCATTTCCCGCCACTCACGGGAGGCCAGGCTTTCCAGGCTCTCGGTGTCGTCACCGGCGCCGGCCATCATCACCAGGGCCATGCGCCACACCATCGGTATTCCGCGCCATTCACGCGATGCTGCGTCCACAAACCGGCCATCGCTCGCGATGCGCACAAACTCGTCGCGCAGCTCGGCCTGGCGGCGCAGGTGTTCATTGCGCACGAACGCCGAAACGTGGGCGCAGTGGTCGGCCACGGCCGCCGCTGCACCATCGTTCACGGGTTCCACGCCCACCTGCACAGTGGTCGCCATCGCGCCGGCGTTCATTCGTTGCTGTCCCCAGCGCTTTGGAAGCTCACAGCCGCAACCGGCACCAGCCATGCTTTCTTGCACTTGCCTTTCAGGTTCCACCTGTGGGCCATGTGTTCAAACCTTGGGCCGAAGTCGGTGCAGTCGTACAGGCGGTTCAACCATTCGTGCACCTCCATGCGGGGCCGTGCATCGAACTCCAGCAGCGCCAGCGCGCGTTTCAGGTTTCCAGCGTCCAGGCGGCGCAGCTCGGTCAGATCGAACGGGAAGCGGTTGCCGTTGTAGAGGCCCAGCAGCATGCAGGCTGCAACGCGCGCGGCGCTGTGGTCTTGCGTGGTGGCCAGGATGAAGAAGTGCGACAGCGCCTCCATAGGGTCGCCAAGCTCGGTCTTTGTTGCGGTCGTTTCAGCCATCACAGCCCCCAGCGCGCCTGCAGCGCATCGGTTACTTCACGCGCACGTTGCGCGGCCTGCTTGAGGGCATCGCCCAGCTGGTCGGCGTCATCGGGCGTCAGGTCGGTGAAGAAATAGGCCGGGTGGTTCGCGTGCTTCAGTTCCACCACGGGGAGCTCGCCCTTGCGGCAATCGCGCACCGTCATGCACTGCAGGTATGCGTGCGTGTGGCGCTCGGGGCCGCGCTCGGTGAAGCGCGTAACGTGGTGAATCGGCTCGCCGTGCTGCTGGCGGTGGTTGCCGTGCTGGTCAATCAGGGGCGGTGTGGTCATGGTTTCAGCAAAAAAAGGGTGAACAAATCCCGCAGCGCCTCCGAACAGGCGCCACAGGGGCGGGGTGGTTTTGGTTGGTTAGCGGCTAGCCGGGGCTGGCCAGTGGCAGCAGGGCGTCGAACAGATCACCGTGCGGCCGGGGTGCCAGGGGGCGGTAGTCCGCCTCCGGCATGCGCTGCAGCTGGTCTGACAGCGTGTGTTTTCTGATGTGCCTTGAAAGCGGTAGCACCACCTTGGGGTCTGGTGTGGCGCTCGGGCTGATGGTCCGGTTGATTTCCGTCACGGCCGCGAACACATGCCCGCACTCGTCGTTGTCGCAACGGAACACCGTCTCGCGGCTCGTAATCGTGACCTCGGCGCTGGTGCGCGTGTAGGCCCATTGCCGGCAATGCGGGCACCTCATCTTCATGTGGCGAACCCCTCAGAAGAACAGCAAACCGTGAAGCAGTGCACAAACGGGACGTGCGCTTGGGTTGCATGGCGTTGGACCATCGAGCAGCACATGGTCAAATCAAATCACCTGCCACCACTTCCGCGCCCGCACCTTTGTGCAGGTACTTGGCGGCATAGGTGAGCATCGCCAGATCGCAACCAGAAAGGGAACTATGCAAACGCAAATCATTGATGGGGCAAGCCCACGCGCCAACGATCAGCAGGTATTGGCGGCCATCAAAGCCCAGGCCGGCGGCCAGGGTGGCGGCAACACCATGGTTATCGGCGTTCGCAACGAAACCGGCGCCCTGTACCGGCGCTTCCACATCACCGGCCTGGGCGACTTCATGGGCGCCATCGGTGCCCTGCAGGCCCTCGGCCTGAACGATGAACTCGCAGACCAGACCAGCATGCGGGAAGGGTGCGACGCCATCTTTGCGTGACAGCGCGGCGCGCCATGCTGCAACGCCCAGGGCCTTCATGGCGTACTTGAGCAACGACAGCACCGCGCCCTTGTCGCTTTCGTGAACGTGCAGCTGCATCACAGCGCCCCCTGGCTTTTCAGCAGATTGATGCCGGCGCGGTAGGCCAGCAGGGCCAGATTGGCGGCGCTGCGGTTCTGTTTGTGTGCCAGCTCGAAGGCCTCCACGCGCTCTTGCTCGGTCAGGCGCAGCGCGATGGGCTTTGCGTTCAGCAGTGGGGTCGGCTTGCGATCACCGGAACAAGCGGTGGTGTGCATGGTGGTCATGTACGATCTATGCCAAGTAGTTACAACGTGGAATGCATTGTGCACGGAATTCCGTGCATGTCAACAGATGAACGCAGATTTTCGTGTGTCAATGGGGGATCGGCTGCGCCAAGAGCGCGAGCGCTTGGGGTTGCTCCAGCCTGAAATGGCTGCTCTCGGTGGGGCAAAACCGCGCACCTACCAGGACTGGGAGCGCGGCGTCGCAGCTGTGAGCGCTGAGTTCTTGGCCGCCGTTGCACCGCGTGGCCTTGATGTGTCGTTCGTCGTTTCTGGTGTTAGCGCTTCGGCTTCTGCACTTGGCCTCACACCCGATGAGGCGCGCATCCTTGCCTCGTACAAACAGGCCGATTCCCAGGCGCGTCAAGCCCTCGAATCTGTTGCTGCGTTGGCATCCCGCTCTCCCGGCCCTTCCTCCACTGGCAACACCGTGACCATCGGCGGCGATGTTGGCCAGCAGGTCAACGGGGACCAGACTGTCACCGCACCCATGACATTCAACGTGGGCGGCAAGCGCAAGTAGGCATCGCGCTAATGACCGATGCACAGGGCCTTTTCATGGTGGCCAGCATCCTGGCCGGATGGGTCTTTGCGCATTTCCAAATCGTCGCCCTGTTGCAACGCAAGGGGCGCAGCAAGGCATTCGGCCATTGCGTTGGAGCCTGTGTTTCTTGGATTGGCGCATTTGCAGGCCTGCTGATTTCCGGCGGCCTGATGGGTCTTGGCGATACGGCATCCATGGCAACGCGCGTCACGCTCCCGCTGATTGGGCTGGCGATCCTGGCGCCGTTCGCTTATGTTGGCCGCGCTTCCAAACGCCAGGCCACTGGGGGCGTGGTGCCAGTGCCCGCAGTTGATCCAAAACCATTTGCGGCACTCGCACGCATTGCCAGCGCCGCAGTGATGCTGCGAACCAGTCTCCAGCAGCATGCCGAAGCGGCGCGGCAAGCAGCGCGGAGTCGGCCACCGTCAGAGCCCGAAAAGACCACCAAGGCGAAGACCGATCAGCCTGCAGGCGCCGTGCCATTGCTGCCCGCTGATTTTGTCTTTGACTACATCGACCGGGACGGCGTTATCACTTCGCGCTCTGTGTTGGCCTGCCGCATCGAGGCAAGCGACAGCAATCACTATCTCACAGGCTTTTGCGAAGAACGGCGCTCGGAGCGCTCCTTTCGGTTTGACCGTATCTCTGGCCGTCTGCGCGTGAAAGACACCGGGCGCTTTGTTTCATCGCACGAACTTCTAGCCGCGAACCCCGCCCCCTCCCAGGTGGTGTTTGACCGCTCCTACTTTCGCAAAGGGTAGGGGCCTTCCTCTTCACCGTGATGCACGGCAAACCCGGCTCTTTTCCCTTTTACCAACCCGTAAGCAAATGAAAGAATCCTTTGCAAGATTTTTCAGAAGCCTAGGGAGACGCGGTGCAAGGGAAGGTGGTAGTTCGCCGGGATGCCGGCCAAGTCGTCGCCGGCAATGCCGTGACCAATATCGAAAATTACGTGGCAGCGCACCCCAGTCGGTGCGTGCTTGCTGTGGCTTTTTTTTCGGCGTAAGCGTCACGCTTGCGTGTGTGGCCGGCACGCTGCAGCCGGTGGACGATTCCTGCTACTTCGAGGGCCGCCGATACTCCCCCGGCGCCCTGGCCATGATGGGCCGGCTTGAAATGGCTTGCACCGTGAAGGATGGCACCCCCGCCTGGGTGCGCCCCGCCTACTGATTGCCGGCCTTCTTGTCGGCAGCTCGGGTTTCCAGCTCCAGGCGGGTGGTCAGCCCGTTATCCCCCAGGGTGTGCGTCAGCTTCACCACCAGCCAGTCGGTGGCGTCGATCACGTCTTTGAACCCGCGCAGCGTTACCGGCGCGCGGGGCACAAGGTCGGGCCGGCCCAGGGCCAGCGTCAGCTCCATGGTAGCTTTGCCCCGCTCGATGCGCCCACGCTCGGCACGCGCGGCGGCCATGGCGTCGGCCTCGCTGCCGTAGGTGTCTTTCAGGCGCTTTTCGTTTTCTTCCTCGCCCACCAGCACGCTGCGCTTTTGTGCGCTGTTGGGGTCATGCCAGTAGGCGCGCACCCCGCTGTAGGCGTTGCGGTCGGCGCTGTGGTAGCGGTGCTGGTCGCCGGCCGCGCGGGTGATGGTCAGCGCCGCTATTTCCTCGCCCGTGGCGCCGCGCGTGCTACCGATGGGGGCGAAGTACAGCCGGCCCTTTTTCACCGTGGCCACCGCGTCGTACTTCTTGGCCAGGCGGGTCAGAAAGTGCAGGTCGCTTTCGTTCGTCTGGTCGATGTGGTCCACGCGGGTGCTGGCCAGCGTGTCGTCTATGCGCGGCTGCAGGTTGTTGCGGCTGGCGATGCTGCGCACGATCTGGCCCAGGGTCTGCCCGTGGTAGCTGCGCTCGGCGCGCGTGCGCAGCTGGCGCCGCATTTCCGCGCTGCGCGCCCTGATGGTGATGGTGTCGGGCGCGCCGTGGTGTTCTACCTCGTCAATCTCGAAGGTGCCTTTGTCGCTTGAGGTGCTGCCCTCCCAGCCCAGGCCCAGCTGCAGCTCGGCCCCCTTGGTGGGCAGGTTCATGCGGCCGTCGCTGTCGTCAATGGTCAGGTCCAACTGGTCGGCCTCATCGCCCCGGCTCTCGGTCAGCGTCAGCTGCACCAGGCGCGGCTCTACCCGCTTGGAAATGTCGCGGCCGTCGATCACCAGCGAGAACGTGGGGGCACGGTGCAGCTGGTTGGTCTGCATGTAGGGCTTGAACTCGTCCATCACAGCCACCATTCCCAGCCGTCATCGGTGGGCCATGGGTCCACCCCGCCCGATGGCTCGGCGCGTTCATCGTCCACGGCTTTCAGCTGCAGCTCAAACTCGATGCGCCGCGCGGCCCCGTTGTCCATCAGCACGGTGCGGGTTTCGGTCAGGTTCTCGATGACCCACGCGCCGAAAACCTCGCCCGTTCCTGCCACCAGCGCCCAGGCCTTGCCGCTGTTGGCCATTTCGCGCAGCTGCACCAGCGTGCGCGATGACCCTTTGAACTCGGGCGCCAGCACGCCCGACAGGGTGGTGGTGTCGTTGCCTGGCCCAATGTATTGGCTTGCGGGGCGCACCCCCACGCGCGAGTTGGTGGGGTGGCGCCAGTCGCTTTGCCGGCGCAGGGTTTCAAAGGGTAGGGTGGACAGCCCGAACGCGAACTGTCCCAGGCTCATCATGTTGGCTTGCATGCGCGGCCTCAATCAATATCGTGAATCTGCGAAAGCACCCGGCTGCGGTCGCTGCGGGCGCGGCGGTCGAACTCTGCAGCCACGGCGCGGGCGATGGCCTGCGGGTCTTGCCCCGGTGCCGCGTTGATGGTGATGCTGATGTTCATGGCGCCACCACCCACCGGCGCGCCGGCCGGAGCCTGGGCCATCAGCGGCCCCCGGTTGTCGATGCGCATGGCTGCAGCATCGGCGGCCATGGGCATGGCAGCACCTGCGGCCGTGGCCATGGCCAGGGCCGCATTGCGCACAGCGCCCTGGCCCCCTTGAATGCCGATGGCCGCGCCCTCGCTTATCCAGCCGCCGTACTGCATGAACAGGCGCGAAGGGCTTGCAATGCCCAGCTTCTCGGCAAACCAGCTGGCGGCCGACTGTGCCACGCCTACCACCGCGTCTTTCACCCACACGGCGCCGGCGGTGATGCCGTTCACCAGGCCCTGAATCATGTTGCTGCCCAGGGTGCTGAACCGGGTGGGCAGCTCGATGCCCAGCGTGTCCAGCGCGAAGGCCACCACCGAGTACAGGATGCCCAGCGGCGAAAAGTCGGCCAGCAGGGCGGCCCACTCGCGCACGCCACCCGAAAGGGCTTCTTTCACCCGGCCCACCACGCCTTCCCAAATTGCCACCAGGCCGCCTTTGATGCCGTCCCAGTTGTTGTAGACCATGGTGGCGCTAAGGGCCAGCAGCGAAAACGCGCGGCCCAGCGGCGTGGCCAGCAGCGCACGGCCCAAGAACAGGATGCCGCGCCCCACGCCCAGCGCTGCCCACTGCAGAAGGCCGAACGCACGGGCCAGCAGTCCCGGCGCCCCTGCGGCCCCTGCCATTGCCAGCCCCAACCGGGCCATCAGGAAGCGAATCAGCATGAACTTGCCGGCCACCAGCGCGATGGGCACCAGCACCGCACCCAGCACCGCCACCAGCGCGGCCAATCCAAGGGCCAGGCCCAGCACCCAGCGCACAAGCGTGGGGTTCTCTTTCACAAAGCCGGTGAACGCTTCAACAGCAGGGATTACCAACCCCATGACCTTGGCCAGCACCGGCGCCAGCTGTTCGCCCAGTATTGCGCGCAGGTTGAACAGGCGGTTTGCGAACATTTGCCACTGTGCTGACAGTGTTGCATTGCGCGCTGCCGCCTCTCGGGCCATAGAGCCCTTGGCGCTGTCACTGTTGGCCAGTTGGCGCTGGCGTGCCAGTTCCTCGGGCTTGTCCACCAGTTTGGCCAGTGTGTCGGAATGCTCCAGGCCCACCAGCTCCACCATTACGCCGATGCGCTGGTCTGCCGGCAGTTTCCCAATAGCCGCAATCACCTTGTTTAAGGTCGCCGTGGCGTCGGTGCTCATGCCCTTTTGCACCTCTTCGGTGGACAGCCCCAGTTCAGCCATGGCTGCCCTGAATTTCTTGGTTCCCTTGGTGGCTGCTGCGAACTTCTGCACGATGGCATTGGCGGCCGTGCTTGCCGTTTCTGAACGCTCGCCCAGCGTCAGCAGCGTGGAACCCAGCGCTGCCGCATCGCTTGCCGACATTGCCACCGTTGACACCACACCGCTGGTGCGGTTCAGGAAGTCGATGATGTCTGCGCCTTTGCTGATGGCGTTGTCATCCAGATAGTTAATGGCATCGGCCAAGCCGCGAATTTCTGTCAGCGGAATCTTGAAGTTCTTGGCCACCTTGCCCATGGACTCGGTGATGTGGTCCGGCGCTGCATCGAATGCCGTGCTCATCTCCGAAGCCATGCGGGTGAACTCTTTCAGCTGGTCGGTGGGCACCTCCATGCGCGCCGCTGCGGTCATCATGTCTGCAATGGCAGTCGTTGCCACCGGCACCTCGTGGGACAGCTCGCGCACCTGTTGCTCGATGGCTTTGTAAACCGGCGTCAGCTTGCCCAGCTCGTCCCGTGCCCCCGGCACCTGACGCGCGATGCCCAGCATGTGGTCTTCGTGCTGTGAAAAGGTTTTCACAGGCCCCATCGCAACGTCCACGCCGCGCCGGCCTGCAGCCTGCATGGCAACGCCAGCGCCTACCGCCATGCCTGTGTGCATCATGGCCTTGGCATGCTTCTCGCGCAGTGCCGCCAGCTGCCGCTGGTGTTGCGCCAGCTTGGCCAGCTCGGCCCGCTGCTTGGCCATGGCGGCCGTGGCGCCGTCAATGTCGGTTTTCAACTTGGACTGGGCGGCGCTCAGGTTGCCGGTAATGCCCATTTCGTTCAGCTTGCGCCGTGCGTCGCCGGCCACCACGCGCTGGCGGTCCAGGGCGGCGGTCAGTTTGGCCACCGCGTTTTCCTCTCGCGCCATGGCCGTGCGTGATGCGTCGCCACTGGCGCGCATGCCGGCCAGCAGCGCCTGGCGCATCTTGAGCTGGTTGTTCAGGCGCTGGAACTCGGCCGCCTGGGTTTGCACGTTCGTGACGGCCGCTTGCTGGGCGTTCAGCGCCTTGAGCTGGTCCTTTGCGGCCTTGAGCGCGCGGGCGGTTTCTGTGCCGCCGGCGCTGATGCGCTTCAGGGGGGAGAGTACGCGGTCCACCAAATCGAGGACCACGCGCAGGCGCAGGTTGTCAGCCATGGCGGCCCCCACGGGCGCCACAGCCTGCGCGGTGTGTCAGGTGGGAAAGTCGGCGCCCAGCAGCTGCCGGGCTTCGGCCAGGTCGGCCGCCTGCGCCCGGTCGCGCGCAAGCACCCACACGTACACGGGCAGCAGCAGCACGCCCAGGGCCACGATGGCCAGGGCCGCAATCAGCAGGTACGTCAGGGCGGTGAAGATCATGGTTCATTCTTGCACATCCAAAAGGCGCAGGGGTAAACGGTCATTCCTGGCGCTCGTAGCGCTCGCGCGCCCGCTCTCGCCACTCCATCAGCTCGGCCACCGTCATGTGGTCCATGTCGGCGGGCCGCCAATGGAACACCAAGGCCAGGTCGGCCATGGCGTCCTCTACTCGGGCTGGAACGCCTCCCGCTGCGCCTTCGGCACCAAAAAAGAAACCACCTCCGTGCCCAGCGCCACAAGGTCGGCAGGGTCCATGGTGGCCACCTCGGTTTTCAGCAGCGGCGGCTCGGTCACGCGGGGCAGCAGGGTTTGCAGCGCCGTCACGTTCATCTGCAGCACCTCCACCAGGGACAGGCCGCGCAGGGCGCCGGCGTTTGGCTTGCGCACCTGCACGCGGGTGATGGTCTGGTCGCCGCGCTTGATGGGGGTGTCGAGGGTGACGCCCTCGGCGGCCTTTGTTTCTGCGGTGGTGGCGTTGGCTTGGTTGGTCATGGTCTTGATTCAGTCGAAGGGATAGAGGGCGCGGCCCAGGCCTGGGCCGCAGCGGGGTGGTGGGGTGGTCTGGTGGTGCTGTCGTTACACGCCCAGGGCGGCGCGCACCTCGGCCAGCCGGTCGGTGCCGTTGACCATTTCAATCATGTTCACGGCGTCGATTTCGATCAGCGTTTCGCCGTTGATCGTCAGCTTGTAGTAGCTCAGGGCGGCCTTGTACTTCAGCTCGGTGCCTTCGCCGGCCTTGGCGCTGCCGGGGTCGATTTCAGAGAACCGGCCGCGCATCACGATTTCGAGCGCGTCCACGCCTTCGCTGTCGTCGGACTGCAGCGCGCCGGTGAAGCGCAGCAGCACGCCATCGTGGCGCAGCTCGCCCCAGGTCTTGAAAAGGTCGCTCATGTAGCCGGCGGCCGTGAACTCGGCTTCCATGCCCTCCATGCCGAAGTCCGCTTTCACGGGGGCGTTCATGCCCCCGCTGCGGTAATCGTCCATTTTTCGGGCCAGCTTGGGCAGGCTCACTTCGGGCATTTCGCCCAGGTAGCTGACGCCATCCACAAAGGTGGCAAAGTTCTTGATCTTGCGGGGCAATCCCATGGTGTTCTCCTGTGGTCAGTCGGTGCGGTGGTGTGGTGGCGCTGCTTATTCGCCGGTGCCCACGCGCAGGGCGAAGTCGGCGTAATACTTGTCGGTGATGCGCTGGCGAAAGCTCAGGTCTTCCAGCGGCGGCACGGGCGTGTAGTCGTAGTCCAGCGTCAACTTGCCCACCTTGAGGGTGGCGGCTTCGTTGATCGTCTCGTCGTACCAGGCGCGGCCGTCGAGGATGTAGCCCATGGTTTTCAGCTCGCGCATCTTGGCGTTGATGCCTTCCAGCACGTCTTTCACCAGGCTGGGGTGCAGCGGCTTGTCCACCGCCCAAAAGTGCCCCTCGGCCATGGTGTCGGCCAGGATTTGCGCGGTGCGGGTGGCGCTCTCGAAGGCGAACAGTTCGTCGGTGCTGCAGGTGCGGGAACCCCAAAAGCGGAAGCCCTGCGAACGAATCAACGTGGTGATGCCTGCGGCGTTCAGCAGGCCGGCGTCGGTGTCGGGGTTCTGCAAGTCCCAGTACACGTCTTTGGTGATGCCCAGCACGCCATTCATCGGCACGTTGGAAAGCGTCTTGTGCCAGCCCTGCTCGGCGTCGATGCGGGCGCGCAGGCCCATGGCGAAGGCCACGGGCGATGCCTCCACCACGGCACCCGTTCCAGGCTGCGACACCTTCACGCGCGGCCACAGCAGCATCAGCTCGCGGCCCTCGAAGTTCTCGCGGTAGTCGATGACTTCCGACACATCGTCGCCGCGCCCCTCGGCATACACGAACGCGCGCAGCTTCTGAGCCACGGACACCATGGCCGTGGTCACTGCCTGGCTGTCCAGGCCGGGCGCGCCCAGGATGCGCGGTTGCACGCCCAGCTTGGCCTTGGCGGCCAGCAGTGCCTGCATGCCGGTGTACTGCGAGCCCACGGCCGTGCCGATGACCTTGGCGTTCTGGTCCTGCTCCTTGGCCGTGGCGTCCACGCCCTGGCCTTCCTCCACGCGCACCACCACAACGATGGGGCGGGCCTGGTCTTTGATGGCTGTGAGCGCGCCGGCCAGGGTGCCGCTGGTGCCGGCCTTTGCAATGGCCGCGTCCACCTTCGTCACCAGCACGGGGGTGTTGAGGGGGAACGCGGCCGCATCGGCATCGGCTGCGGTGGCGATCAGGCCCAGCACAGCCGTGCTGATAACGCGAATGGCGCGCTGGCCTTCGTTGATTTCGAGGACGCGCACGCCGTGGTGGTAGTTTGCTGCGGTTGCCATGTGGCTATCTCCAGTGGTTTGGGTTGGTCAGGGTTACAGGGTGGGCGCGTGTGCGGCATGCAGCACGCAGGGGTCGAAGCGGTGCGGGTCGGGGTGGCGCAGCAGTGCGGCCACCAGCTCGGAGCAGGTGTAGCGGCTGGCCTTGTGCGGCAGGAACCAGGCGATGAATGCCGCGATCAGCTGCCAGTCGTACAGGGCGCCCTGCAGCACACGGGCCGTTGCCGCCGCGCACACCGGGTCGCGTGTCACCGGCACGGTGTGCCAGTGCGCAGGGTCGATGCGGATGCGCTTGAATCGCACGCCGCCCATGCGGCCGGCCCGGCGTGGCGAGTAGGCGGGCAGGCGTTCGCCGGCCACGCTGGAAACGCACCACAGAGCGCCGTCTTCGTCAGGTTCGCAGGTTCCGTCAGGCATGAAGCTGCCCACGCCGTCGCCTGGCAGGAACACCAGCTCGGTGTGGCTGTACGGGCCGCGCAGGCGCAGCCGGATGATGCGGTTGGCAAGGCCTTGCAGGCCGGGGCGGGTGCCGGTGTAGGAAGCCAGCAGCATGGTCAGCCCTCCAAATCCTTGACGTGCCGCTCCACCTCGGTGGTGGGCGTGCCCAGGATGGCTTCGCGCTTGGCGGCCGTCATGGGGCCGGAGCCTGGCCAAACGGGGTTGGCTGCGGGCTGGCCGGTGGCGATCAGCACGCCCATCATGTGGGCAATGCGCGGGTCGCGCAGGTCGATGTATTTGCGGCCCTCCACCATGCCGACCACGCCCTTGCATGCGTCGTGGTTGCTGGCGTAGATGGCGGGCGCGTCCATGCCCAGGCGATCCTTGAACGGTCCCACGTCAACCCACCACAGGCGCGGGTCTTCCACGGGCTCGGGTTCCTCGATCACGGGTGGCGTCACGTAGGGCACCTGGCGCCATGCAAGGCCGGTCCAGTTCGAGCGCAAGGCGCCCTCGGCCTCGCTGGTGGATTTGTTGGCGGGCTCGCGTTCGGTAGTGCGAGCGCCGGCCATGGCCACGGCGCCCACAAACCAGCCGTACAGGTCGAATTCATAGTGCATAGAAAAGCTCCTTGGCGTCGGTGTTGGTTTCCAGCGCGCCAAAGTTGCCCCTGGCCAGGTTGAAGGCCAGCGAGCTGGTACCCACGCGGCGGCACAGCCCGCCCGCTGCAATCGCCGTGGCCGATGCGTAAAACTCGGTGCTCGCGCGCCAATCCACCCCATCGGGGGTACTGATGATCGAGGCGGTGTAGGCTGCGCCGGCAATGGCTTGCTGAACGGCCACCACGTACAGGAAGCCATCCACCACGGCGCCCTGGTCGTTCAGCTCCACCAGCAAACTGCCAGGTGTGACTGCGGCCATGCGCGCGCCCTGCAACCAGGCTTGGCCATCGTCGCTGTACATCGTGGCCAAGCCCGATGCGCCGATGGACACCACGATGAACCGCGTGCCCAGCACGAAGGCGTACCGCAGGCCAGGGGGCAGCTTGGCGACGGCCGCCGCGTAACCCGTGGATGGCGCGAAGTTCTGGCCGTCCGTGCTGACCTCGGCCAGCGTTGCGGTGGTGTTGACGGCAAGCCAGCGCGAGCCGTTGTGCAGCACGTTGTTCCAGGTCCCTGTTTGGGTGAAAGCCCTGGCCACCAGAGCGCCGCCTTCCAGGTAGGTGGAAAACGTGGTGCCGGACCCTGGCAACACAAAGCCCACGCCACCTGCCGATCGGACTTTTACAGTGGAGCTGACATTTCCCAGGCTGGTCCAAGAGACCGCATCCGGCGAGCGCTGGAGCGTGGTGCTTCCTCCACTCAGCGCCCGTACCAAGAACGTGCTGCCCACAACGGCGATGCTTTCGTGGGTGCTGCCCATGTTCCGCACCGTCAACGTGGTCAGGTCCGGCGTGCTGTAGAGCGCACCCGCGTTGGTGGCCCCCACATAGATGCTGCCGTTGTAGGCCAGCGATTCGAGATAGACCTCGGGGTTCTGCGCGTCGCGCATCTTGAAGGGGCGAATTTGCCGCACCACCGGGCCTTGCAGCAGGCGATCGGCACCGGTCCAGATGTTGCGCGAGCGCAGCTGCAGGCCCAGGGCTGCGCGTGTGGCGGCGCCCTGGCGGCGCACTTCGTCGTGAACGATGGGGTCAAAGCTCATGCTTGCACCTCGGTGGCTGTCAAACCGTTGAGGGCGCCGGTCCCCGCGTCAAAACTCAGCGTTTCGGTGCGCGTGCGCCCTTCGTATGTGGTGGTGATGGACGACAGGCGCCCCTCTGCGTCGTAGCCCAGCGTCTGCACGCAGGGCTGGCCGGCCAGGGTGGTGGTGACTGTCGCCAGGCGGCCCGTGCCGTCGCGCGTGACCGCAATGGCGCTGGCCCCGTTGGCTGGCCCCAGGCCTAAGTGCGCGGGCTTGAGCGTGACGGCCGGGCCTGCCTGGCCGTTGACCACGCCCACCTTGTTGGCGCCTTGGAAGGCCACCACTTCGGCCAGGCTGTCGATGCGCTGGCCCAGTGCGGCCACGGCCATGTCGAGTGCGCCCGATGTGGCGCGCTGCGCCACCAGCTCGGCCAGGTTGGCAAAGGCGGCATCGGTGGCCATCAGCGCCGCACGCAGGCGCAGCACGTCTTCTTCGAGCTTGTTGTCGGGGTGCGGCAGCTGCAGGCCGCCAGGGGTGGTATCTGCAATCACAGGGTCACCGCCCGCAGGTTCATCAGCGCAGGGCGCGCGGTGTGCGAGCCCGAGGGCGTGATGCGCAGGCGCACCTTGCCGCCGGTGATTTCCGCCAGCTCGTAGGTCAGCTCAAAAATCCCGGCCGTGGGGGCGCTGCTGGACGCGAAGGGCACAGGCACCCAGGCGGCGCCGGGGGCGTCGCTCATGGCGTGGACGTGCACGGCGCTGCCGGCGGGCAGGTCGGCGTCGATCACAACCCGCACGCGCACCGCGCCGCCGGCCGTCAGCCAGGGGGTGATGTAGTCGCCTTCGTTCTGGATGGACGCCTCGATCAGCTGCATGCCGGGCTCCAGCACGGCGGCCATGTTGGCATCGCCGCGCAGGCGGGCACTTACCTGCACGTTGCCGGTGTATCGCTGGGGCAGCATGGCCACTTGGCCCGCCGCCACTTCGATGGTGGGCCGGCCTGGCATGGTCAGCAGGAAGGTGCCCACGGCCGCCACCGATGGCTGATGCACAAAGGCCTGCACCGCTAGGTCGGTGGCATCGGCCACGGCCACCGTGCCCAGGTCCAGCAGTCTTTCGGTTTGGGTGTACTGCGCCACCATCAGCTCGAAAGACAGGTCGCGGTCTTGGTGCGGGGTCCACGTCGAGGCGTTGGACGAAGACAGCAGCACGCCCACCTGATAGGGCTGGCTGGTCACCCAGCGGTGGCTGACTTCATCGAACTTGCCCAGCTCAGCAATGGAAAGCGCGGTCACCGCGTCGTCGCTCATGACCACTACGCAGTATTCGCGGCCAGCCTGCAACACCACGGCGTCCCAGGTCACCAGGGTGGGCGCGCCACCCAGTTGCATGGCGGCAGGTTTCACGCGCGTTTCAGACAGCACGCGGCGCGTGGGGTAGCCGGCGTCTGCCTCGCGCAGCTGCACCAGGGCATCGCTGGTGCCCCGCGCCGTGAACCACAGGCGAATGCCGGTGGCCTGGCAGTTGCTGCGCATGGTGAAGGTCTGGGCCAGTGGGTCCACAAACACCCATTCGGACCACCAAGAAGGAATGCCCGATGTGTTGCCCCCAGCATCTTGGGATTGAATCACCCGCGTGACCTGCTGTGCTTCGCGCTGCACCAGAGTGCCCTGGCCGGTGAACACGGTTTCTGCCACGCTGCCGCCGGAGCCACGGAACACCACGGCATGCGAGCCGGCGGGCACGTTGGCCGGCACGGTGAACTTGCCCGCAAGCACGCCCTGGGCATTGGCTACCAGGGAGCCACCGGGCAGTGGCTGCGCCGTCAGCGCGATGCCGCCGAAGGTCACGCTTTGCAGCTGCTCGCCGGGGCCGAAGTCCAGGGCGAACTGCACGTCGATCTGGCGCAGGAACTGCAGGGCGGTGGTGGTGGACGACAGCTCGCGCTCGATGGTGCTGGTGTCGCCGCCCCACACCCATTCCGTGATGGGGTTCACCCACTGGGTTTGCGTGTCGGTCCAGCGGTCAACGGCCGGTGTGAGCGTGACGGCGCGGGGCAGGGCGTCATATGCCTGGTATGGGTTCACCAGCATGGAGCCGGTGCGCATGGTCTGCGACAGGCCGGGCACGTGGTTGAACGCCGGCGTCTGGCGGGAGTTGATGGCCAGGCCAAGCTGGTGCACCTTGATGGCCATGGGCAGGCGCAGGGCGCCGGCCACGATGGCCGCCGTTTGCGGCACGCCCGCGTCGCGCATGGCATTGTTTTGGAAAGGGTCCGCGAAGGTGCCTTTCTTGATGCCGGTGTAGCGGCCGGCAATGTCCACGGCCAGGCGCAGCTCGGCGGTGTCCACCTTCACGCGGGCCACCATTTCGCGCAGGGCGTTCATTTCGTCCATCGGCACCATGCGCACGCCATCGGGCACCACGCGGCGCGTGGCGTCCCAGGTCTGGAACACCGAAGCCAGGGCCAGCGTACCGGCGGGCGGGGTGGGGGCCACGGGTTGCCATTCGGCCGACACGCCCTTGACCCAGGCAATCACGCCATCGGCGCTGATGGTGAGCCGGTCGATGCGGCGCAGGGCCTGGTGGTACGTCACGTCGATGGTGGTGGCCGGCAGGGCGCCTTCCACCGTGAAGCCGCGTTGGTCCACGTCCGTGACTTCGGCCAGGCGCACGTGGCGGTAGGTCACTTCGTAGGAGCTACCGGGCGTGGGCTCGGCACCGCCGGCGCTCCAGTCCACCTGGTTGGCGGTCAGCTTGTAGTCGGCAGGCGAATTGAAGGTGGTGCCGCCTTGCTTCACCAGCTCGATGGCCACCACCGCTGTATCGGGCAGCGGGTCGGCCGCGCCCGTGTGGCCGCCGTGCACCACGGTCACCGTTTTGCGCGCAACGATGCGCACCTGTGGTGCGCCCACGATGGGCCAGCGGGCCGTCTCGATGCGCTGCGCGGCTTCGGTGGCCGACTGGTGCGGCTCGGCGTCGATCAGCAGCAGGTCGGGCGCGGTGGCGTACACCAGGCGGCGCGTGGTGGCCAGCTCGATGGCGTGGCCGTTGACGTGGGCCAGGCCCTCGGCCAGTGTGTAGGTCTGCTCGCCCGTGGGCAGGTCGGCGCCTTGGGTCAGTTCAAAGCCGCGTGTGATGTAGGTGCCGCCTGCGCTTTCGCGGTCGTAGCGGGCCAGGGCCTGGGTTACTGCGTCGATATTGGGTGGCGGTTCCTTGGGGCGCACCCAGCCGTCTTCCACCGTCCAGATGGGGAAGAAGTCGCCGTCCTGGCCGTCGCCACGGTATCCCCAGGCAATGTCGATGCGCTCGCGCGCTGCGCCGGGTTCGTCGTAGCCGCGCACGCCCACGGCGGGGTTGCGCAGCGTGGGGTCTTCCAGCTCTGTGACGGTGTGCCGCGTGAGGTACACGCCCACCGTGACGATGCCCAGCACGGGAATCTGCAGCTGCCCGGTGGGCACGCCGCGCACGTCGCCCGCGATGTAGACGGCGCCGCTCTCGCAGGTGGTGGCGCCGGTGTCGTGGTCCACCACGATTCCGGCTTGGCGCACGATGCCGCCTTCTTTGAACAGCACGTCGCCCAGGCGCTGCACGCGCGCCGCGTGGGCGCTTTGCACTTCGTTCAGTTCTGCGGACTGCAGCACGCGGTCGGCGCGGAACAGGTGGCGCTCGTAGCGCTTGGCCGGGTCGTGGCGGTTGTAGATGGTGTTTGCTTGTGTCATGGTGGGCCAGCGTCAGAAGGGCAGCACGTACTCAAAGGTTTGGCGCACGGCGCCGTTGCGCGTGAAGAACGGCATGCGCTCCAGGGTGTAGAGGCGGCCGGGTTGGGCGATCTGCGCGGGCTCGAAGTAGCGCTGGCCAGCGGGCAGGCCCGCCACGGGCTGCGCGCCCAGGAACACGGCCAGCTCGCGCAGGGTTTCGCCGGCGGCGTCCTCGAAGTTGAAGACGAAGCGCACGTAAACCCACCGCGTGGGGCCGGGCACCACGGTGTATTTGCTGCCGCTGGGCAGCTCGATTTCTCCATCGGCTGCGGGCTGGCAATAGCCCACGAACGTGGCCAGGCGGCGGCCCACCTCTTCCACCAGTGCGGTGGCGTTGGTGGGCTCGGGCTCGGGCGTCACATCCCAGTCGATGTCGCCACGGCCCCAGGCCAGGTGGATGGGTTGCGATGCCACGGCCACAGCCAGGGCGATGCGGCCGGCGTCTTGTAAAACTGCCATCAGGTGCTCTCCGAGTGTTTGCTTTCGATGAAGATGGGCCGCCAGCTGCTGCGGTCCCAGGTGCCGACCCAGCCACGGGGGCGGGGCAGGCCATCGGGCAGCTGGGCGGCTTCGTGGCTGGCGCGCCAGGTGATGGCGGCGGGCGCGGCCCAGGGGGCGGCGTCGATGCGCACGGTTCCGGGCTGGCCGTTTTCTGGAGCGATGGGCAGCGGCGCGGTGGTGGTGCTGCGGAACAGCTCGCCAATGCCGCCGAAGGCATCCACCAGCACATGCGAATCCAGGCGCCAGGCGTCCAGCACGATGCTGTCGTCGTAGTTGAGCTGGCTTTCGCGTGTGTGGGTGTGAACGGTGAGCGCGTCACCACCTGGCCGGGGCAGCTCGGTGGCGCTGTGTGTGCCAAAGCTGGCTTTCACGGGCGCGCCGGAATCGACCGACACCCATACGCCCGAATCGTTGTCCAGCAGGCCGTGGTCGAGGCTGGGGCCGCGATCCAGGCGGATGGGGCGCCAGTCGTGGCCCCAGTACACGCGCCAGAAGCGCACGTGGGCGGGCACCGATGCGCGCACCACATGGGCCAGGTCGTTGATTTCTGCGAGCGTGGCCACCCGGCCCAGGTTGATGTGCAGATAGGCGTCGTCTTCGTCCACCACGGCGGCCGGGAACCCCACCCAGGCCACGGCCATCACCACGGCGGCGGCAGTGCCGCGCACCAGCAGCCAATGGCGGCCGGCCTCGATCAGCTCGGCCGTGCTGGCGAAGTAGCGCGCGAACTGCGACAGCTGCAGCTCTGCCGCCAGCCAGGGCAGCACAGCGGGTGGGGTGCCGTTGCGGGGCAGGGGGAAGGCATCGGCCAGGGCATCCCAGGCCGGCGCGGCCTGGTCCACCGTGCGTTCCAGCGCAGTGGTGCTGGGGGGCAGGATGTGGCGGCGGGCTGTCATGCGGGCTCCACCGTGATTTGCACGACACCCAGCACGGGGTATTCGTCGTCTGCCAGGGGCGTGGACTCTGCCGGCGCGGTGGGGTCGGGGAACGTGACGGCCGCCACGCCATCGGCGTGCAGGCGTGCGGTGATCCACGAACGGGCCACGTCGCGGCCCAGGCGGGCGAAGTTGGCCAGCGCGTCGGCCAGCAGCAGTGCCAGGCGCTCGGGCAGGTCGGCGGGGGCGCCGCTCTCGCGCACGATGCGCGCCGTAATGTGGATGGCCTTGGGCCGGGCAAGGGAAACGGAAACCGGCACGCCCAGCGGTCGGCCGCTGTCGGAGTTGATGGCGGCCGCCACGGCGGCCAGCGTGGCCGCGCCCTGGGCGGTGTCGTTCACCCACACCAGCACGTGCACGCGTCCTGGCGCTGGCTGGGTGGCGTGGGCGTCGCGCACATTGGCGTCGGCCGTCATGGCCTGCAGCTCATAGGCCTGGCGGGTGCCGTTGCCAGCCAGTGACTGGATGCGCAGCTCGATGCGCTGGCGGAACCTGTCGTCGCTCTCGCCAGCCATGCGGGCCAGGCCGTAGAAGGCGCCTTTGTGGTCGAGGTCGCCGCCCGTGGCAAACGCCAGCAGGTGGGCGCGGGCCGCGTCGTTCACGCGGGCGCGGTACAGCAGCTCGCGGTAGCTGTGGGACTGGCCCAGCTTGGTGAGGGGTTCGCTTTCGAGGTCCAGCACGGCGGCGGCCTCGGTGGCGCCGGCCGCGATCAGCCGGGCGCGCAGGTCGGCGCGGTGGGCCTCGAAGATGGCCTCGAAGTCCAGTTCTTCCACCACTTGCGGTGGTGGTAATTTGGCCAGGTCGGGGGCGATCATGCTGCGCTGACTCCTGAAACGGAAACCTGCAGCGACAGCGGCGCGCGTCGGCGGCCTTCGTTGTAGGAGCCGTGCAGCCTGAAAAGCACATAACCCGCGCGGCCCTGTTCGCGTTCCGACTCGATGCGGGTCAGCCGAAAGCGTGGCTCCCAGCGCATCAGGGCGCTGGCCACGGCGGCATAGACGCGCACCTGTGTGCGCAGGTTGTCGGGTTGGTCGATCAGTGCGGGCACCAGCGAGCCGTAGTCGCGGCGCATGACGCGCGAGCCGATTGGCGTTGCCAGAATGTCGCCAATGGACTGGCGCAGGTGCTCCAGCCCGGTGATGGGTTTGCCGGTGATGCGGTTCATTCGGGCGCCCCTGTCTGACCGTCGCCGGGCTCCACACCGCCGTGGACGTGCGTAGCGAGGCTGATGTCTTGCGCGAACACATCCGGCGTGCCTGTGGCGCCCTTGCCGTCGATGACCAGGCGGCCGCCTCCGGCTTCGATCAGGATGCGGCCGTTGGTGATGACGATGCGCGAAGACATGACGCGCAAGGTGATGCTGCTCATGGCCTCCATCTGCATGGCGCCGCTGGCGGCTTCGTGCTGCAGAAATCCACCGCCCCCGAAGTCCATGCGCATCAGGTTGGCGTTCTCGCTGGCCTGGGGGTTGGCGTCGCTGTACGCGCCGGGCAGGGCTACCGCGTTCAGCAGGTCGCCGCTGGGCGCGAACATGATGCACTGCTCGCCCACCTTGGGCGGCCACCACACGGCACCAGCCGAACCGCCAGCGCGCCCGGCAATCCATGGAATCCAGTTGGTAGTGATGTTTCCGCACTTGATGCGGCAGCGCGCGGGCTTTCCCGTGCGCACTGCTGCGATGGTCCCGACACGCACCACGTTCTCCAGGCGGCGCAGGATTTCGAGCGGCGATTCGGGTTGATCTACGGGGCGTTCCATGCAAACGATGGTGCCCGCGTGCGCGTGAGAAATCACGCGGTTTGCCCTGTGTGCGGGTGGCACACATTCGGAAGGGTCAGCTCTTGGCCAGCCGGTCTATCAGCTTGTCGCGCAGCCTGTCTTTGAATGCGTCGGTGATGCCCAGCATTGGGCGTGCCGGGTAGTCGTAGTCCGGCCCACCAGGCTGCACGGAATCGCGCAGGCCGAAGTGGTGCACGGCCGCGATGCGCGCCGCGCGGCCCATGAATTCCACGGTAGCTTCGCGCCCCTGGGCTTTGGCCTTGAGGTAGCGGGCGCCGCGTAGTTTGGTGAACATGTCCTGGGCGCGGCGGCCCTTGCGAATCTGGCCCTTTTGGTCGCGCAGCCCGCGCTTGCGGGGTGCCCATGCTTCGCCGTCCGGGCTCTGCTGGGCGCGCATTGTGGCCACGTTCTCGCGGCGCAGGTCGCGCGCCACGTCCATGGCGAGTTTGCGGCGCTCGGCATCCGACAGGGCCGCAATCAGCGGCTCCAGCCAGGTTTCGAGCTGTGCCAGGTCGTCGGCCATGGGTCAGCGCTTGCGGAACAGGAAGGGCCGCCACTGCCGGCGCCACCGGCCGCGCAGCCGCAGGTAGGCCTCCCACACCAGAAAGCAGACGGTGAACAGGTATTTCATCGCGGCGCGTATTCCCATTGGGCCAGCTGCTCGTCCCGCAGCCACACTTCCCAGCGCTCGGCCTGCAGGATGGTCAGCGGCCGGGGTTGTTCTTCCTTGTGGATCAGGTTCAGCGCACCGGGTGGGCTGTTCGGCCTGGCGCGTGACAGCACCGCCTCGGTGAGCTGCAAATCTATCTGCAGGTCCACGGCGCCGTTGTTCAGGAACTCGGCCTCGAACCTAATGGCCTTTTCTCGGGTGTCGGTGTTGTCGAACACCTCGGGCTGGTGCGTCTTCATCCACATCACCAGCGGCGCCATCACCGCGTCGGCGTGGCCTGCAAAGTCGGTCAGCAGCACGCGCAGTGAATACCGGTATTCCCAGGACAGCGCATCGGTCCCGCTGTGCACCACCCGGCCGCCCACCACAAAGATGGCGAGTTTTTCCGGGTTCTGCGCAAGATCCGGTATCGCCTTTGTCAGCGTGTCGCGCAGCTTACTGGGCTTGTCCACGGCCGGCGGCCTCCATCATGGTGCTGGCTTCGTCGTAGGCGCGCTCGCAGGCGGCGCCACGGGTTCGGGCTTCGTCAGCAACTGCCGCGATTTCTCCCGCTCGCTGGTCAGCGCGTCGGTGCAGGTCGGCAAGCAAATCGAGGGGGGCGGGGTCTGGCGTGCACTGGCCGGCAGCGGCGCGAGCCTGGGCGGCTTCACGGTGCTGGGTGATGTAGTCGGCAAGCTCGCGCTGCAGCCGGTTGCGAGCCACATCAGCGCGAGCGCGGCCAGCAGCAACAGCAGCAAGGGCGGCTTGTGCATCGGTGTCGATCTGGGCGATTTGGTCACGGTGGGTTCCTTCCAGGGTGCGGTAGCGTTCCGATGTGGTGAGCGCAGCCCGCGCGGCGGCCGTGCGTTCGGTCTGCAGCGTGGCCACGGTGTTGGCGGTTTCCAGCTGGGCTTCGGCCAGCCGCAGGGTCTGCATCAGCAGGGCAAAGCCCAGGCCCAGCGTGGCGGCGATGGCGGCGTACTTCCAGGCATTGGCGCGCAGGGTGGTCAGCATGTCAGCAAATCCCGCGTGGGTGGCCACCGCAAAAGGTGAAGTAAGCGGCGGCGATGGTGGCCACCGCCAGCACCACCAGCACCAGGGCCACGATGGCCAGGGCCTTGATGGCGCGCTTCATTGCATCGCCATGCAGTCCGCATGCCTCTTTTGTTGCCGGGTCCACACGCCCTTGCAGCCCTTCGGCCCCCAGTTCTGCGGCAGCTTGCAGTCGCGGCCGGCCTGAAAGCGCCAGGTCAGCAGCGCATTGCAGGCGCCCACATAGTCGCCCCGCAGCAGCCAGGTGCGCGGCGACTGCGGCTTGCGCCAGTTGCCGCTGCCGTACTGCCCCACAAAGTCGGTGTACAGGTCGAACTCGCCGGGGTACAGGTACACACCGGGCAGGCTGGCTTTAAACCGCGCTTCTTCCTCGGTGTGCAGGTTGCGGGCGAGCTGTTCGGCGCGCTGGCGTGTGATGGGCGGGTCCGTCATGCGCACCGGCGTGCCGTCTTCGTAGCGGGTGGAACCGTGGCCGATGGTGGGCACGTCCCCCTGGGTGGGCACGTAGGGCAGGTGCACCACCACCCCATCGGGCTGCACTTTGGTGGGGCCGTCGCCTTCTGATGCCTGCCAGCTGGCGAAGCCGGCGGCCGACAGCGACAGCAGCGCCACGGCGATGCGCTGGCGGGTGTTGGTGGTCATTTCGGCACCTCGCACGCGTCGCGCGTTGCCTTGCGGTCTTCGCGTTCGTTGTGCCACTTCCAGGCCAAGTACGCGATTTGCAGCGCGAGATAGATGCAGGTCAGGGTGGTGATAGGGCTCAGGGTGAAGAAGCCGCCGTCTTGTTTCGCCGCTACGGCAACGGGTGGCGATGCCTTCATGGCCTCCACGCCCACGGCCTTGGCGATATTGCTCGGGGTGTCGCTCATGGTGGATCAGTCCCACAGATTGATGGTGTTACGTGTTTTTGTGGTTGCGGGTTCAACGATCTGCACCACCGTTCCGGCGGCCAGGTGCGTGCGCTCTGCAATGCCTGGGTTTGCTGTCAGCGTGGCCTCCACCACGCCAGCCGTGCGCCCCGTGATGCGCATGCACAGCTCGTCCAGGGTTTCGAGGTCTTGGGCCGTGGCCTGCATCAAATCAACTCCACGGTGGTGCGCGGGCGGCCCAGCAGGTCGGCAATGGCCCACCGTAGGTTGCGCCGGTGTTCGTCCACCTTCACTTCGTACCGCTCGCGCATGCGCTCGGCCTTGCTGTCGTTGTGCGGGGTGGTGTCGATGTCGCGGTACACCTCGGCCAGCTCGGCCTGAATGTGGGCGTAGATGGCGCGCAGGTAGCGGCCTGGCTGGCGGCCGTCGCCAGCTGCGGCCAGGTTGGCAGCGCCGGCCAGCACCTGCTCGGCCTTGTAGGCCTTCAGCTCGCGGTTCACGCTGTCCATAGCGTTGCTGATGGCTTCGCCCAGGCGTGCAGCCGTCACCGTGCCATCCAGGCGGCACACCTCCCGCACCCGTGAAGCGGGCACGGCCGGAAACCACGGGTCGTTATCGACCTGGGCATCGTCGGCGGCAATGGGCGGGTTTGCGGTGGCTACGAATGTCACGGTGGGGCCTTCGGGCTGGTGTCAAGTTGGCGGTGGTCCGGGTGCGTTGGCCGATGGGCTTGCACCCTTGGTCGCGGCACCCGGAGCCGCCAGGGTGCGGGGTCCGCTCAGTCGGTGCCGGTGTCGGCTGCTTTCAGCCGGCGCTCCAGGCGTTCCATGTCTTTTTTCACGCCCACCTGCGCGAACAGTTCGTGGGCGCGCTGCAGCTTCTCCATGGCCAGGCGGGCTTTGGTTTCGTCCAGCGTGGTGAAGTCGGGCTCGCTGGTCGGCGTCTTGCCGATCAGGGCGTAGCCGATGGCCTTGTAGAGCTTGGCGCGGGCTTGGTCTGGTGCGTCGTGCGCGGCGGTGAGCTGGTCCACTTCGGCCAGCACGCGCAGCGCCTCGTCGCCCAGCAGCTGGCCCTTGGCTGCTGCGGTGGCGGTTTCGTCAATCAGCAGCGTGGGCAGGGTGCGGTTGTACTGGTCTGGCAGCACCAGGCCATGGGCGAGCGCATAGGCGGCAATCTCCAGCCCGCGCGCCCAGTTGCCCGTGTCGAGGTGCCACACCAGCACGGTGGTCAGCACCATGTCGTGGCCACCCTGGCCACCTTCCAGCGCGCCGGTCACGTAGTCCTCGAAGTCGGGCAGCATCTTGCGCTTGGCTTCGATCTTGCGTTCGGTGCTCTGGATGGTTTTCAGGGTGCGCTTGTGCTCGGCCAGCTGCGCGAGCATCAGCTCGTAGGCGCTGCCCCGCACTTCGTCGCCGTGGCCGGCGGCCTTCGCCGCCAGCTCGGCCAGCACGCGCAACTTGTGTCGCTTTGCCGGTGTGGTCATGGTGTTGGGCTCCAGGCTCAGGCCACCAGCTCGATGTTTTCCACCAGCGCGGCGCGGTCGTTGTCTTCCACCACGTAGGCGTCGTTCGAGCTTTCGTAGTTCTCCACGCGGTCGCGCTTGGGGTTTTCTTCCATGCGGCGGCGGCGGGCGCCTTCTTGCCAGTACAGCGACAGGTTGTCGAATGTCGTCACCAGCATGGCATTGGGCGGGAAGTAGGGCACGGTGGCCGCTTGCAGGCCGCCCACGCGCTTCTGGCTGATGACGATATCGGCGGCCAGCGTTTCGCTGGGCGCTTGGTTCACGTTGACCATCGGGAAATACTTGTCGGCCAGCAGCTCGCGGCCCAGGATGACCACCAAATCGGGGTCTTGCTGATACCAGGGAGCCAGCAGGCTGATGGCGTCGTACACGGCCGCGTCGAGGTTCTTGTAGTCGTTGCCCGCGCCGGCGCCGATCTTGAGAACGCCAGGGGTCGCGCCCCCATTCATCACGTTCTCTGGGGCGTCTTCACGCAGGTGCTGCAGCCAGCCCTTGTTCACGTCCTGCAGCAAAGGGTTGGCGGCCAGGTCGGTGTTGGCGGCAATGCTGGTGCCGTTGAAGCCGATCATGATGCGGTCCAGGGCCTGGCGGCGCAGGATGGCCATAGCCACCAGGGTCTGGAAATTCTTGAATTTCGCCCAGGCGTCCAGCTTTTGATACTTGATGTGCGTGTCGAAGTTGGTCTGCACGCACTGGTAGCCCTTGCTGTCCAGGGTGGACACGTCGCGCGTTTGGCGGTCGGCGTTGTCGGTGTTGGTGCGGCTTGCCACCGGGCCAGACATACCCAGGCCCAACTTTGCGCCCTGGGATTCAACCACCGGCGTTACGTTGATCTTGCTCAGGAAGTCGCTGGACTCCTGCATTTTGGTTTCCAGCACTTGCTGAATGGATGGGGCCACGTTGAATTGCTTGGCCACATCGGCCACGCCGTTCAGGCGGGCGATTTGGGACAGCAGGGCGTTGAACACATTGCGGGTTTCGTTGCGCATTTTTTGGTTTCCTGATGGTGGATTGATTGCGGTTATGCGGGCTTGCTTGGAGCGTGGGCGGGGTTAGAACTGGGTCAGCTCCACGCCATTTCCGCCGACTGCTGGCGGGCGCTGGGTGTGGTTGCCGCTGGGCGTGTTCTCCAGGGCCTTGGCCAGCTCGTCGTGCTTGGTCTGCAGGACTGCAAAGTCTTTGGCCAGCTTGGCGTGGTCCTTGGCCAGTGCGTCGTGGGCCGCGCTCTGGTTTTCCGCCAGCTGCGCGAATTGCTCGAAGCCGGCCAGCACTTCTTCAAAGCGCGCGTCGTCGGTCTGGCCCTTCTTCTTGAACTTGCCCAGCAGGTTTTTCAGCGTTTCGGAGAACTTGCCGGCGCTGGTGTCGGTGTCGTCGCTGTCCTCGAAGTGCAGGTCGGCTTCCACCGCTTCGCTGAACAGGATGGCGGCGTTTTCCTTGCGGCCGGCAAACGGGCTGGCCTGGGGGTTCTGCGCGGCGAAGTTCAGCACCTCGGTGCCCAGGCTTGCGGGGCTGTCGGTCACGGCCAGGCCGGTCATGTACGCCTCGCCCGTGTCGGCAAAACTGGGGTTCACCTCGATGGAGGTGTAAATCTTTTGCTTGGCCTTGGTCATGGCCACCAGCTCGGGCAGCGGTTCGATTTGGGCGAACAGGGCCAGCTTGCCGCCTTCCACCTCGCGGGCTTCGAGGGCCTTCACATCGCCGTAGGCTTTGAACAGGCCATCGGGTGCGATGCCCCGGTAGTGTTCCAGCCAGACGCGGGCGCCGTACTTCGTGGGGTCGAAGTTCTTGGCGCATTGCTGAATCCACTTCTTCTCGATGGCGCGGCCATCAGTGGTTGCGCCTTCGGTAGCGACACGGAAAAAACGGGATTTGGTTGCCATGGGTTGCGGTTCCTTGAACGGTGGTGGTCGAAGTAGCCGCCATCGTCCCGCCGTCGCGCGAGCCCAGCAATCAATGCCGCCTGTGTACGGCAGAGGCACATTTGAAAGGGTCGGAAAGCGTGTAGTGCTTCACAGACTGGCGGCTGAAACTCGCCCCATGGCTTCCCCAACGCTCGCGCCCGCGCTTCCTTTTTCCACCGTTCCCGCCGATGGCCTGGCCGCTGACAAGCGCCGCGCGGCGCGGCATCTGTACTGGCAAGGGTGGCGCATTTCGAGCATTGCCGAATACATCGGGGAGCCGCGCAGCACGGTGCAGGGCTGGAAGGATGCCGAAGACTGGGACAAGGCGCAACCGGCCCAGCGGGTGGAAGCAGCGCTCGAAACCCGACTGGTGCAGCTTGTGATGAAGGACAACAAAACCGGCGGCGACTTCAAGGAAATCGACCTGCTGGGCCGGCAGATTGAGCGCTTGGCCCGCGTGCAGAAGTACGGGGAAACGGGCAAGGAGTCGGACCTGAACCCGGCCATCAAGGCACGCAACGACAAGCCCAAGCGCCGCCAGGAGCGCAACCACTTCACGGAGGAACAGCACGAAAAGCTGCTGGATGCGTTCCGCGATTCGCTTTTCGACTATCAGAAGGTGTGGTTTCGCAATAGCGAGTTGCGCACGCGCTTCATTCTCAAGTCGCGGCAGATCGGGGCCACTTGGTACTTTGCCCGCGAAGCCCTGGCCGATGCCATCGCTACGGGCCGCAATCAGATTTTTCTCAGTGCATCGAAGGCCCAGGCGCACATTTTCAAACAGTACATCGTGGCCTTTGCAAAGGAGGCCTGCGACTTGGAACTGTCGGGCGATCCTATCGTTTTGAGCAACGGCGCCACGCTGTATTTCCTTGGCACCAATGCACTGACGGCCCAGGGCTACCACGGCAATTTCTATTTTGACGAGTGCTTCTGGACGCGGAAATTTACGGAGCTAAACAAGGTGGCCAGCGGTATGGCCATGCACAAGCACTGGCGCAAAACCTACTTTTCCACGCCGTCCAGCATCCAGCACGAGGCCTTCGCGCTGTGGTCTGGTGACCGCTTCAACAAGAAGCGGCCGAAGGACGAGCGCATCACGTTGGACCTGTCGCACGACAGGCTGGCCGGTGGCTTCACGGGTGAAGACAAGATTTGGCGGCAAATCGTCACCATCGTGGACGCCATGCGCGGCGGCTGCAACCTGTTCGACATTGACGAGCTGCGGCTGGAGTACAGCGCGGAGGAATTCGAGAACCTGCTGATGTGCGGTTTCCTCGATGACAGCTACAGCGTGTTTCCGCTGGCAGAGCTGCAGCGCTGCATGGTGGACAGCTGGGAGGCCTGGGCCGATGTGAAGCCGCTCGGCATGCGCCCTTTCGGCTGGCGCCCGGTGTGGGTCGGCTATGACCCCAGCCACACAGGCGACAGCGCCGGCCTGGTAGTGCTGGCCCCGCCGGCAGAGCCTGGCGGGAAGTTCCGCGTTTTGGAGCGCCACCAGTTCCGTGGTCTGGACTTCGAGGCCCAGGCCGAAGCCATCAAGAAGGTGACGGAGCGCTTCAACGTGCAGCACATCGGCATCGACACCACCGGAATCGGGCAGGGCGTCTTTCAGCTGGTGAAGCAGTTTTTCCCAGCCGCGCGGCCGTATCAGTACAGCGTGGATGTGAAAACCCGGCTGGTGCTGAAAGCAAAAAGCGTCATCAGCAAAGGCCGGCTGGAGTTTGACGCGGGCGCGGTTGATCTTGCCCAGGCCTTCATGGCCATCAAAAAGGTGCTTACCACCAGCGGCCGCCAGGCCACCTACGACGCCGGCCGCAACAACGAAACGGGCCACGCCGACTTGGCGTGGGCCTGCATGCACGCCATGGACTTCGAGCCGCTGGAAGGCGCAAGCGAAGCCACCACCTCTGTTCTGGAGTTTTCCTGATGCCCAAGCGCACCCCACGCCGCGCAGCTGCGCCGGCCTTTTCCAACACCGTGCCGGCGCCAGCTGCGGCCACCGGTTCGGCCCTGTCCAATGTCTCCCAGGCCGGCGCCCAGGCGTTCACCTTCGGAGACCCGGTGCCCGTGCTGGACGGCCGCGAGATTCTGGACTACTGCGAAGCCTGGCTGAATGGCAAGTGGTACGAGCCGCCCATCAGCTGGGAAGGCCTAGCGCGGTCGTTTCGGGCGGCCACGCACCACGCGAGCGCGCTGTATTTCAAGCGCAACGTGCTGGCGTCCACCTTCGTGCCCCACCGGCTTTTGAGCCGTGACACCTTCGGCAAATTCGCGCTGGACTTTCTCACGTTCGGCAATGCCTATCTGGAGCGCACGCCCAACATGCTGGGCCGTGACCTGGGCTTGCGCCACAGCCTGGCCAAGTACATGCGCAGGGGGCAGGCGCTGGACACCTACTACTTTGTGCAGGGCTTGGGGAAGGAACACGAATTCAAGCCGGGGAGCGTGTTTCATCTGATTGAACCGGACATCAATCAGGAGGTGTACGGGTTGCCCGAATACCTCTCCACCCTGCAGGCGGCCTGGCTGAACGAATCGGCCACCCTGTTTCGTCGCAAGTATTACAACAACGGGAGCCACGCCGGCTTCATCCTTTACATGACGGACCCGGCCCAGGCCCAGGGCGATGTGGACGCGCTGCGCGAAGCCATGCGCAACGCGAAGGGGCCGGGGAATTTCCGTAACCTGTTCATGTACTCGCCCAACGGCAAGAAGGACGGCATTCAGGTTTTGCCCATCAGTGAAGTGGCCGCAAAGGACGACTTCACCAGCATCAAAAACGTGAGCCGTGACGATGTGCTGGCGGCCCACCGGGTGCCGCCCCAGCTGATGGGCATCGTTCCAGGCAATACCGGCGGCTTCGGTGCCGTCAAGCCTGCGGCCGAAGTGTTCGCGCGCAACGAGCTGGAGCCGCTGCAGGCGCGCTTCAAGGCCTTGAACGAATGGTTCGGGGAAGAACTGGTGCGCTTTGCCCCCTATGTCATCGAAGGCGGGGAGGATGGCGCTACGAAATAAATAGCTGCTCGCGCTTGTTGTTCAAGCGCTTGGAGTGAATTTCACTCAAAAAAAGACAGGGCGAATGTGAAGGGTGCGGGAACACCCAACACAAACCCCTCCGCCGTGATTGCCCACGGCATTGGCCAAGCGGCCCCGTCACCTGTGCACAGGCGGGACGCATCTTAGGCGATGCCGACACCATGGAAGAAATACGTTGTGGCCACTGCGGCCGAAAACTCGCAGAGGCCGTGTTTGAACAAATCTCGATCAAGTGCCCGCGCTGCGGGACCATGAACCACCTGCGGGCCTTGAGCCCCTCACGCGAGCGCCTGGGAGCGCCTTCACCTATGAAAAACCATGAAGACTCCCGAAACCTCGAAGGCAACCCAGGCAACCCACGCACCCCAGTGCCTCAAGATAGGCAACGCCACCATCTACCGGGGCGACAGCGTGCAGCTACTGCAGCAGCTCGGCCTGCAGGTTGACGCGCTTGTGACCGATCCGCCGTACAGCAGCGGCGGCATGGTGCGCGGTGACCGCATGCAATCAACCGCTGCCAAGTACGTGCAGAGTGGGCACGCCCTCACGGCCGTCCACAACCTCAATTTTTCCGGCGACAACCGGGACGGCCGCAGCTGGGCCTTTTGGGTCAGCTGCTGGGTGTCGCTGGTGCGCCAGGCGCTGCGCCCCGGCGGTTACGCCATGGTGTTCACCGACTGGCGCCAGCTGCCCGCGTTGACCGATGCTTTCCAAGCCGGTGGGCTGGTGTGGCGCGGCCTGATTCCCTGGGACAAAACCGAAGCATCACGCGCCCCGCACAAGGGCTACTTTCGCCACCAGGCGGAATATGTGGTGTGGGGTTCCAACGGCCCCCTGGCCATCGCAGAGCATGGCGGCCCGTGGCCAGGTGTGGTGCGCGAGCGCGTGGACCACCGGGCCAAGTTCCACATGACTGGCAAGCCGGTGGACCTGATGAAGCAGCTGTGCCAGGCCGTACCGCCTGGGGGCGTCATCCTTGACCCGTTCATGGGCTCAGGTTCCACGGGTGTGGCGGCGCTGGAGCTGGGCTACCAGTTCATCGGCATTGAACAGGACCAGCACTACTTCGACATAGCGGCCACCCGCCTGGCCGGCGTGGCCACCGAACCACAGGGCCGCGCCGCCTAACCCTCAGACCGAACCAGAAAGGCCACCCATGCGGTGGCCTTTTTTGCGCCCGTACAGCGCCGCAGCCCTCAGCACGTACCCGCCCACGCGCCTGCGCCGCGTGGCCCCTCCACGGCCCCGCCGTGGGCCTTCCCGCAGCCTTCCCGGTCCCTGCCTGCCCGCCCACTCCAGCCAACGGGACACCCAGGGCGCGGCGCGCAGTCGAGACCCCGCCTCGCCCCCGGTCTAAATGGGCCTGTTTTGACGACACCGCCGGCCCTGGGCATCGCCAGGCCTGGCGCGGCCTCGCGCCCGGTTTTGGTGCCTTTCCACATGACGGGATTTGACGGATTTTTGCGGTTCGGTGGTGGTGGCGGGCCGCGTTTAAGGTTTTGTAGGGCCTCGAAGTGGTCACAATAGGCCCCAGCGGGAAGCCCTGGGGCAACTTTTGGGGCAACTTCCTATTTATTCGGGCAATTTGCTAGCAATGGCGCGGCTTTCCGGGTGGAATTTGAATCCCGCCACGCCGACCATTGTTAGCAAAAGCCCAGAACCGAAAGGTTCTGGGCTTTTTTGCTTTTGCAATCCGATGGATTGCAGTCCCTTTCATTGGCGCTGCGGCCAAAGGTGCGGCGGCGGAACAAAGCAATGCCCGCAATGGGCCAGAAGGATCTTCATGATCGACGGACTGGTAGCCGGAAGGCTGTATGGCGATACCGAGCAGCGCATAGACAAGACCGGCAAGGCCTTCACCTTGGCCAAGGTGCGCGCCAGCACCGCAGATGGGGAGCTGCTGTTCGTCAATGTGATTGCGTTCGATGCAGCGGTCTGTGCTGCGATGCATGCCCTGAAAGACGGCGACTCCGTGGCGCTGTCGGGCAGCCTTTCTCCGCGTGTGTGGACCGACAAGCAGGGCAACGCCCGGCCTGCGTTGGACATGGTGGTGCACCGTGTGGTCGTACTGCCTGGGATGGACGACTGAGTCGCATGTGGGCAGGGGCGGCAACGCCTATGGCATGTGTTTCCGTGTCGCGCTTTGGCTCTCTTAGGGCTTGGTTTGCCCTGGCTGGTGGATGGCCTGATCGGGTTTGGGTTGCGCGGCATCCGAAGACGATTTTGCCGCAGTGGGGCGAGCGCAACCGCCGTCGCTGGTACGCGCCTCCATCACGGTTTCTTGGAGTCTGACTTCCCCGGCGCAAACCCCAGTGCTTTGAGTTCATCCTCGCTCAGGTGCAGCTCTGTCAGTTCGGGTTGCCGTGCTTCGACATTGCGCCGCCGTTCAAAGTTGGTCGGGGGGCCGGCCTCTGTCTCTCTTCGGTCCTTGCCGCTGCGCCGGTCTGTGGCGACTCTGCGTTCTACGCTCATGGTCGTGATCTGCTGTTGAGAAGGTCGGTGTGAAGTGCCCTGTGCCAGCGCTGCTCTGCGGTACGGGTGATGTGCCTTCCTCACAGTCTGCCCGAGTTGACGCGGTTTGCAAATCAGAAAACAACCACCTGCGATGGCGCTGCTTCGGGTGTTGAACCCATCACAGATTCCCCATGTTGGGGAAGCCCATCGCACCGCATTGATGCGTCTCTGCCCTGAAGAGTAAGAAAACAGCTTGGGTAGCGGCTGTTTTCGTTCTGGATGGGCTTCTGCGTTTGTTTTGACCAGGGGAGGGTCGGCACGGATATTGCTGAAACGTTGTTGATCCCTCGGTAATGCTGCCCAGGATCCCATGAAATCCTCCGCTAAAGATGGCGGAACCCAAGCGAGTGGTGGGCGTGCTGGCCCATCGTTTGGTTGTTCCAACCCACGCCCGTGTTGTCTGCGGAGGGTGAGGTGCCGCGCTGCCCTGTGTGGGCTGTGAGGCGCACATCCTGTACTCCCCAGCGGCGCACCGGGCCTTTGCAGGATGAATAGCATGAAGATTGTTCTTATTGGCCACGGCATGGTCGGCCACAAGTTTCTGGAGAGCCTGGCACAGACGGGTCTGTCGGATGTGGACGTGACGGTGCTGTGCGAAGAGCCCAGGGCGGCATATGACCGGGTGCATCTCTCGGAATTCTTCAGCGGCAAGACGGCAGAGGAGCTATCGCTGGTCGAGCCCGGGTTTTTTGAGCGCACAGGCTTTTCGCTCCGCCTGGGTGCGCGTGCCGCCTCGATCGACCGTCGCACCTGTACCGTGACCACTGTCAGCGGTGAGGTCTTCCCTTACGACAAGCTGGTGCTGGCGACGGGGTCCAATCCCTTTGTGCCGCAGGTGCCGGGGCGTGACCGGGACCATTGTTTCGTCTACCGCACCATCGAGGACCTGGAGGCCATGCGGGCGTCGGGGGCCAAGTCCAAGACCGGCGTGGTTGTGGGCGGCGGCCTGCTGGGCCTGGAGTGTGCCAAGGCGCTGCGCGACATGGGCCTGGAAACCCATGTGGTCGAGTTCGCACCGCGCCTGATGGCTGTGCAGGTCGATGAGGGCGGCGGGCGTGTGCTCAGGGCCAAGATCGAAGAGCTGGGCGTGCAGGTGCACACGGGTCGCAATACGCAGGAGATCACGGATGGCGCACGCGCGCGCCACCGCATGAAATTTGCAGACGACTCCTATCTGGAGACCGACATGATCGTGTTCTCTGCCGGCATCCGTCCGCGCGACGAACTGGCCCGCCAGTGTGTGCTGGCCATCGGCCCGCGCGGCGGCGTGGCCATCGACAGCGCCTGCCGCACCAGTGATCACAATGTGTATGCCATTGGTGAATGTGCGTCCTGGAACGAGCAGACCTTTGGCCTGGTGGCTCCGGGCTACGACATGGCGCGTGTGGCGGCCCGCCACATCGCAGGCGAGACCGACGCCGCCTTCGTAGGCGCCGACATGAGCACCAAGCTCAAGCTCATGGGTGTGGACGTGGCCAGCATAGGCGATGCCCATGGCAAGACGCCACACAGCCGCAGCTGCCAGTACGTGGATGAACGCCGGCAGGTCTATAAAAAAATCGTGATCAGCGAGGACGGCAAGCAGCTGCTGGGCGCCGTACTGATCGGCGACGCCACCGAATACGGCACGCTGCTGCAGATGGCGCTCAACGGCATTGCGCTGCCTGAAGACCCCGAGTTCCTGATCTTCCCATCGAGTGATGGCAAGGCCAAGCCCGGCCTGGGTGTGGATGCCTTGCCCGACACGGCGCAGATCTGCTCGTGCAACAACGTCACCAAGGGGGGGATCTGCGAAGCCGTGGGCAATGGCGTCTGCACCATCGCCGAGATGAAGGCCTGCACCAAGGCGGGCGCCACCTGCGGCGGCTGCGTGCCCCTGGTCACCCAGGTCATGAAGGCCGAGATGGCGCGCCGTGGCATGGCGGTGAACAACCACATCTGCGAGCACTTCGCGTACTCGCGCCAGGAGATCTACCACCTGGTGCGCGTGGGGCAGATCAAGAGCTTCGATGACCTGCTGGCCAAGCACGGCAAAGGTCTGGGCTGCGACATCTGCAAGCCCGTGGCGGCCAGCGTGTTTGCCTCGTGCTGGAACGAGTTCGTGCTCAAGAAGGAGCTGGCAAGCCTGCAGGACAGCAACGATTACTACCTAGGCAACATCCAGAAGGACGGCACCTACTCGGTGGTGCCACGCATGCCCGGTGGCGAGGTCACGCCAGACGGCCTGATCGCCGTGGGCCAGGTGGCCAAGAAGTACGGCCTGTACACCAAGGTGACGGGCGGTGCACGGGTGGACATGTTTGGTGCGCGGCTGGAGCAGCTGCCGCTGATCTGGGAAGAGCTGATCGCTGCCGGTTTCGAGTCGGGCCACGCTTATGGCAAGTCGCTGCGCACCGTGAAGAGCTGCGTGGGATCGACCTGGTGCCGCTATGGCGTGCAGGACAGCGTCGGTCTGGCTGTGGAACTGGAAAACCGCTACAAGGGCCTGCGCGCCCCGCACAAGATCAAGTTCGGCGTCTCTGGCTGCACGCGCGAATGCGCCGAGGCCCAGGGCAAGGACATCGGCGTCATCGCCACTGAGAAGGGCTGGAACCTGTACATCTGCGGCAACGGTGGCATGAAGCCACGCCATGCCGAGCTGTTTGCATCCGACCTGACGAAGGACGAGTTGGTGCGCATGATCGACCGGGTGCTGATGTTCTACGTGCGCACGGCCGACCGGCTGCAACGCACCAGCACTTGGCGCGAGAACCTCGAAGGCGGCCTCGACTACCTCAAGGATGTGTTGCAAAAGGACAGCCTGGGCCTGTGCGCCGAGCTTGAAGCGCAGATGCAGCATGTGGTGGCCACCTACCAGTGTGAATGGAAGACGGCCGTGACCGACCCCGAGACGCGCAAGCGCTTCCGCTCGTTTGTGAACAGCGATCAGGCCGACGAGAACGTGCTGTTCGTCGAGGAGCGCGGCCAGATCCGCCCGGCGCGCGCCGAAGAGCGCGGCCAAGCTTCGGCCAAGGTCATTCCCATTCGCCAGGCTGCTTGATTGAAAAAGGACGAAAAAACATGAGCGCACTCCCCATGACCAGCACCGACTCCCTCGCCTGGACCGACATTTGTGCGGTCGATGACATCCTGCCCAGCACCGGCGTCTGCGCGCTGGTGGCCAATCGCCACGTGGCGGTGTTCCGTGTCGGCACCGACCAGTTCTTTGCCATCGACAATGTGGACCCCAAGTCCGGCGCCAGCGTGCTGGCCCGGGGGCTGGTGGGCAGCATTGGCGACCGCGTGGTGGTGGCCTCGCCGCTGTACAAGAACCACTTTGACCTGCAGACCGGACAATGCCTGGAGACGCCAGAACAATCGGTCTGCGCCCACAGCGTGCGCGCCGTGGGTGGCCGTGTCAGCGTGGCCGTGGCCTGAGACAATCACAGTCCGGTTGCCGCATTTCGCGGGGCCACGCAGACACCACCCAGGAACCTTGCATGCTTGACCCGGCAGCGCCTTTGTCCGTATCGAACCTTGTGCTCCGCTCCAAGCAACTGGAGATCGACGCAGTGCGCCATCTGGCCAGCCGTGCCGAGCTGGTGGATGTGATCGGGCAGCTGATCCAAGGCTTGCAGCGGGAGCGGGGCGTCTCGGGCGCGTATCTGGCCTCCAAGGGCTTGCGTTTTGTTGATGTGCGGCTGCGTGTTATCGAAGAGGTTGCGCCGCTGGAAGCGCGGCTGCGCGAAGTGTTTGCCCAGCACATCGAGCCGGGGCAGGGAGCCACCGCCAAGGCGCTCTCCCTGATGGCGTGGGCCTTGCTCGGGCTGGAATCGCTGCCAGCGCTGCGTTCCCAGATCGAGCGCCAGGCGATGTCCGCGCATGATTCCGTGGCGGCCTACAGCCACCTCATCGCGGGGTTGATCGAACTGGTGTTCCATGTGGCCGATGCGGCGGGCCTGCCCAGCGTGTCGCGCATGCTGGTGGCCTTGCTGCACCTTGTGCAGGCCGAGGAAGAAGCGGGCCAGGAACGGGCCCTGGGAGCCCTGCTTTATGCGTCTGGCAGCAGCAACGAGGCGCACCAGCAGCGGGTGATACACCTCATCGACGCGCAGGAGCGCAGCCTGCGTGTGTTTTCTGAGTTTGCCGAACCCGCGCTGCGTGCCCGCTGGGAGCAGCAGCAGCTGGTGCCTGCTGCAGCCCAGCTGGAGCGCCTGCGCCGTGCGCTGTGCGTGGCCCGTCCGGGTGCGGCGCTCGACAGCGACCTCAGCGACACCTGGTTTGACCTGTGCTCCGAGCGCATCAACGCGCTGTGGCACCTGCAGGTGGATCTTGTCAAACGCCTGCGCGAGGACTGCGAGGCGCGCATTCTGGAAGCCCAGCAGGATCTGCAGGACTCCAAAGGCCTTCTGCGCGGGCTGCGCGACAACCCGCCGCAGCGCACCCATGCGGTGGACCGGTTTTTTGACATGGCCCAGGCGCCATCGGCCGTGCCGGACGCCGCAGGTGCCGCCACCCACGCAGGCGAATCCGCCTCGCTGGTGGACCTCTTGCAGAGCCAATCGGCGCGCATGGCCAGCATGGAGGCGGAGCTGGAAGTCGCCCGCCGCACGCTCAACGAGCGCAAGGTGATCGAGCGTGCCAAGGGTGTGCTGATGGCGCGGCTGGGCATGAACGAGGAAGTGGCCTTCCGGGCGCTGCAGAAAACCTCCATGGACCAGAATCGCCGCCTGCTGGAGGTGGCAGAGGCCACGCTGTCGCTGCCGGATTTTGCGTTTGCACAGCAGGGCGCCGTTAACGCCAAGGCCGGGTCCTGAGGTCATTTGGGGGCAAGACGTCGTCGGCGGCGTGTGCCTGCGCACCGCAGTGCTTGGGGGCACTGATGCTCTGAGATCGCCGGGAATGAACGCTTGTGCCAAGCCCATGAAAAAAGCCCTGACTATTGCGAATCAGGGCTTTTTATTTGGTGCCGGAGAGATGAATCGAACACCCGACCTTCTCATTACGAATGAGCTGCTCTACCGACTGAGCTACACCGGCGTAAGCCTAAGATTATAGCGTGGAATGGTAGCTTGTCACGCGCTCAACCTCATTTTTTGAGCCGAGGATCACGCTCACGCGTTCGTGCAACTGGGTGGGCTGGATGTCCAGGATGCGTTGTTTGCCATTGGTGGCAGCGCCACCGGCTTGCTCGACCAGCCAGCCCATGGGGTTGGCTTCGTACATCAGGCGCAGCTTGCCGGGCTTGTTGGGCTCGCGCTTGTCCCAGGGGTACATGAAGACGCCACCACGGGTCAGGATGCGGTGCACGTCGGCCACCATGCTGGCGATCCAGCGCATGTTGAAGTCCTTCCCGCGCGGGCCTTCCTTGCCGGCCAGGCATTCGTCCACATAGCGCTTCACCGGGGCATCCCAGTGCCGCATGTTGCTCATGTTGATGGCAAATTCCTTGGTATCGGGCGGGATCTGCACGTTCTCGCGGGTGAGCACGAAGGAGCCCTGTTCGCGGTCGAGCGTGAACATGGCCACGCCGTCGCCCACGGTGAGCACCAGGGTGGTCTGGGGGCCGTACACGCAGTAGCCGGCCGCCACCTGCTGTGCGCCGGGCTGCAGGAAATCCTGCTCGCTCACGCCGGCGGTGCCGTCGGGCTTTTTCAGCACGCTGAAGATGGTGCCGATGCTGACGTTCACGTCGATGTTGCTGGAGCCATCGAGCGGATCGAACAGCAGCAGGTATTCGCCCTGCGGGTAGCGGTTGGGCACCAGGTAGATGCCTTCCATTTCCTCGCTGGCCATGGCGGCCAGGTGACCGCCCCATTCGTTGGCCTCGATCAGCACCTCGTTGGCAATGATGTCGAGCTGCTTCTGCACCTCGCCCTGCACGTTCTCGGAATCGGCCGTGCCGAGCACGCCGCCCAGGTCGCCCTTGTTGACGGCCTGGCTGATGGTCTTGCAGGCCCGGGCCACCACCTCCAGCAGCAGACGCAGCTCGGCCGGGATCTTGCCGTCGACGCGTTGCTGCTCGACCAGGTAGCGGGTGAGGGAAATCTTCTTGCTCATGGGGTGGGCTTTCAGTCGGCCAGGGCGCGGGAGACGACCTCGCGCACATCGTTGCTGAGTTCGGTCTGGGCGGCCACGCGGGCAATGGCCTCGCGGGCGGCGCTGCGGTAGGGCTCGGCCAGTTTCTTCCAGCGGTCCAGGGCGCGGGCGAGACGGGCTGCCACCTGCGGGTTGAAGCGGTCGATCTCGATGACCCGGTCGCTCCAGAACACGTAGCCGGCGGCGTCGGCGCGGTGGAAGGCGCCCGGGTTGGCGCTGCAGTAGCTGAAGATCACGCTGCGCGCCCGGTTGGGGTTGCGCAGCGAGAAGTCCGGGTGGTTGAGCAGCTGCCGCACCGCCGGCAGGATGTTGCCGCCCCGGTCGGGGGCTCCGGCCTGCAGCGCGAACCACTTGTCCAGCACCAGGGCTTCGTGGCGGAACAGGGTGTGGAAGCGGGTGAGTGCCTCGCGGGCCAGCGGGCTGTCGCTGATCACCAGGGCCGAGAGCGCATTGAAGCGGTCGGTCATGTTGCCGGCGTCCTTGAAGCGCTGGTACGCCTTGCCAGGCCACACCGCATCGCCGGTGGCGCGAGCACCCAGGCACAGCATGGTCAGGGCCAGGCCGCACAGGGCACGGCGGCCGGCGCTGCGCGGGTCCGGGCGGTAGCCGCCGTTGTCGCTGTGGGTGTCCAGGGCCCAGGCCCAGTCGTCGTGCAGGGCAGTGGCCAGTTGCTGGCGCATGGCCTCGCGCACGGCGTGCACCCGCTGCGGGTCCACCACCTCGAGCTGCTCCGAGATGTAGGTCTCGCTCGGGAAGGTCAGCACCAGCTCCTTGAAGGCGGCATCCAGTGTGTCGTGGCGCAGCACGGCGCGCAGCGCGTCGATGACCGCACGGTCCAGCGGCATCGGGTTGACCGGGCCGGGTGTGGCGATGGCAGCCAGCGCGCGGCGCAGCACCAGGCGCTGACCGGCTTCCCAGCGGTTGAACGGATCGCTGTCGTGGGCCAGCAGGGCCAGCAGCTGGGCGTCGGTGTAGTCGTGTTCCAGCACCACCGGGGCCGAGAAGCCGCGCAGCAGCGAGGGCACCGGTTCAGCGCTCAGGCCGTCGATGCGCAGGCTCTGCTCCGCCTCGGTCAGCACGAACAGGCGCTGCTCGGCCGACAGCGGCAGGTCGCGGCCATCGGCATCCAGCAGCCCGATGGCCACCGGGATCACGAACGGCTGCTTGAGGGCTGCACCCGGTGTGGGCGGGCACGACTGCGCAAAGTGCAGCGTGCAGCTGCCCTCGGCGGCATCCCACTCGGTGCGCACCTTCACGCGCGGCGTGCCGGCCTGGCTGTACCAGCGCTTGAACTGGGGCAGCAGACGGGCCAGGGTGCTGTCGGGGTTGGCGTCGGCAATGGCCTGGGCGAAATCGTCGCAGGTCACGGCCTGGCCGTCGTGGCGCTCGAAGTAGAGCTTCATGCCCCGGGCAAAGCCGTCGCGCCCTACGAGGGTCTGCATCATGCGGACCACTTCGGCACCCTTCTCGTAGACGGTGACCGTGTAGAAGTTGTTGATCTCCACATACTGGTCGGGCCGCACCGGATGCGCCATGGGACCGGCGTCTTCCGGGAACTGTGCGGTGCGCAGCACCCGCACGTCCTCGATGCGCTTGACCGCGCGCGCCGACGGGTCGGCACACAGGTCCATGCTGAATTCCTGGTCGCGGAAGACGGTCAGGCCTTCCTTGAGCGAGAGCTGGAACCAGTCGCGGCAGGTCACGCGGTTGCCGGTCCAGTTGTGGAAATACTCGTGGCCCACCACCGATTCGATGTTGGCGAAGTCGGTGTCGGTGGCGGTGGCGCTGTTGGCCAGAACGTACTTCGTGTTGAAGATGTTCAGGCCCTTGTTCTCCATGGCACCCATGTTGAAGTCGGCGGTGGCCACGATCATGAAGCGCTCCAGATCGAGCGGCAGGCCAAAGCGGGCTTCGTCCCAGGCCACGCTGGCCATGAGGGAGTTCATGGCGTGCTCGGTCTTGTCCATGTCGCCGGGGCGCACGAACACCTGCAGCAGGTGCTCGGTGCCGCTGCGCGAGACGATGCGCTGCTCGCGCGCCACCAGGTTGCCGGCCACCAGCGCGAACAGGTAGCAGGGCTTGCGGTGCGGGTCGACCCACTTGGCGAAGTGACGGCCGTCCTCGAGATCGCCGCTGTCCACCAGGTTGCCGTTGGACAGCAGCACCGGGTAACGGGTCTTGTCGGCGCGCAGCGTGACGGTGTAGCTGGCCATCACGTCGGGACGGTCCAGGAAGTAGGTGATGCGGCGGAAGCCTTCGGCCTCGCACTGGGTGAAGAAGGTGCCCTGGCTCACGTACAGGCCCATGAGCTGGGTGTTCTTGTCGGGCGCGCAGGTGGTGAAGATCTCCAGGTCGAACGGCGCCTCGCCTTCGGGCAGGTTGTCCAGCACCAGCTGCCCGTTGTCCATGCGGAAGGAGCAGCCCGCGCCGTTGACCAGCACCCGCGCCAGGTTCAGATCTTCACCGTCCAGCCGCAGCGGCTGGGCGGCCACGGCGGTGTTGCGGCGCAGTCGCATGCGGTTGAGCACGCGCGTCTTGGCGGGGTCGAGGTCGAAACTCAGGTCGACGGTGTCGATCCAGTACGCCGGGGGGCAGTAGTCTTCGCGCCGCACCAGGGTGCTGGGGCCTTCACGGAGGGACATCATGTTCAAACCCCTTGCTTGAGGGAGGCTTCAATGAAGGGATCGAGATCGCCGTCCAGCACCTTCTGGGTGTTGGAGATCTCGACGTTGGTGCGCAGGTCCTTGATGCGGCTCTGGTCGAGCACATAGGAGCGGATCTGGTGACCCCAGCCCACATCGGTCTTGGTGTCTTCCAGCTTCTGCTGCTCTTCCATGCGCTTGCGCATCTCGAAGTCGTACAGGCGCGAGCGCAGGCGCTGCCAGGCCACGTCGCGGTTGCTGTGCTGGCTGCGGCCGTCCTGGCACTGCACCACGATGCCGGTGGGGATGTGCGTCAGGCGCACGGCCGAGTCGGTCTTGTTGATGTGCTGACCACCGGCGCCAGACGCACGGTAGGTGTCGGTGCGCACGTCGGCCGGGTTGATGTTGATCTCGATCGAGTCGTCGATCTCGGGGTACACGAACACCGACGCGAACGAGGTGTGGCGACCGCCGGAGGAGTCGAACGGGCTCTTGCGCACCAGGCGGTGCACGCCGGTTTCGGTGCGCAGCAGGCCAAAGGCGTAGTCGCCCTCGATCTTGATGGTGGCGCTCTTGATGCCGGCGGTGTCGCCCTCGGTCTCGTCCTCGATGGTGGCCTTGA
>CAYXSL010000007.1:0-47026 GCA_964466605.1 uncultured Verminephrobacter sp.
GACGCTCTGACGCTCTGACGCTCTGACGCTCTGACGCTCTGACGCTCTGACGCTCTGACGCTCTGACGCTCTGACGCTCTGACGCTCTGACGCTCTGACGCTCTGACGCTCGACGGCTCTGACCTTGTGGCCTCCGAGGCCCGCCACCGGCCTTCGGACCACAGCGCGGGCCACGGCAGCCGTGGCGCTGGGTTGTGCATTACAAAATGTCACAAACTCACCACAGTCCTCCACCAAGCTGCGATCAAAAGGCAGCCAGCACAGCACCAGCGGCTAGACTCCCCTCCGGTTCACCATTAATTAACGATTCATTACCTGAGATGGGGGAGAGGGCCACCGCCGATGACGCGCACCGCAAATCTCAGCACCTGGCTTCTGCGGGGCACCTATCCCCGGCTCTACGTTCCCATCGTGCTGATCATCCTGCTGGTCAGTGGCGTGCGCTACCACTACCTGCTGCAGGCGGAGACCGAGGAAGCCCATCGCCATGCCGCGGCCGAGCTGCGCCGCGCCAGCGACCACCTTCTGCCGCGCCTGGAGGCCATGCCCACCCCGGATGCCGCTGTTATCACCGGCCTGCTGCACGACAGCATCGCTCACCTGGGCCCCGGCGTGCAGGCACTCAAGTGGGAACCCTCGGAGTCAGCCCACCAGCCCGCCGCCGAAGTGCGGGGCCCCACTCCTGCCGCCCAGGCCCCCGCCTGGTTTGCCCGCTGGCTGGACATCCCCCAGCCCCTGCAGCAATCCGCCCAGCGCCTGGCCGACGGTACCCCGGGCCGCCTGACCATCGCCCTGCATGCACAGCCGCTGGTGGACCGGGTCTGGGATACGGTGATCGTCCAGGCCCGCATCTCGGCGCTCAACATCTTCACCATCCTGTTCCTGCTCACCCTGCTGCTGCGGGCCAATGCGCGCATGCTGCGGCGGCTGGCACAGGCCACCGACGCGTTCCGCCAGGGCCACCTGGGCACCCGCATGGAGGTGACCGGCACCCTCGAATCCCGGGCCATGGCCGAGGCATTCAACGACATGGCGGGCAAGGTCCAGTCGCTGGTGCTGTCGCTGCATGAAACCCAGCGCCAGCAAAGCGAGCAACTGCATTTCACGCGGCAGCTGATCGACGCCCTGCCCCTGCCCGTGTTCGTGCGCCATGCCGATGGTACCTACCTGGACACCAACCGCGCCTGGCAGCGGCTGTTCCAGGCGCCGGTGGACCCCACGGGCGCACACCACGCCTCCACCGTGCCCGAGGCCCTGGCGCCCGACCGCTCCGCCCAGATCGCGAGCGCACAGGACAACGTGGTCGCCATCCACCCGGCCCACCAGCCGCCGCAATACATGGCGTACTACGAAGCGCCCTTCACCAGCACCAGCGGCGCGCTGGCAGGCACCATCGGCACCCTGGTGGACGTGACCGAACGCAAGCGCGCCCAAGAGGCCCTGCACGCCGAAAAGGAACGCGCCGAAGTCACGCTCGCCTCCATCGGCGACGGCGTCATCACTACCGACCTGGCCGGGCGCATCGACACCCTCAACGAGGCCGCGCAGCTCATGACCGGCTTCACGGCCCAGCAGGCCGTGGGCCGGCAGCTGGACGATGTGTTCCGCCTGTATGAAGAACCCGCCAGCCGCAACGCCAGCTCGGCCACCGAGCGCGACAGCCAGCCCGGCGCGCTGCAGCAGGCCACGCACGAGGTGCTGATCCACCGCTCGGGCGAACGCTACGCCATCGAATACACCGCGTCGCCCATCCGCCAGCACAACGGCCTCACTGTGGGCTGCGTGCTGGTGTTCCGCGATGTGACCGAAGCCCGCAACCTGCGCTACCAGATCTCCTGGCACGCCCGGCACGACCCGCTGACCGGGCTGTACAACCGCACCGCCCTGGCCGAGCGCCTCACCCACGCCCTGTTTGTGGCCCGCGACAAGGGTCTGCTGCTGGCCGTGTGCATGCTGGACCTGGACCATTTCCAGGCCGTGAACGACGCCTTCGGCCACCGCGTGGGCGACCGCCTGCTCAAGGAAACCGCCCGGCGCCTCGGGGCCTTCGTCACCCCGGGCGATGCCGTGGCGCGCATGGGCGGAGACGAATTCGTGCTGCTGCTGGGCGTGCAGCCCCATGTGGCGGCCATCGAGGCCCGTCTGGCCGTGCTCATGCAGCAGCTGGCCGCCCCCTATGCCATTGACGACTGCACGGTGAACACCACGGTCAGCATCGGCGTGGCCGTGTTCCCGCAGGACGACGCCAGCCCCGACACCCTGCTGCGCCACGCCGACCAGGCCATGTGCCAGGCCAAGAGCTTGGGCCGCAACCAGCTGCATGTGTTCGACGTGCAACAAGACCACGCCGTGCAGACCCAGCACACCCGCCAGACCCGCGTGGCGCAGGCCCTGCATGCGGGCGAGCTGGTGCTGCACTACCAGCCCAAGGTCAACCTGCGCACGGGCGAGATCATCGGGCTGGAAGCCCTGCTGCGCTGGCAGCACCCCGAGGAAGGCCTGCTGGGCCCGCATCATGTGCTGCCCCTGGTGGAAGACACCGACCTGCAGGTCGAGCTGGGCGAATGGGTGCTGCGCCAGGCGCTGACCCAGATGCGGCAATGGACCGGCGCGGGCATGCTGTGGGAGGTCAGCGTCAACATCGCTGCGCCCCATTTCCACCGGCCCAACTTCGTGCCGCGCCTGCAAGACATCCTGCACACCTGCCCCGAGGTGTCCCCTGCCCGGCTGGAGCTGGAGATCCTCGAATCCGCCGCACTCGAGGACATGCAGTACATGCGCAGCATGATGCAAAGCTGCCAGGCCCTGGGCGTGCGGTTTGCGCTGGACGACTTCGGCACCGGCTACTCGTCACTGTCCTACCTCAAGCGCCTGCCCGCCGAGACGATCAAGATCGACCAGTCCTTCGTGCGTGGGATTCTGGAGGACGGCGACGACCTCACCCTCGTCCAGGCCATCGTGGCCCTGGCCGCCGCCTTCCACCGCCATGTGGTGGCCGAAGGCGTGGAAACTGCCGAACATGCGGCCCGGCTGCTGGAGCTGGGCTGCGAGCGGGCACAGGGCTACGGCATCGCGCGGCCCATGCCCGCCCACGAGGTGCTGGGCTGGGCACGCGACCATGCGGCCCGCCACGCCGCCCGGGCGGTGCAGGAAGCGGCCGCACGGCGCCCGGCGTCGGCTTGAGGGCCAACGCGGCAACGACGCCAGAAAGGCCGTGTCAGCCGCTTGGAGCGCAGGCAGGCTCAGCCCGAGCGGCGCAGCTGGTCGTGAAGATCCAACGAGGCAGCGATAACGCCGCCGCCCACCTACAGCGGATGCACGGCCCCCATGTCTGGCCGCCGCAACCACTCGGCCCATTCATCCGCCAGCTGCTGGCTGGCGCTGGTGGCCCCCAGCCAGGCCTGGGCGCGGGCGCGGCTGTCGGTGCCGTAGTGGGTGAAGTCCTTGCGGTCCGGCAGCTTGGCGTTGGGCAACGCACGCACCCAGTCGGGGTCGGGCGACAGCACCACCATGTTGTCCAGCGCGGGGGTGGCCCGGTGGCGCCACTTCAGGCCCTTGTCCAGCCAGCCCGGCACCACCCGGTGCTGAAAGTGCGGATACAGCACGATGCCCGCAGCACCCGGCAGCGCGCCTGTCGCAATGGCCTGCGCACCCTCGTTATTCAAGGTTTTTAGGCCGTCTGCGCGCGTCCCCATTGCCTTTTTAGCTATCAAATTAGAAGCATCTGAGCCTGCCCGGCCATAGGCCAGATGCAGGTGGTAGTCGGTGATACCGCCATCCCAGTACGCCCCGGGCGGCGCCCCCGGAATGTTGTGCACGGCCTGCAGCACAAAAGGGATGGAGCAGCTGGCCTGCAGCGCGGGCATGAAATTGGCCGCACTGAGCCGCACCTGCCGCGTGCGGTAGTCCGACGTGCCAAACGGCAGCGCCGCACAAGCCGCCCCCGGCACCGTTGCGTCGGGCGACGAGAACACCACCCGCTCCAGCCAGGCCCCCATCGCCTTGCGGTGCACCGTGTTGGTCAGAAAGGCGCCCAGGTAGCCCAGCGGCGTGGCCACACCATGCTCGCGCCCCAGCAGGTGCCTCCCCCGCGACGTGATGATGTGCAGGCGATAGCGCGGGTGGCTCAGCACCTCGTCCACCCGCCCGCCATAGAACGCATCCAGGTTGCGCCCAAACCGCTCGCTCACATGGGCCGCCGTGGGGCGCTTCTTGCCCGGTGGCAGCTCATAGTCCTGGTGAATGTAGTCATGCTCCAGCCGCTCGAATGCCGCCACCGATTGCTGCAGGCAGGCCGTGGCCATGCGCCAGGCGCCAATCGACGCGCCCACCAGGTGCACGGGCTGGTCCGATTGCGGCAGCCACTCCCCAAAAAGGAACCGGTCCAGCGGCCCCAGGATCAGCCCCTTGGGCCCCCCGGCGGCCGCGGGGATCACGCCCACGTCGCCGGGCTGCAGGCCATGGTGCTCAAGGTGTTGCCGGGCGCGGGGGCCAGCGTGGATGCGCAGTGCTTTCATGGCGCCGATTGTCGCAAAGCCCCCGTATAACGGCAGTCAGGCGGGCGTCTGCAGAGGCTTCGTCAGAACGCCAGCCGGTTGCATACGTCAAGCCAAGCCGCGGCCCCAGGCCTGGCAAAAACTCAGCCATCACTGTGCAAGGATCACTTGGAAAACAGCGCTTTCGCCCTGTTCCGTATTGGTTTTTCAAAAAACCTCTCACTCAGCAAAGCCAGCACAAGCGCGAGCGTCAAAACCAACAAGACCAGCGCCCAGCGCGATCCTTGGCTCCAAGACAAGGGATCGCCCCAGCCTATTCTTGGAAATATCACCCACGCCATTCCAAAAAAAACGACCGGGTGAATGAGGTAAAGACCATAGGTTGCGTCGCCCAAAAACTCGGCAGTCTTTGCAAATCTGTTTTCCAGCCTCAACCCACCGGTGAGCCAGACAAGAAAAAAGCACACACTAAATCCCACAACACCTCGCACACCCAGCAACTCGCCCCCCGCATCTGCGGGGTTAATCGCAGCAATTGCAAAAAATCCACCAGCAATCAAAATCACTAACACCAGATTGGACAGCGAAGAAACTATATTTTTTCGCCGTAAATATCCGATATAACACCCACCAAAAAAATATGCAGCAAAGGCTTGTGACTGGTGAAGTGCAACGATATTTGCCTGATATCCCCCCTGCGAGCCGATGGTACTGGTAACCCACCACATTTGCACAAGAAAAAAAAGAAAAAATACCGCAAAAAACCATTTCCCCCTTAATACCAAAAACCCCAGAAGAGGAAAAATCAAATAATATATCGCTTCAATACCCAACGACCACCCGCCAACGAGCATTGAACTGGCCGCAGGATCAAAAAATCCAAAAACAAAAAAAATATTCAGAAGAAATTTTTTCAACAATGCAAGTGTTGCACCTTCTTTGATAATTTTCCAAGGCAAGACCAGCAGCATCAAAAGAATGTAAAGTGGTGCCAATCTAAAATAACGCAGCAGAAGGAATTTCTTGAAATCAAAACTTCTTTCCTCCAAATTTCCCCCATAGGTGTACATCAGACTAGCACCAGAGAGCACGAAAAACAAATAGACGCCATAGCTACCAAATGAGCGAAAATATCCAACATCCAGCCAAATCGACAGATGATAAACACCCACAGCCAGCGCGCACAAACCACGAAGAAAGTCCCACCCCAAAATTCTATTCATCACTTTTTATCCAATCACCAAGGCTGTATATTACCCAGACCAGAGAAATATCTCCGCTTAACCCAAGCAGCGAAAACACGCTTTCAACTGCAGTGATCGCGATTAAAAAAACGCGCACGCACAGTGCTTTTAAAAGCAGCACAGTAGCAGCGTAAAACCCCCAAGTAGTCGCCCGGGACTCCCAAGATCCGCTGCTGAAGGATGCAAGCAAAAGGGGTCGCGAATTGTCTAGCCTCTGGAGGGCCAGAGAATCAGACCGCAAAATCCGCCACTTCGGGCCGGGCCGTCCAGTCGATGGGGTCCTGCTGCAGCACCATGTCGATGTCCAGGCCCAGGGTCAGGCCCACCTCGCCGGGGAAGGACACGGCCAGCTCCTTCTCGCCCAGCTCGGCCTCGCGGGCGCGGGCGCGCCAGGCGGCCAAGTGGATCACGCCCGCCAACGGCTCATAGGCCTTGTTGTCGAACGGTGCGCTCTGGTACTGCAGGGCATCGATCACCACCTCGGGCAATTGCCAGCGGCGCGCACAACCCGCCGTGACATGGCCGTAGCTGTAGCCAAAGATACGCTGCTCGATCTTGTCGCGGCGCAGGTCGAACGGTGCCACCAGGGTGTTGACCGACTGTGCCTTCTCCGGGTCTGCGAGGTGGATCACCAGCTCGCCCAGCGCATGCAGCAGGCCCGCCGTGTAGGCGGCAATCTGATTCTGGTGGACGATGCCGGCCAACGAGCGGGCCAGCTTGGCGGTGTTGAGGCTGTAGCGCCAGAACTGCTGCATGTTCACACCCGGCACCGAGCGCGAGGTGGTGCCCAGCGGGGCCGACGTGACCAGCGTACGCAACTGGGCCGTGCCCAGCAGCGCCAAGGCCTCGGGGATGCCCGCAATCTGGCGCGGCAGTTGGAAGGTGGGGGAATTGGCCAGCTCCAGCAGCCGTGCAGCCAGGGCCGGGTCGGTGCCAAACAGCTGGTTCAGGCGCCGCAGGCTGGGCTCGCTCTGGGCCAGCTCGCTCATCAGCAGCGCCACGGCGCGCGGAAGGCTGGGCAGTGCCACAGGTTGGGCCAGCAGTGCGTTCAACTCCATGGGACAGGGCACCTGTTGTGATGGGGGTGCTGGCGATTATGGCCCCCGGCGGGCCCCCACCGCCAGCGCGCAGTTACCGGCCCTTGGCCTGTTGCAACTTCGCAAACGCCGACGCCATGGCCGACGGCTGGGCCGCCTCGTTGCCACGGCGCGGCGGCTGGGCATAACCCCGGCCTGCACCTTCAAAACGGTTGTCGCGCGGGCCCCGGTCGCGGTCGCCCTGCGGGCGCGGCGCGGCGTCCAGCTTCATCGACAGGCCGATGCGCTTGCGCTCCACATCCACCTCCATGACCTTCACCTTGACGATGTCGCCGGTCTTGACCACCTCGCGCGCGTCGTTCACGAACTTGTGCGCCAGCTGGCTCACATGCACCAGGCCGTCCTGGTGCACGCCCAAGTCGATGAAGGCGCCGAACTGGGCCACGTTGCTCACCGTACCCTCCAGCACCATGCCTTCCTTCAGGTCCTTGATGTCTTCCACGCCGTCATTGAAGCGCGCCACCTTGAAGTCCGGGCGTGGGTCGCGGCCGGGCTTTTCCAGTTCGGCCAGGATGTCCTTGACGGTGATCACGCCAAACTTCTCGTTGGCGAACAGCTCGGGCTTCAGGGTCTTGAGCATGTCGGCGCGGCCCATGATCTCGGCCACGGGCTTGCCCGTCTTTTCCATGATCTGCTCGACCACGGGGTAGGTCTCGGGGTGCACACCGGTCATGTCCAGCGGGTTCTCGCCGCCGCGAATGCGCAAGAAGCCCGCGCTCTGCTCGAAGGTCTTGGCGCCCAGGCCCGCCACGTCCATCAGCTGCTTGCGGCTCTTGAAGGCGCCATTGGCCTCGCGCCAGCGCACCACGGCCTTGGCCACGCTGCCCGACAGGCCCGACACACGGCTGAGCAGCGGCACACTGGCCGTGTTCAGGTCCACGCCCACGGAGTTCACGCAGTCCTCCACCACCGTGCCCAGGGTGCGCGCCAGCTCGCTCTGGTTCACGTCGTGCTGGTACTGGCCCACGCCGATGCTCTTGGGGTCGATTTTCACCAGCTCGGCCAGCGGGTCCTGCAAGCGGCGGGCGATCGAAGCGGCGCCGCGCAGGCTCACGTCCACGTCCGGCATCTCTTGCGAGGCGTATTCACTGGCGGAATACACCGAAGCGCCCGCCTCGCTCACCACCACCTTCTCGATGGCGCGCTCGGCCTTGGCGGCCATCTTGATCAGGTCGGCTGCCAGCTTGTCGGTCTCGCGGCTGGCCGTGCCGTTGCCAATCGCAATCAGGTTCACGCCGTGCTTTTCCACCAGCTTGGCCAGGGTGAACAGCGAACCATCCCAGTCGCGCTTGGGCTCGTGCGGGTACACCGTGGCGGTCTCCACCAGCTTGCCCGTGGCGTCCACCACAGCCACCTTCACGCCGGTGCGGATGCCGGGGTCCAGCCCCATCACCACACGCGGGCCCGCAGGCGCGGCCAGCAGCAAGTCACGCAGGTTGTCGGCAAACACCTTGATCGCCACCTTCTCGGCCTCGTCGCGCAGGCGGGCGAACAGGTCGCGTTCGGTCGATAGGCTCAGCTTCACGCGCCAGGTCCAGGCCACGCACTTGCGGATCAGGTCGTCGGCCTTGCGGGCGGCGTGGCTCCAGCCCAGGTGCAGCGCGATCTTGCCTTCTGCCAGGCTGGGCTTGCCGGGTTCGGGTTCTACCGGCAATACCAGCTTGGCTTCGAGGATTTCGAGACCTCGGCCCCGAAACACCGCCAGCGCACGGTGCGAAGGCACACGGCCAATGGGCTCGTCGTACTCAAAGTAGTCGCGGAACTTGGAGACCTCGGGGTCGTTCTCGTTCTTGCTCTCCACCTTCTTGCTGCGCAGCAGGCCCTCAGCCCACAGCCATTCGCGCAGGTTTTGCACCAGCGCCGGGTCTTCGGCCCAGCGCTCGCTCAGGATGTCGCGCACGCCATCCAGCACGGCCGGCACGGTCGAGAAATCGGCGCCCGGCTTGCCGTCGTCCAGCACCTCAGGCGGCTTGGTGAAGGCGGCGGCTTCCTGGGCGGGGTCCAGCGTCGGGTCGGCAAACAGCTTGTCGGCCAGCGGCTCGATGCCGAACTCGCGCGCAATCTGGCCCTTGGTGCGGCGCTTTTGCTTGAACGGCAGGTAGATGTCTTCCAGCTCCTGCTTGGTGGGCGCGGCCGCAATGGCAACACGCAGTGCGTCGGTCAGCTTGCCTTGCTCGTCAATGGCCTTAAGCACGGCCACGCGGCGGTCTTCCAGCTCGCGCAGGTACGACAGGCGCGCCTCCAGCTCCCGCAGCTGGATGTCGTCCAGCCCGCCCGTCACCTCCTTGCGGTAGCGGGCGATGAAGGGCACCGTGGCCCCTCCATCCAGCAACTCCACCGCTGCGCGCACCTGGGATTCACTGACTTTGATTTCTGCGGCCAACTGCCGAACGATCTGCTGCATGGGGGAAAACTCTCTCAGACGCGGTCTAACGATAGGAACAAAAGGCGAAGCGCGGGAGTTTGCCACAGGCGGTTTCGGTGCCAGCCGCGCCCAGCGCAGCACCTGGGCCCGGGGTGTTTCAAGGTGATACGACCCAGGGGGCTGGACTGCCGCCACACAACCGCAGGCTGGGCACGCGTGGCCAACAGGTAGCAAGGCAACAAGGGCGCGAGTGCGCAAAAATCTGAAGAAATTAGGGCCTACCGCCTGATGGTCACGCCTTTGAAGCTATAAAAAATATAGCAACGACACCAAAACCACCAGATCAAGCTTGTGACTGACTCCCGACGGCTGCAAAAAAGAGGCGTTATAAGCCCCACCCACTGATTATCTGCGCCAGCATTGATCCGTCTACCTGACAAAAAACTCACCAGCTCAAATTATTATCCAGATAGTTCGTCATATATTCAGAAAACGTCCATTGCTGCGTATACCAGCGAAAACGCATTTCCGGTTCGTAAAACCCCAACCCCAGCTCCTGTGCAACCGATTGTTCAATCGGCTCTTCCATAACATCCATGTCAGGCAGTTTTTCGATGGCTGTCAGCAGCCGCGCCCGGGGCAATTGGCCATCCAGCTCCACCAGAAAAGGCTGCATGGCAATCAATAGTCGCAGGGCCAGCTCGCCCACCAGCTCTGGGCGCACATGGGCATAACTCAGGAAGAGATGCTTTTCACGGAATCGGGCCCATACATAGTCGGCAATCTTCACATCACAATGGGTGTCTCGCTTCTCCAGCTTGCGTTTTGCCCGTTCCAGAACGGTGGGCATATGGGGCAAGCGCTCGGCCGAGAGCTGCATATAAGCCTCTAGCGCAGACGCACCCTGCAGACCACGCGCAACGACCTCGTTCGCCAACCTGTTGCCATAGGGGTAACGCCCCCACACATAGCCGGGCTCGGCCACATTGCGCGGGTTGCCAATGGCCGCAAACGGCCACATGCACGTCATGACCAAGCTTGGAAAAACAATTTTCGGGCAGCCGTCAGGAAAGTGCTCACGCAGGTATTTTTTTACCTGCAATCCGTAGCGATGGACATCCGATACCCGCCCAGCCGCTGCAAGCTCATCAATTTGGCTGTCGTATTGCTCCAAATACAAACAACACCGGCTTATCTGCTCAAATGAAGGCCTGCCAGCCTCCTGCCCCGGTGGCGCATGGTTGAGTACGCACAAGAAGCCCAGATCCTCATTGGCAGCAGCCAGAAGCGTGGCTAGAAAAGGAATCTGGCAATTGCCATACAAAACTACAATTTTCGCATCAGGAGCGGGGTTTCCGAAAAATAGCATACAGCAGAAAATAATTCATAAAAGATAATCAATTTTCGAGAGAATCAATTACCTCAAGCTCGCAACGGGGCCAGGGTAGCACACTGGCGCAAAAATCAGGTTCCGCTCTTTTTGTCCGCTCCCCCTTGGGCAAGGCGCCCCCCCACTGACAGCATTCCAGCCCCCAGCACCTACGCGATATGGCGGCCCTAAGAGACAGCGGAGGCCACTGTACTGCGGCGCCGTCGCGGACACGCGCTGGCCCAGGGCGTCGTGGGCGTATTTGGTGGAGGGGGGTCTTCGCCTTCTCCGGTGCGGGCGCTTTCCATGCGGCCTTCGCTGTCGTATAGGTAGCTGGTCAGGCCATCGCCCAGCAGGTCGCCTGCGCTGTTGTACTGGTAGGTGACGCTGGTGCTGGCGCTGTTGCCTGCCGCGCTGGTGGTTTGCTCAAAGCCCAGCAGGCGGGCTGGCCTTGCTGGGTTTAGAGCCAAATTGGGCTTCACCGCCTGATGGATAAGCGCTGATTGCTATCAATTTAGGAAATTGGACGACTGCAAGCCAGCATGTGCGGAGTGGGGCCCACTTCGGTGTGAATCCATCGTTTCGTAATTTAGGCAAAAGGCAAGACCTGACCCCAATACTCCTGTTGGGCCGGATGCTCCACCAGCTGGGCGCGCACCCGGTTCAGCTCCACATAGCGGCACACCTCCAGCAAATAGGCATCGCGGTCTACCAAAATGGCCTTGAACCGCCCTTGAAACAGATGCCCCACCTTGCCATGGCGGCGGTTGAAACGCTGGGTATAGACACCGTTCACATGGCGCATCAACAGCGACAAATTGGGCTGCCGCGTGTGCAGAACAAAGTGATAGTGGTTGTCCATCAAGCACCATGCCAAGGCACAAGCATCAAACCGATGCAGCGCCTGGCCCAACACGCCCAACAGGTCTTCGCGATCCTCGTCGCCCAGTACGATCGGCTCGCGACGGTCCCCCCGAGAGGTCACGTGATACACAGCGCCTGGGAACTCGATGCGTAGGGGCCTTGCCATGTTCGGAACCTCCGCTGAGTTGGATTGCTGTGGAGTTTGTGCAGAGTGGAGGCAAAAGGCAAGACCTGACCCCGTTGCTTTCGAGACCTGACCCCGTTGCTTGCTCGTTGCTTGCTAGACCTGGCCCCGTTGCTTGCTTGACCCCGTTGCTTGCTGGTGCAAAACCAATCAACGGCTAACTCCCGGTGGAAACTCAATAGAAATTCCCTCACATTTTGCATTCACCCTATACGTTATTTCTGCAACCACCTCGCCAGTTGAGTTGATTGCAAAATAGTCAATTCTCTTTGGCAGGTGACTGGTTTTTAAGTTCAGTCGCATCCCTGAATTTTTCCAATCAAGTTTGATCATGCGAATAAATTGCTCTGGGCTGGATTTTTCGCAGATGACCGGATTGCTTAGCATGTCTAAAACTATTTTTTCCAAATCATCCTTTTCGGGGGAGGTCGTAAGCTTTGCAAAAAACCCTAGCAATAAAATTATAATTAGTACAACAAAGAGATTTGCTATTTTTTTCATTGACCGATTTTCAATAGATCGAATTTCTTGGTTCTGCACGACTTAATTGCACATTGCTTTGAGCAGTCTCTAGCCGCATGAAAGCAATTGCTATCTGTAAGATGGTAGTTTGAAGGTGGATTTAGCCGGCACTGCAGCATACATCGGTCCATTGCGGTCTCATCACAGTTTGGAATGGGTTCGCATCGGCTTTTATTGACTAGGTCATTGTCTTTGCCATAACCACCGTCACTACCCCACATCCCTCCTTTTGGTCCTTTGTGTTTGTCGCCGTTACTATCGGTCGGATACCATCCGGCACAATTTCCATTTACACATGTAAAAACATGAGGCCAGTCCTTATTAAATCCGGGATAAAAGCAAATTTCGCTCTTTAGTTCGGAGGAATCTGTCGCATTGAGTGGACTGCCCTCCACATAGGCAAACCGATTCCCCCCCCCCATCCAACCCAATCGGATCCCCCTGCGTATACCGCCCCGTACCCGGCGCGTACGTGCGGAAGTAGTTGTAGTGCAGCTTCGTCTCTTTGTCGAAGTACTGCCCCGGATACCGCAGGTTGAACGTGACTTCCGGGATGCTGGTGGCGCCCGTGGTGGGGTTGGTGCTCTCGCTGGTGAACCGCTTGGCCCCGATGGTGGGCTGTTCGTCTCCAAACGCACTGTACGCCCATTGCCATGCCACCTGGCCGTCGGGCTGGGTGAGTTTTCTTGGCGTGTTCAGGTGGTCGCTGTGGATGGCGTAGGTTTGGCCTTTGATCACGGCCGCTATCGGCATGGGGCCGCTGGCGGTGGGCAGGTAGATGTACTGGGCGGTGCCTGTGCTGTTGCTGCCGCCCGAGCCGTATTCGCCCAGCAGGCTGCCGTCTTCTGCGTAGATGTAGCTGTAGCCCAGCTTTTCTGCGTCGCTGGTGCCGGGGCTCCAGAGTTTGCTGAAGAAGTTGAGGATTTGCTGGATAAGGCCGGGGGGTTCGCCCTGGGTTTCCTTGTCGTCGTCGCCGTCGTCATCGGCCAGCAGGTTGTTCAGGTTCTTTTTGCTGTCGCGGCTTTGGGTGCTGCTGTACAGCGGCTCGGTCTTGAACACGCGCTGGCCCAAGGCGTTGTGGGCGTATTTGGTGGTGGGTGCGTCTTCGCCTTCTCCGGTGCGGGCGCTTTCCATGCGGCCTTCGCTGTCGTATAGGTAGCTGGTCAGGCCGTCGCCCAGCAGGTCACCTGCGCTGTTGTATTGGTTGGTGACGCTGGTGGTGGCGCTGTTGCCTGCCGCGCTGGTGGTTTGCTCAAAGCCCAGCAGGCGAGCTTGCCTTGCTGGGTTTAGAGCCAAATTGGGCGTTACCGCCTGATGGGTATGTGCTGACAGCTATCAATTCAGGAGTTTGACAGCTGCAAGCCGGCAGGCGTGGACGGAACCAGGCACGCTGAGTTGTAACGTTGTGCATCTCTCACCCTGCACACCACAGCAATCCGCGAAACCCTACCCCCCTGCTGCACCCTCCACGTCGTAGTTCCATCCAGCGCGCCCGACTCCCTAGAATGCACTGCACTTCCCCAAAGCCCGCCCCCCCATGCCTTCCCTCCCCTTCCCCATCCGCACTGAATGCCCCCCCGGCACCTGTGTGTGCGACCGGGATGCGCTGATGCAGACGCCAGGCGGGGACGTGCGCATCCTGATGCTCACGCGGACGGAGGAAAAAAAGATGCTGGACAAGCTCGAAAACCTGGCCAGCCTGGCGGACCTGCGCAAGATGCAGGAGCGCATGGAGCAGCAGCTGGGTATCCGCCTGTCGATCACGCAAAGCCCACACGAGGTGCGCAGCTTGCGGGGCATTGCGATCCTGGTGCACGAGCAGCCGGGGCTGTGTCGCAAGACGCGGCAGTCCATTCCGGCAGCCATCAAGAAGAGCATGGACGCGCAGCCGCAGATCACGTTTGACCTGCTGGACGAGGGCGGGTTGTTTGGTGGCTTCTAGGAACCCTCTGCACATCGGCCACGCGGTGCCCCACAGGCCTCACGCCCCCTGCAGAATGATTGGCTGACTGCGCATGCAAGACGATCTGTTTGGCGACGTGCTGCCCAAGCGCCCAGTGGGGGATGTTGCGGCGCAGGTGTCCACCCCAATACCCACCCCGGAGGCCGAAGCCCCTGCGCGGCGCAAGCGGTCGGGCGTGGTGGCGCCTGTGGCTGCTGACGAGGCGTTGAAGGCCCTGGCCGCTGCGCTGCCCGAGCGGCTGCGCCTGGGCACGTCATCGTGGACCTATCCGGGATGGAAGGGCCTGGTGTGGGAGGGCGAGCATTCCGACGCGCAGCTCTCCAAGCAAGGCCTGGCCGTGTACGCGCAGCACCCGCTGATGCGCACGGTGAGCATTGACCGCAGTTTTTACCGCCCGCTCACGGCAAGCCAGTTCGAGCGCTATGCATCCCAGGTGCCTGACGACTTCCGGTTTGTGGTGAAGGCGCCGAGTGTGGTGACGGATGCGCTGGTGCGCAGCGAGGACGGCCGGGGCCGCCAGCCCAACCCGGCGTTCTTGAGCCCCGAGCTGGCGCGCAGCGAGTGTGTGGAGCCCGCGTTGCAGGGCCTCACGCACAAGCTGGGGGCGCTGGTGTTCCAGCTCAGCCCGCTGCCGCTGGCGCAGCTGGACCGTATGCCGATGCTGCTGGAGCGCCTGCGCACCATGCTGCTCGCCCTGCCTGCCCTCGCGCCCACGGCGCCCGATGGGGTGATTGCGGTGGAGGTGCGCGACCCCGAATGGCTGACGCCTGACTTTGCCGCTGTGTTGCGCGAGGCAGGCGCCACCTACTGCCTGGGCCTGCACGCCAAGATGCCGCCGTTGCAGGCCCAACTGCCCATGCTGCGCGCGCTGTGGCCCGGGCCCCTGGTGTGCCGCTGGAACCTGAACCCCGTGCATGGCCCTTATGGCTATGAAGATGCCGAGCGGCTGTACGAACCCTACGACCGGCTGCACCACCCGGATCTGGAGACGCGGACGGCGCTGGCCGCTGTGATTGCGGGCATCACGGGGCGGGGGCAGAACGCGCTGGTGACCATCAGCAACCATGCCGAGGGCTGCGCGCCGCTGACGGTGCAGGGCGTGGCGGAGGAGGTCGCGAAGCTGGGGGAGCGGTAGGCACTGCTGGCTGCGCGGGTTCGGAGCCCCAACGTGGCTTGCGGATCCGCACTCAGTGATTCCATACCGTTCGGGCTGAGCCTGTCGAAGCGCGGCGCAGGGCTTCGACAGGCTCAGCCCGAACGGTTTTGTGCCTGCTCAGTGAGCGCAAAGAGGCGTCAACACGCGTCAACACGCGTCAAGAGACGCCAGCGCATCACGCAGGCGCCAGCTCGATGCGGTTGCGCCCGCCCTGCTTGGCGCGGTACATGGCGCGGTCGGCGCGGCGCACCAGTTCTTCGGGCAACTGGTCGCGCTGGGGCTGCAGGCTCGCCACGCCAAAGCTCACGGTGACGATGCCGTGGGGTGCGCCCTCGTGGGGTAGCGCCAGCTGGTGGATGGCCTCTTGCACATGGCGCGCCACCTCGGCGGCGGCGGCCAGGTCGGCGCCGGGAAGCAGCACCACAAACTCTTCGCCGCCAAAACGTGCGGCCAGTTCGCCCTCGCGCCGCGCGCCCACCTGTGCCAGCGTGGTGGCCAGGGTGCGCAGGCAGGCGTCCCCCGCCAGGTGGCCGTAGTGGTCGTTGAAGTGCTTGAACACGTCCACATCCAAAAGGATGAGTGCCAGGGGCGCCGCTGCACGCTGGGCGCGTGCCCATTCGCGCGCCAGGGCGTCGTCGAAGTGGCGGCGGTTGGCAATGCCGGTAAGGCCGTCGGTGTTGCTCAGCAGCTCCAGGCGGTGGTTGACCTGGGCCAGGGCCTGGGTGCGCTCGGCCACCAGCGCCTCCAGCTCGCGGTTGCGCTGGCGCAGTTCTTCGATGGGGTAGACCTCGTCGCCCTGGGCGGTGCCGTAGGGGATGGAGACACTCACATGCGCGATCTTCCAGTCGCCAGAGTCCTGGCCCGCACCGGCCTCGCGCCTAAACAGCACGACCTTGCGCGCAGTTTCGCGGGCAAACAGTGCGTCGGGGATGGGCAGGTGGATGTGGAAGAAGGCCGTGGCGGCCAGCAGGTCCTCGCCCAGATCCTGGGTGAACAGGTCCACCATCTCGATCACGATGGGCTGGGGCACCTGCGAAAAGTCCTGCCGCGTGGTCTCGATCCACTCGGCGCGGGTCTTCACCAGCCTGTCGCTGCTGCCCGAGAAGCCGCTGAAGTTGTCGCTGAAGCGGTCCAGCAGCCGCAGGTCGCGCGCGGCGTACAGCGCGATGTACTCGTCAAAGAGCATGCGGGTGAGTCGCTCGCGTTCCGGTGACATGCGGTGGGGTCCTCGTCGGGTGCTGGGAATGCGTCGAACGGGTGGCGCCACCCCTGCCGCGATTCGCGCAGCGCGGCAACGGGTGGGTGCCTTGTTGAATCTCCGTTTGAATGTAACACCCGATCTGGCCGGCAGAAACTACGGAACTTCCCTGCACCAGCCAACGAGTGGAAGGCCGTGCGTCAGTCCCTGGGCGCAAACAGCGCCAGGGTGTCGTGGGCAAAAGCGCCTTCGATGTCGAGCATGCGCATCTTGGTGGCCGCACCGCCACCGGCTGAGAAGCCGCCCGCCCGGCCGTTGGCGGCCAGGATGCGGTGGCAAGGCACGACGGGCGCAAACGGGTTGTGGCCCAGCGCCTGGCCCACGGCGCGGGCAGCGCCGGGCTCACCCAGGGCTGCGGCCATTTCGCCATAGGTCATGGTCTTGCCGGGGGGAATGCGGCGGGCCAAGGCATACACGCGGGCGTTGAAGGGCGGCACGGCGTTCAGAGCCAGGGGCACGTCGCCCAAGTCGTCGCGTGCCCCCTGCAGCAGGGCCGCAACGCGTTCGGCCCACGCGGCCACCGGGGGTGGCATCGTGCATTCGGTCAGCTGCGGAAACCGGCGCTGCATGCGGGCGCGCGTCTGGCCCTCGCCCGCGTCTTCAGGCAGCTGCACGCCCACCAGCAGCGCCCCCTGCCAGGCCATGCCACAGTGGCCGATGGCCGTGGGAAACAGCGCATAGCCATTGGCTGCGCCCTGCTCTCCAGGGGTGGTGGGCGTCTGCACCGACATATGCTATATATTCAATAGCAACATAGTCATATGGATAGCGCGAAGAGTGCCTATTCAGCCCTCAAAGCAGCACGCAACTGCGCGCCCACCTCGGGTTTGCCGGCAAACGGATCGGTGGGGTTGCGGCCCAGCATGACGTCTTCCATGCGCGTCTGCACCGAAGCAATGGCCTTGGGGTGGCTGTAGATGTAGAACTGGCCCTGCGCTGCGGCGTCGAACACCTTTTGCGCCACCTCGGCGGCGGTCACCTTGCCGCTGCCCACGGCCTTGTCGCTCATGGCCTGGCCGATGAGCTGGCTCTTGGTGGGCTTGCTGGCGGCCATGTCCTGCGGGCGGTTGCGGTGGCTCTGGCTGATGCCGGTGGGCACAAAGAAGGGGCACAGCACGCTGGCCGTGACCTGGTCTGTGACCAGCGACAAATCCTGGTGCAGCGTTTCGGACAGTGCCACCACCGCGTGCTTGCTCACGTTGTAAATGCCCATGTTGGGCGCATTGAGCAGCCCGGCCATGCTGGCGGTGTTGATGATGTGGCCACGCCAGGCGGGGTCGGCCTTGGCCGCTGCCAGCATCATGGGCGTGAACAGGCGCACACCGTGCACCACGCCCCACAGGTTCACGCCCAGCACCCATTCCCAGTCCTTGACCGAGTTCTCCCACACCAGGCCGCCCGCACCCACGCCTGCGTTGTTGAACACGAGGTGCGGCGCGCCAAAGCGCTGCAGCACGTCGGCCGCGAGCTGTTCCATCTGCGCGGCGTCGGATACATCGACCTTGCGCGCCAGCACCTGCACGCCCGCGGCCTGCGCCTGGGCGGCTGCGGCGTCGAGTGCGTCCTGCTGCACATCGACCAGCACCAGGTTCATGCCCAGGCGCGCGCCAATGCGCGCGCATTCGAGGCCAAAGCCCGAGCCTGCGCCGGTGAGGACGGCGGTTTTACCTTTGAAGTCGTCGATCATTTATTTCTCAACCTTTCGCAACGTGTACCCAATGCGGGGGAAATGCACATGCACGGTGCCCGCACGCGGGTCGGTGCGGCGCAGGGTGTAGCGGGTGCGGGTGGCGGCGATCAGTTCGCCTTCGGTCGGTTCGATGCCAAAGCTCTCGGCGGCAATGGCCACCTGGCTGCCCAGCGGGATGCCGTGCTCGTCCTGGAACAGGTCGTCCATCAGGGGCAGCGGGTCCATGCCCGCGGCCACGGTGATCGCGTCTTGCGCGCTGAACTTTTCCATGCGGCCATGGCCCAGGGCGGCCATGCGGTCCATCCATTCCAGCACGGCGGGCGTGGCGGCAAAGATGTCGGCCATCACCGGCACACACTGGCGCGTGAACCACAGCGGGTGGTAGGCCGCAAAGTCGGCCAGGCAGGGCTCGGCACCAAACAGAAAGTCGTGCTCTTCGGCCATGTGGGCGATGCGGCGCAGGTACGAGCGGTAGGCCGCCGTGGCGTCGGCCGGGCGCAGGCGCTGCATGCCTGCGCTCATCTCGCGGCGGTCTTCACCAAAGGCCTGGGCGGCAAGGGGAGGCAGGTTGGCAAACATGGCCGCCGCCCCCTTGGGCTGCAAGTTGTAGGCCATGGCGGCCCAGAACAGCGTGGTGTCAGCCCACTGCGCAAACACGCGCGACACGCCCTTGAGGTGCGGCGGGTAGAGCACGGGCTCGGGCTGTTCGTGCTCCAGCACATCGCAGATCAGGGCCGAGTCGCAGTAGATGTCGGCGCCAATCTGCAAGAACGGCGTCTTGCGGTAGCCGCCCGTGAGCGCCACCACATCGGGCTTGGGCATGATGCTGGGGATGATCACAGACTTCCAGACCAGTTGCTTGTAACCCAGCGCAAGCCGGATTTTTTCGGAGAAAGGCGACGAGGGGTAGTGGTGCAGGATGAGGTGGGACATGGGGTTCTCCGCAATTTTTGTGGGGTGGGTCAGGCCGGAAGTGCGCGGGCCAGGATGGCATCCAGGTCCACGCCCGCACCGAGCGTGCCAAAACTGTAGCCCCAGTCGCCACCCAGGCGCGAATCGCAGAACGCACCGAACACGGCGCTGGGCGCGCTGCGGTAGAGCAGCGCGGCCTGCACGGCCAGGGCCACGTCCTGCGCCAGGCGGCGGGCCTCGGCCTCGGTGGTCATGGCGTCCACGCGCAGAGGCAGCGCGCTGGCCATGCGGTCAAGCGCCGGGTGGGCGCCGCGTGCGGGGGCCAGTTCGTCGGCCAGGGCGGCTGCGGTGTCGGCGCGGCGTACGGCGCGCAGCAAATCCAGCGCCATGATGTTGCCCGCGCCTTCCCAGATGGAGTTGAGCGGCATCTCGCGGTAGATGCGGGCCATGGTGCCTTCACCACCCTCTTCCACATAGCCGTTGCCGCCCAGGCATTCCATGGCCTCCTGCGCAAACGCGCTGCCGCGCTTGCACACCCAGAACTTGGCCACGGGCGTGAGCAGGCGGGCCATCACGGCCTCGTGCTCGCTCTTGTCCTTGTGGTCAAAAGCGCTTGCAAGCCGGATGGAAAGAGCGGTAGCCGCTTCGCTTTCCAGCGCCAGGTCGGCCAGCACGTTGCGCATCAGCGGCTGCTCGATGAGCTTCTTGCCAAACGCCGAGCGCTGGCGCGTGTGGTGCAGCGCAATGCCCAGCGCCTGGCGCATGAGGCCGCTGGTGCCCAGGGCGCAGTCCAGGCGCGTCATGGTGCCCATCTCCAGGATCTGCGCCACGCCGCGCCCCTCCTCGCCCACGCGCCAGGCAGTGGCGCCCATGAACTCGACCTCGGAACTGGCGTTGGCGTGGTTGCCCAGCTTGTCTTTCAGGCGCTGGATGCGAAGGGCGTTGACCGCGCCGTTGCCCCCATCCGGCAGCACACGCGGCAGGAAGAAGCAGGTGAGCCCGCCGGGAGCCTGCGCCAGGATCAGAAAGGCGTCGCACATGGGGGCCGAGAAAAACCACTTGTGCCCGGTGACGCGGTAGCGCGCCCCCCAGGCGTCTCCGCCATCGGGCACGGCCTGGGTGGTGTTGGCGCGCACGTCCGATCCGCCCTGCTTCTCGGTCATGCCCATGCCCATGGTGAGCGCGGACTTTTGCGAGAACAGCGCCAGGCGCGGGTCGTACTGCGTGCTCGCCAAGCCCTTGCTCCACTCCGCCCATACCGCTGAATTGCCGCGCAATGCCGGGGTCACGGCATAGCTCATCGACACGGGGCACAACACCGAGGGCTCGGCCTCGGTGAACAGCATGAAGCCTGCGGCCCGCTCGATGTGCGCGTGGCCCGTGTCCTGGCGCGACCAGGGCGTGGCGTGCAGGCCATGGCGCAGCGCGGCGCCGATCAGCGCGTGGTAGCTGGGATGGAACTCCACCACATCGGTGCGGTGGCCGAAGCGGTCGTGCGTGCGCAGCTGCGGCTTGAAGGTGTTGGCGAGCCGCGCATGGGCCTGCATCTCTGCCGAGCCCATCTCTGCACCCAGCGCCGCCAGGCCCGCCAGCGGCAGGCCGGGGGCATGCAGGCGCAGCGCGTCCTGCAGCGGCTGGTTGGTGGTGAACAGGTTCACATCGGCCCAGGGCGTGCTCTGGTTGAACACTTCATGGGTGACGGCAGGACTGGCAGCGGTCATGGCGGCTCCTCAGGGGGCGGGGTGGTCACCCCGTCTCAGCATTTCGATGTGGGGGATATCGTCTTCCAGGTATTCGCCGGACACGGCCTCAAAACCCAGGCTGCCGTAGAAGCCCTGCAGGTGGGCCTGCGCGCTGATGCGGATGCCCCGGTCGGGCCAGGCCTGGGTGCAGCGCGCAATACCCTCTTGCATCAGCGCCCGGCCCGTGCCGTTGCCGCGTGCTTCCTTGGCGGTGACCACACGGCCGATGGAGGGCTCGGGGTAGTTCACGCCCGGGTCCACCACGCGCAGACAGGCCTGCGCCACCCCGGCCTCGTCGTAGCCCAGCAGGTGGCAGGACTGCTTGTCCGCCCCGTCCGGGTCTTGGTAGGGGCCCTGCTCCAGGATGAAGACCTTGCAGCGCAGGGCCAGCGCATCGTGCAGCGCATGCACGCCCAGGTCATCAAAACGGGCCCAGACCCACTTCAGCATCATCAGATCAGCTTGACGAGTTGCTTGCCGAAGTTCTTGCCCTTGAGCAAGCCCAGGAAGGCCTCGGGCGCAGCGGCAATGCCGTGGGCAACCGTCTCGCGCGGGCGCAGCTTGCCGGTGCCCACCAGCGTGCCCAGTTCCTTGAGCGCCTCGGGCCAGACTTCCATGTGTTCGCTCACGATGAAGCCCTCGACCTTCATGCGGTTGATGAGCATGAGCGCGGGGTTGGCCATGGGCAGCGGCGCGCCGTCGTAGCCCGCGATCATGCCGCACAGGGCCACGCGGCTGAAGGCGTTCATGCGCAGCATCACGGCGTCCATGATCCAGCCGCCCACGTTCTCGAAGTAGCCGTCGATGCCGTTGGGGCAGGCTTCCTTCAGCGCCTTGGACATCGCCTTCACGTCGCTGTGTTCCTTGTAGTCGATGCAGGCGTCAAAGCCCAGCTCGTCCACGGCATATTTGCACTTGTCGGCACCGCCCGCAATGCCCACCGCACGGCAGCCACGCGCCTTGGCCAGGGCGGCAAAGGCGCTGCCCACGGCGCCGGTGGCAGCGCTCACCACCACGGTGTCGCCCGCCTTGGGCGCAATGATCTTGACCAGGCCATACCAGGCCGTCACGCCCGGCATGCCCACGGCGCCCAGGTAGTGCGACAGCGGCACATGGGCCGTATCGACCTTGCGCAGCGCGCCAGGCTGCTCGGCATTGACCACGCTGTACTCCTGCCAGCCACCCATGCCCACCACCTTGTCGCCCACGGCGTACTTGGGGTGCTTGCTTTCAGCCACCTCGCCCACGGTGCCGCCAATCATCACCTCGCCCAGCGCCTGCGAGGCCGCGTAGCTCTTGCTCTCGTTCATGCGGCCGCGCATGTACGGGTCCAGGCTCAGGAAATGGTGGCGCACCAGCACTTCGCCGTCCTTGAGCTCGGGGGTGTCCACCGCCACCAGCTTGAAGTTGCTGGCCACGGCCTCGCCGTGGGGGCGGTTGTCGAGAACGATTTGTTGGTTGCGTGGCATGAGAGGCTCCTTCAGAGTGAAATCACTATCAATTTAATAGCTACAAGCGCTTATTCATTGCGCGGGAACGGCCATTTTTATTCAAAAAACTGGCTCAATCGGTGGAAATCACCTTGAGCCCGTGGGCGCTGCGGTTGTCCACCGGCAGGCGCCGCACATACTTGAACGTGCCCGTCGCGTGGCTGCAGACGCGGCCCTGCGCGTCGTACACCGTGCCCTCGGTAAATGCCATGGTGGCCGTGCGGTGGATCAGCCGCCCCTTGGCCACCAGCGGCCCGCGCGCGGGCTGCATGAAGCTGGTCTTCATCTCGATGGTGACCACGCCCATGTCTGGCGTCTCGCTGCGCGCGGCCGTGGCCATGGTCACGTCCAGCAGCGTCATCGACGCGCCGCCATGCGTCACGTCAAACGAGTTCAGGTGCTCGGGCTTGGCCTCGTAGCGCAGCTCGGATTCACCCTTCTCCATGCGGTGCAGCGTGAAGCCGAGGTGGCTGACAAAGGGGATTTCGACACCAAAACTTTTCACGACATGTCCTCAGTCAATGGGCGCCAACGCACCTGAAACCGTTCACGCTGAGCCTGTCGAAGCGCGGCGCAAGGCTTCGACAGGCTCAGCCCGAACGGGTGTTTCAAGTTCGCGAATGCCAACCCCATCATTCAGCCACCAGTAACAATGCTCACGCCCCCATCCACCGCCAGCCACTGGCCGGTGATGTGTTTGCCCGCATCCGACGCGTACAGCGCGCACAGGCCCTTCAAATCTTCGTCGTCGCCCAGGCGGCCCAGCGGGGCGTGTGCAGCCAGCGCCTCTTCGCCCATGGCCTTGAGCGTGCCCACCGTCATCTTGCTCGGGAAGAAACCCGGGCAGATCGCGTTGACGCGGATGTTGTACGCGCCCCATTCGGCGGCCAGCGCGCGCGTGAAGTTGATCACCGCGCCCTTGGAGGTGTTGTAGGCGATGGTGTTCATGCCCTTGGGGTTGCCGCCCAGGCCTGCGATGGAGGCCACGTTGATGATGCTGCCACTGCGGCGCGCGATCATGCTGTGCTTGGCAATGTGCTGGCTGAGGATGAAGTAGCCACGCACGTTCAGGTTCATGACCTTGTCCCAGGCTTCGACGGGGTGGTCTTCGGCGGGCGCACCCCAGGCGGCACCGGCGTTGTTGATGAGGATGTCCACATGACCCAGGCGCTCCAGGGTTTCGTCGGCCAGGCGGCGGATGTCGGTCTCGTTGGCGCAGTCGGCAGCGATCCAGCGGGCATCGATGCCTGCGGCCTGCAGCTCGGCGGTGGCTTCTTCCAGGTCGGACGCCTTGCGCGAGCTGAGCATGATCTTGGCGCCTGCTTCGCCCAGCGCATGCGCCAGTTGCAGGCCCAGGCCGCGCGAGCCGCCGGTCACCAGGGCGGTCTTGCCGGTCAGGTCAAACAGTTGTTGGATAGTGCGTGTCATGGTGTCTCGTCTCCTTGGGTTTATCGGAACATTCCCGGCGCCGACCGTCAACCGGGCCGGTGTTTGCAGCAGCCATTGTGCGGCGCAACGCGGGGCCATTGTGTCGCCCCGGTGTCGCCCCGGTGTCGGCCCCAGTTTGGCGCCACTTCGGCAGCAAGCTCAGTCTGTTTTCAGGCGCGCGCGCACGGCAATCAGCACCACGCCCACGGCGGCCGCCAGCCCACCGCCCAGCACCAGGCTCCAGCCCAGGTCGGCATCGCTGCGCCCGGTGGCCAGGCCCAGCACCAGCGTGAGCAGGCCGCCGTAGATCAGCACCCAGATCAGCTTGTGCAGTCGCTGCAATGTATGGGGCGCAGCCATGGTCAGAAGGCTTCTTCGGGAAAGCTGGCGCAGGTCGCATCGCGCGTGCTCACCACCTGCAGCCAGGCGCCGATCTTGGGCAGCTCGTAGTGGAAGAAGTAGCGCATGGCCCCCATGCGGCCCACGCTGGCAGGCTGCGCCAGCGCGGCGTCGTCGCCCAGCGTGGCCAGCGCCAGGTCCAGCCACACCCAGGCCAGCACCGTGTGGCCAAAGGCCTGCATGTAGGGCACGGCATTGGCCAGGGCATCGGCGGGCTGGCCCGTAGCCCAGGCGGCCTTGGTGGCCGCGCCCACCTGCTGCAGCGCCGCGCCCAGCGCATTGGCATGGGCTGCCAATGCAGGCACCTGGATCGCGCGCTCGGTGGTGGCGTTGATGCGCCCGGCCAGCAGTTGCAGGCCGCGCCCGCCTTCCATCAACACCTTGCGGCCCAGCAGGTCCATGGCCTGGATGCCGTGCGTGCCTTCGTGGATCATGTTCAGGCGGTTGTCGCGCCAGTACTGCTCCACCGGGAAGTCGCGCGTGTAGCCATAGCCGCCGTGGATCTGAATGGCCAGGCTGTTGGCCTCCAGGCAGAACTCGCTGGGCCAGCTCTTGGCAATGGGCGTGAGCACCTCCAGCAGCAGACGGGCCTCGTCGGCCGCCGCTGCGTCGCCCGTGTGCTGCTCGTCCACCAGCTTGGCGCAGAACAGGTTGAGCGCCAGTGCGCCTTCGCCATACGACTTCTGGGCCAGCAGCATGCGCTTCACATCTGCGTGTTCAATGATGCGCACCTGGGGCTGGGCGACGTCCTTGACCACGGCAGACGCTCCCGCCGCTTCCTTGGGCCCCTGCACCGGGCGGCCCTGCGGGCGGTTCTTGGCGTAGTCCAGGCTGGCGTAGTAACCCGCCAGGCCCAGCATGGTGGCGGCCATGCCGATGCCAATGCGCGCCTCGTTCATCATGTGGAACATGCAGTGCAGGCCCTTGCCGGGCTGGCCCACCAGGTAGCCCACGGCACCTGCCTGGCCGTCCACGGGGAACCTGCCTTCACCAAAGTTGAGCAAGGTGTTGGTGGTTCCGCGCCAGCCCAGCTTGTGGTTCAGGCCCGCCAGCGCCACATCGTTGCGCACGCCAGTCAACTGGCCCTGAGCATCGACCATCTTCTTGGGCACGATGAAGAGCGAGATGCCCTTGGTGCCGGGCACCAGCTTGCCATCCGGCCCGGGGATCTTGGCCAGCACCAGGTGCACGATGTTCTCGGTGAGTTCGTGGTCGCCCGAGCTGATCCACATCTTGTTGCCGGTGAGGCGGTAGCGTGGGCCCAGCGGGTCGGATTCGAAGTCGCTGCCATCAGGCACAGCGCGCGTGGCCACGTCCGACAGCGACGAGCCCGCCTGGGGTTCGGACAAACACATGGTGCCCGACCAGCGGCCGTTGAATTCATTGAGTGCAAACACCTCTTTCTGCAGCGCCGTGCCATGCACCATGAGCAGGTTGGCGTTGCCGGAGGTGAGCAGGTTGGAGCCGATGCTGATCGACGCCACCGCAAAGAAGCTGTTGGCCGCCGCCTCGACTGTGTAGGGCAGCTGCATGCCGCCAATTTCGTAGTCCTGCGCGGCCGACAGCAGGCCGGATTCTGCGTAGGCCTTGCGGGCCTCGTACGTCGCCTGGGGCAAGATCACCTTTTCGCCGTCGAAATGCGGCTCTTCGGTGTCTACGGTGCGGTTGAAGGGGGCGTATTTCTCGCGGGCGATGCGCTCGCAGGTGTCGAGCACCGCGTCGAAGGTTTCACGCGAATGGTCGGCAAAGCGCGTGCGGGCCGTGAGGGCCTCGGCGCCCAGCCAGTCGTAGAGCAGGAAATCGAGCGTGGAACGCAAGGTCATGGGGTCTCCTTGTGGTTGGCATGCCCGGGCTCCTCCTGCTCTGCGCGAGGATCAGCGTGCGGGCAGCACGATGTTCTTGAAACACCAGAACTCCATGTCCGAATCGGGCCTGGGCTGGCAGCTGGCCTCTCCCAGCTGCAGGCGCGTGGCACCAGCGGGGAGCGGCGGGAATGTGATTTTCAGAAACTTGCTGCGGCCGGGTTTGACCACATCCATCTTGACATTGCACGGCGTCAGCCCACCGATGGACTGCTGCTGTAGCACCGCGCCACTGCCCAGGTCCTTGAGGGTGAACGCATCGGGCGAGCCCGTGGGCTGTGCGCAGGCTTCGAACGCCTCGTTGGTGCTGTTCTTCACCAGCAGCGTGACGCGGGTCTGCTTGGCATCGACCACCACCTCCTGCAGCACCACGTCCGGGTCGGACTCCAGCGGCAGTTGGAGCTTGAAGCTCTGGGCATGGGCACCGCATGCCACAGCAAGCGCGGACAGTGCAGCAAAAAGGCGAAGGGAGGACGTGCGGCGCATGGGAATTACCGTTGGGTGAAGGGAAGGGAATGGAGCGTGGAACGGTCACCGAGGTGGCCACCGGCCGCGCCGGATTCTGCCCGCGCAACCTCTGCCCGCAGGCACCGACCGCGTTCCACAAGGCAACAATTTGTAGCCTGTTGCCCTTCCGCCCTCCCCTCACGGCCCCCGGCCGCAATCACCTGGCCACCAGCCCCCCAGCACACCAAGGGCTGCCCGCGAGCACCCGGTACCGAGCACCCCCGCTTGCGCCGGGCAGACCTCGGACGAGGCCCTGCCGGTGCGTGTGCGGGTGGCGTGCTCGGGCGCCCCTGGTCAAAACACCTCGAAAATGCCGGCGGCGCCCATGCCGCCGCCAATGCACATCGTCACGCACACCTTCTTGGCGCCACGGCGCTTGCCTTCGATGAGGGCGTGGCCCGTGAGGCGCTGGCCCGACACACCGTAGGGGTGGCCCAGGGCAATGGCGCCGCCGTTCACGTTCAGGCGGTCGGCAGGGATGCCCAGCTTGTCGCGGCAGTACAGCACCTGCACAGCAAAGGCTTCGTTCAGCTCCCACAAGTCGATGTCCTGCACCGTAAGGCCCAGCTTCTTGAGCACCTTGGGCACGGCAAACACGGGGCCGATGCCCATTTCGTCAGGCTCGCAACCGGCCACCGCAAAGCCGAGGAAACGGCCCAGGGGCTTGAGGCCCTTCTTGCTGGCGTACTCTTCGCTGGTGACTACGCAGGCACCAGCACCGTCAGAGAACTGGCTGGCGTTGCCGGCCGAGATCAGACCACCGGGCAGCGCCGAGCGCAGGCCGCTGATGGCTTCTACCGTCGTGCCTTCCCGCGTGCCTTCGTCCTTGCTCACCGTGACTTGCTTGGTGATCAGGCCCAGGGTCTTGTCGGCCACACCGGCCGTCACGGTGATGGGGGCGATTTCGGCGTCGAACAGGCCGGCGGCCTGGGCAGCGCAAGCCTTTTGCTGGCTGGCAGCGCCGTATTCGTCCATGGCTTCGCGGCCGATGTGGTAGCGCTTGGCCACTTGCTCGGCGGTCTGCAGCATGCTCCAGTAGATCTCTGGCTTTTGCTTGGCCAGGGCCAGGTCCTGGATCATGTGCAGGTTCATCTCTTGCTGCACGCAGGAGATGCTTTCGACGCCCCCGGCCACAAACACATCGGCCTCGCCCGCGATGATGCGCTGAGCGGCCATGGCAATGGTCTGAAGGCCCGACGAGCAGAAACGGTTGACGGTCACGCCCGATGCCGTGATGGGCAGGCCGGCCTTCAGCGCGATCTGGCGCGCGATGTTGCTGCCCGTGGCGCCTTCGGGTGTGGCGCAACCCATGATGACGTCGTCCACGTCAGCGCCGTCGATGCCAGCGCGCAACACGGCGTGCTGCACGGCATGGCCGCCCAGGGTGGCGCCGTGCGTCATGTTGAACGAACCCTTCCAGCTCTTGGCGAGTGGCGTGCGGGCGGTGGAAACAATCACTGCGGAGGTCATGTGAATTCCTTTGAATCTGTAGATGGGTGCACGCGGGCGGCTTACTGGAAGGCCTTGCCTTCGGCGGCCAGCTTGGCCAGCAGCGGAGCGGGCTTCCAGAACGCTGCGTCATCCAGCGGGTTCTTGGCAAAACGGTCCATGGCCTGCACCACGTTGAACAGACCCACTTCGCTGGCGTAGTGCATGGGGCCGCCACGGTGGATGGGGAAGCCGTAGCCGGTCAGGTACACCATGTCGATGTCGCCGGACTTGCTGGCAATGCCGTCTTCCAGGATGTGCGCACCTTCGTTGACCAGGGCGAACACCAGGCGCTGCACGATTTCTTCGTCCGAAATCTTGCGGGGCGTGATGCCGAGTTCCTTGCGGTGGTCTTCGATCATCTTGTTGACCAGGTCGCTCGGGATCGCATCGCGCTTGCCGGCCTGGTAGTCGTACCAGCCTGCGCCGGTCTTCTGGCCAAAGCGGCCCAGCTCACACAGCTTGTCGGCGGTGCGGCTGTACTTCATGTCAGCGCGCTCGACGGCGCGGCGCTTGCGGATGGCCCAGCCGATGTCGTTGCCGGCCAGGTCGCCCATGCGGAACGGGCCCATGGCAAAGCCGAACTTCTCGATGGCCTTGTCCACCTGCTGCGGCGTGCAGCCTTCGTCCAGCAGGAAGCCGGCCTGGCGGCTGTACTGCTCGATCATGCGGTTGCCGATGAAGCCGTCGCACACGCCCGAGACCACCGAGGTCTTCTTGATCTTCTTGCCGATGGCCATCACGGTGGCCAGCACGTCCTTGGCGGTCTCCTTGCCACGCACCACTTCCAGCAACTTCATCACGTTGGCGGGGCTGAAGAAGTGCATGCCCACCACGTCCTGCGGACGCTTGGTGAAGGCGGCGATCTTGTCCACGTCGAGTGTGGAAGTGTTGGAGGCCAGGATGGCGCCAGGCTTGGCCACAGCGTCGAGCTGCTTGAACACCGCTTCCTTCACGCCCATCTCTTCGAACACGGCCTCGATGATCAGGTCGCAGTCCTTGAGGTCGTCGTAGCTCAGCGTGGTGCTCAGCAGGGCCATGCGCTGCTCGTACTTGTCCTGCTTGAGCTTGCCCTTCTTGACCTGCGCTTCGTAGTTCTTCTTGATCGTGGCCACGCCACGGTCCAGGGCTTCCTGCTTCATTTCCAGAATCTTGACGGGGATACCCGCGTTCAGGAAGTTCATGGAAATGCCGCCGCCCATGGTGCCCGCGCCAATCACGCCCACCAGCTTGATATCGCGCTTGGGGGTGTCCGATGGCACATCGGGGATCTTGCTCGCAGCACGCTCTGCCATGAACAGGTGGCGCAGCGCGCGCGACTCGGGCGTCCACATCAGGTTGATGAAGATCTCGCGCTCGACCAGCATGCCTTCGGCAAACTTCTTCTTGGTGGCGGCTTCAACGGCGTCCACACACTTAGCGGGCGCTGGGAAGTTCTTGGCCATGCCCTTGACCATGTTGCGCGCGAACTGGAAGTACGCATCGCCTTCGGGGTGCTTGCAAGGCAGGTTGCGCACCAGCGGCAGAGGACGGGCATCGGCCACGCTCTGTGCAAACGCCAGGGCTTCTGCCGCCAGCGACTCGGCCGATGCGGCCATCTTGTCGAACAGCTTCTGGCCGGGCACACCCGCAATCATTTCGCTCTTGACGGGCTCGCCGCTCACGATGAGGTTGAGCGCGGCTTCCACACCGATCACGCGCGGCAGGCGCTGCGTGCCACCTGCGCCGGGGATCAGGCCGAGCTTGACTTCGGGCAGTGCAATCGAGCAGCCAGGCGCGGCAATGCGATAGTGGCAGCCCAGGGCCAGCTCCAGCCCGCCGCCCATGGCAACGCTGTGCATGGCAGCCACAACGGGCTTGGCCGAATTTTCGATGGCGGCAATCACCGACAGCAGGTTGGGTTCTTGCAGCGACTTGTCGGTGCCGAACTCCTTGATGTCGGCGCCGCCAGAGAACGCACCACCGGCACCGGTGATCACGATGGACGTGACCGCTGCATCGGCATTGGCACGGCCAAGGCCGTCCACGATGCCCTGGCGGGTCGCCAGACCGAGTCCGTTGACGGGAGGGTTGGCCATGGTGATCACGGCAACGGAGCCGTGGACTTTGTATTCAGCGGTCATGGTGCTGTTGTTCCTTGGAAAGTGAAAAAGAACGATCGTGCGTTTTTATTGTAGAGACTTCAAAACCATTTGGCGTGTCAATTTGTCCCGGGCGGGACAAGGGGGGTTGGAAAGAACCCCTCGCCTGATCCTTCTACCGGCAAAAAAAGAGGTGCTTCCGTTCATGGGCGCCTCCGTAAGTAATTGAAGAAGTGGGCGGCTGTAGCTGACTTACGCTTTGCGCGCCAGCCGCAGAAACTGGCGCGCCCCCTGGCCAGTGCAGCCAAGCAAGGGCCGCCCCGCAGCGAGGGCTGCGTCCCCCTTCCCGAGTCGCGCAGCGAATCGAGAGAAGGGGGAAGGCGCGCAGCGCCTCGGGGGGATCGCCCCGCTAAACTTCAAGCCACTCTTTGCGGATGTAGCTGTCGGCCCGCAGGCTGTCCGGTGTGCCCTGGAACACGATGGAGCCATGCCCCATTACCAGTGCGCGGTCCGAAATCTTCATCGCAATGGTCAGCTTCTGCTCGATCAGCAGCACCGAGATACCGCGCGACTTGATGGTCTGCAGGTACTGGCCCACCAGCTCGACGATCTTGGGCGCGAGACCCTCTGTGGGCTCGTCGATGATGATCAAGTCGGGGTCGCCCATCAGCGTGCGGCACAGGGTCAGCATCTGCTGCTCGCCGCCGGACATCACGCCTGCCTCGGTGTGCTGGCGCTCCTTGAGGCGGGGGAACATCTCGTACATGTCATCAAACGACCAGCGGCTGTTCTTGCCGCTGCCCTTCTGGCCGAGCATCAGGTTCTGGTGCACCGTGAGGTTGGGAAACACGTCGCGGCTTTCGGGCACGTAGCCCACTCCCAGGTGCGCAATCTCGTAGGCCTTCTTGCCGTTGAGGTCCTGCCCCTTCCAGTTGAGGGTGCCCTCCCAGTCCACCAGGCCCATGATGGCCTTGGCGGTGGTGGAGCGGCCCGAACCGTTGCGGCCCAGCAGGGCCACGATTTCACCGGGCTGCACGTCAAAGGTCACGCCATGCAGCACATGGCTTTTGCCGTAGTAGGCGTGGAGATTTTCGATTTTCAGCATGTCAGTGTCCCGCCCCCTGCTCTTCCGCGATGACCGATCCCAGGTAGGCCTCTTGCACGCGCTGGTTGGCGCGCACCTTGTCGGGCGTGTCAAAGGCAATCACCTCGCCGTACACCACCACGGCGATCTTGTCAGCCAGGCCAAACACCACGCCCATGTCGTGCTCCACCGTGAGCAGCGTACGGCCTTCGGTCACTTCCTTGATGAGGTGGATGAAGCGCGAGGTTTCGGTCTTGCTCATGCCGGCCGTAGGCTCGTCCAGCAGGATCACGTTGGCACCGCCCGCGATGGTGATGCCGATCTCCAGCGCGCGTTGCTCGGCGTAGGTGAGGTTCATGGCCAGCGTGTCGCGCTTCTTGTCAAGCTTGATCATCTCCATGAGCTGCTTGGCGCGCTCATTGGCATCGTGCAGGTTCGACAGGAAGCGCAGGAACGTGTACTTGTAGCCCATGCTCCACAGCACGCCGCAGCGGAGGTTCTCGAACACCGACAGCTTGGGGAAGATGTTGGTGATCTGGAAGCTGCGCGAAAGCCCGCGCCGGTTGATCTCGTACGGCGCCATGCCATTGATGCGCTGGCCGTTCAGGATCACGTCGCCACTGGTGGGCGCAAAGCGTCCGCTGATCAGATTGAACAGCGTGGACTTGCCTGCACCGTTGGGCCCGATGATGGCCACGCGCTCACCGGGCGCGACGGCCAGGTTGGCGCCGCGGATGATCTCGGTCTTGCCAAAGCTCTTGCGCAGGTCGCGCAGTTCGAGCGCATAGGTTGCGTTGTCAGCCGCCATGGTTACAAAGCCTCCCCACGCTTGATTTCATGTTCTATTTCTTCCTGGATCCGGCTCCACTGACGCACAAACTGGCGGCGGCAGAGTTCAAACAGGGCAAAGCCCGTCACCATCACAAACACCGCGCCAAACCAGCTGGTAAAGCCCTTGGCATTGAGCGTGGCGCCCAAGAACGTCAGCTCTGGCCCCAGCGCTGCATTGAGCTGCAGGTGGTAAGTCATCTCGATCATGCAGGCCGCGCCCATCACCCCAACCAGGGCGGTACCGCCCAGGGCCAGGTACGAGGTCCACAGCTGGCGCAGCTTGCCAAACTTGGCCAGGCGCAGGTTCATCATGATCAGGCTGGCCACGCCGCCGGGCGCGTACATCACCATGAACAGGAACACCAGCCCCAGGTACAGCAGCCAGGCCTTGGACAGCTCGGACAACAGCACCGACGCCAACACGAGCAACACCGCACCAATGATGGGACCGAAGAAGAACGTGGCCCCGCCCAGGAAGGTGAACAGCAGGTAGCCACCCGAGCGCACCACGTTCAGGCTGTCGGCACCCGTCACGATCTCGAAGTTGATCGTGGCCAGGCCACCACCAATGCCGGCAAAGAAGCCCGCGATGATGAACGCGAAGTAGCGCACGCGCTGCGTGTTGTAGCCGATGAACTCCACACGCTCGGGGTTGTCGCGCACGGCGTTCAAGATGCGGCCCAGCGGTGTGCCGGTAAAGGCAAACATCGCCGCAGTGCAAATGAAGCAGTACACGGCGATCAGGTAGTACACCTGAATCGCAGGACCGAAGGTGATGCCGAAGAACGACTGACCGTACACGCGGTCGGTGGTGATGCCGCCTTCGCCCCCGAAGAACTCGGGGAACATCAGCGCCATCGACGCCACCAGCTCGCCAATGCCCAGCGTGATCATGGCAAACGTGGTGCCCGACTTTTTGGTCGTGACAAAACCCAGCAAGATCGCAAAGAACGCCCCCGCCAGTCCGCCCACGATGGGGATGAGGACCAGAGGAATGTTGAAGCTGCCCTTGCCTGCCATGTTCATGGCGTGGATGGCAATGAACGAGCCCAGGCCGGTGTACACCGCGTGGCCGAAGCTCAGCATGCCGCCCTGCCCCAGCAACATGTTGTACGACAGGCAGATGATGATGAGGTAGCCGATTTGCGAGAGCATGGTCAGCGCCAGGCTGCTGCGAAACAGCATGGGCGCGACGATCAGTGCGACAGCAAACAGCGTCCAGATCACAAAGCGCCCCACGTTCCAGGGCTTGAACCGGTAGTGCGACGTGGCACCAGAAACAGGATGAGTGGTCGAATTCATGGCTTCAGTCCTCCCGCGTGCCCAACAGGCCCTTGGGGCGGAAGATCAGGATCAGCACGAGGAACAGGTACGGCAGGATGGGCGCCACCTGGGAAATCGTGAGCTTGAGCAAGGGGTAGCCAAAGGTCTGGTCGGTCACGGCCACACCCACTGCCTTGAAGACGTGGATCAGCGAGTAGTCCAGCGCCACGGCAAAGGTCTGCACCACCCCGATAAGCAGCGAGGCAATGAAGGCCCCTGCCAGCGACCCCATGCCGCCGACCACCACCACCACAAAGATGATGGAGCCCACGGATGCGGCCATCGCAGGCTCGGTGACATAAGTGTTGCCGCCGATCACGCCCGCCAGGCCCGCCAGCGCGGCACCGCCGCCAAACACCAGCATGAACACGCGCGGCACGTTGTGGCCCAGCGCTTCCACCATCTCTGGGTACTTGAGCGCCGCCTGGATCACCAGGCCAATGCGGGTACGCGTCAGCAGCAGCCAGACGGACACCAGCATCAGCAGGGCTACCAGCATCACAAACGAACGCGACTTGGGGAACTGCGTGCCGTACAGCGAGAACAGCGGGCCCTGCAGCTGTTCGGGCAGGCCGTAGGGCACGGTGGAGCGGCCCCACACCAGCTGCACCACTTCCAGGATCAGGTACGAGAGCCCGAAGGTCACCAGCAGCTCTGGCACATGGCCAAACTTGTGCACGCGGCGCAGTGCATAGCGCTCGAACGCGGCGCCGAGCACAAACACCGCCAGCGGCGCCAGCACCAGCGCAGGCCAGAAGCCCACCACCCCGGAGATGGTGAACGCAAAGTAGGCACCCAGCATGTAGAAGCTGGTGTGTGCAAAGTTGAGCACGCCCATCATGCTGAAGATCAGCGTGAGGCCGGAACTCAGCATGAACAGCAGGAGCCCGTAGCTCACGCCGTTCAGCAAAGAGATCACGAAAAACTCAGGATTCATTGGAATTTTTCACTGCAGGGGTAAAAAAAAGGCCCGAGCCAGGTCGGGCCTCGAAGCGGTCACGCAGGGCTTACGGACGCTTCATCTGGCACGACGTGGGCGTGCTGGCCACATAGGGCTCGTAGTACTTCACGGGCACAAAGGTGTAGCCGGTGTTTTCAGAATCGAGCGGGTACTTGCCACCCGCTTTCTCCCACTTCGAAATGAACAGGCCCTGCTGCAGCTGGTGGTCCGTCTTTCGCATCTCGACCTCGCCGTTGAAGCTCTTGAACTTCATGCCTTCAAACACGGCGGCCACCTTCACGGGGTCGGTGGACTTGGCCTTCGCAAAGCCCTCCGACAGCATCGTGAACGCGTGGTACACGGCGCCTGTGTACATGTCGTCGTTGAACTTCTTCTTGTAGTCCACCACGATCTTGTTCAGCTCGCCCGGCAGGTTCATGTGGGCGTAAGCCACCATGTAGACGCGGCCCGATGCAGCGGCCCCCATGGCTGTGGGGCTGCCCGTAACGGAACCGTAGTAGGTGTAGAAATTGACGTTGTTCAGACCCGCATCGTTGGCCGCCTTGATCAGCAGCGCGAGGTCCGAGCCCCAGTTGCCGGTGATCACGCTGTCGGCACCCGAAGCCTTGATCTTGGCAATGTAGGGCGCAAAGTCGCGCACCTGGGCCAGGGGGTGCAGATCGTCGCCGACGAACTGCACGTCGGGGCGCTTGCGCTGCATCATTTCCTTGGCGAACTTCGAGACCTGGTGGCCGTGCGAATAGTTCTGGTTGATCAGGTAGACCTTCTTGACCTCGGGCAGGTCCTTCATGTAGGTCGTCAGCGCTTCCATCTTCATGGAAGTGTCTGCATCCAGGCGGAAGTGCCAGTAGCTGCACTTGCTGTTGGTCAGGTCCGGGTCCACGGCCGCGTAGTTGAGGAACAGCACTTCCTTGCCGGGATTGCGTGCGTTGTGCTTTTCCAGCGCATCCATGATGGCGAGCGCTGGGCCCGAGCTATTGCCTTGCACCACGTAGCGCGCGCCTTGGTCCATGGCCGAGCGCAGGGCGCTGGTGGTTTCTTGCGGGCTGAGCTTGTTGTCGATGCCGATGATCTCGAATTTGACCCCTGCGGCGTTCTTCTTGTTGAACTCTTCGGAGATGAACTGGAAGCTCTTGAGCTGGTTCGTTCCGACGGCTGCCATCAGACCCGAAAGGGGGTCCAGCCAGGCGATCTTCACTGTTTCGCCCTTTTGAGCGAAGGCCCCGCCAGCGGCCGCCAAGATTACCGAGGCTGCTACAGCCTTAATAGCAAATTTCATGGTTTTGTCTCCTAGTGAATCGACACAACGCAGCGTACCGCGTTGCAACAATGCGATGCTCAGGGATTGCCCCTACCAGCGTCGCACACGTGACTGAACTCGGTGTCACCCCCTGAGGCGCTGCGCGCCTTCCCCCTCTCCTTCATGAGGGAGACGCACCCGGTGGCCTGGCAAAGCCAGCTCCACGGGTGCACTGGCCTGGGCCGCGCCAGTTTCGAAAGCCGCGAGGGCGATCAAGAGGGTTGGCGGGGCCAAGGACGCAGCCTTCACAAGCCCGGGAGCTTGTAATCCTTGAGCTGCTCGCGCAGTTTTGTCTTGAGCATCTTGCCGGTGGCACCCAGTGGAATGGCATCAACAAACACCACGTCATCCGGGATCTGCCACTTGGCGGTTTTGCCTTCGTAAAACGCCAGCAGCTCATCGCGTGTGACCTCGGTGCCCGGGCGCTTGACCACAGCCACGATGGGGCGCTCGTCCCACTTGGGGTGCGGCATACCCACACACGCTGCCATGGCAATCGCGGGATGCGCCATAGCAATGTTTTCGATGTCGATGGAGCTGATCCACTCCCCGCCCGACTTGATCACGTCCTTGCTGCGGTCTGTGATCTGCATGAAGCCGTCGGCATCAATGGTGGCTACGTCGCCGGTGGGGAACCAGCCACGGCCCTGCTTGTCCTTGACGAGCGGATGACCGCCTTCACCCTTGAAATAGCTGTCCACAATCCACGGGCCCTTGACGAGCAGGTCACCGTAGGTCTTGCCGTCCCAGGGCAGCTCTTCGCCGTCTCCACCAACGATCTTCATGTCCACGCCATAGATCGCGCGGCCCTGCTTGAGCAAGACCTTCATCTGCTCTTCCTTGGGCAACGACAGGTGCTTATTCTTGAGCGTGCACAGCGTGCCCAGTGGGCTCATCTCGGTCATGCCCCAGGCGTGCAGCACTTCCACGCCGTAGTCTTCCTTGAACGCATGGATCATGGCCGGTGGGCAGGCCGAGCCACCGATCACCGTGCGCTTGAGCGTGGAGAACTTCAGGCCGGCGGGCTTCATGTGGCCCAGCATCATCTGCCACACGGTCGGCACACCGGCGGCGTAGCTCACCTTTTCGGATTCGATGAGTTCATAGATCGACTTGCCATCCATCGCCGGGCCGGGGAACACCAGCTTGCAGCCCGTGAGCGCCGCCGAGTACGGAATGCCCCAGGCATTGACGTGGAACATGGGCACCACGGGCAGCACCGAGTCACGGGCCGAGAGGCACATCACGTCGGGCAGCGCGGCGGCATAGGCATGCAGCGTGGTCGAGCGGTGGCTGTAAAGCGCGGCCTTGGGGTTGCCCGTGGTGCCGCTGGTGTAGCACATGCTCGATGCCGAGTTCTCGTCAAACTCGGGCCAGGCGTAGTCGGCCGAATGGGCGCCAATCCAGTCTTCATAGCTCGACAGGCCGGGAACACCAGAGTCCGCAGGCAGCTTGTCGGCGTCGCACAGAGCCACCCACTTCTTCACGGTGGGGCACTTGGCGTGCACGGCCTGCACCAGGGGCAGGAAGGTCAGCTCAAAACACAGCACCTGGTCTTCGGCATGGTTGACGATCCAGGCGATCTGGTCGGGGTGCAGGCGGGGATTCACGGTGTGCAGCACACGGCCCGAGCCGGAGACACCAAAGTACATCTCCATGTGGCGGTAGCCGTTCCAGGCCAGCGTGGCCACGCGGTCGCTGAACTGCAGTTGCAGATCGTCGAGCGCGTTGGCCAGACGGCGTGCACGTGCCGCCAGGTCGCGGTAGGTGTAGCGATGAATGTCACCCTCTACCCGCCGGGAGACGATTTCGGCGTCGCCATGGTGGCGTTCTGCGAACTCGATCAGCGACGAGATCAGCAACGGTTGACTTTGCATCAGGCCCAGCATGGGTGCTCCTTGAATGTTGTAGTGAAGGGAAAGATCATGGTAGCGCGAGGCATGGGCCCCAGGTGTCTCCAAAGTCATGCAAACAGGCCGCTGAAATCCATTGGCCCACCGGGCGCCGCGCCACCCGCCATCGGCTTTGCCACGCAACTCCTGGCACCCCACGGCAGGCCGCCAGTGTGCGCCGCACGCGCGCGGCTGCCAACACCTGTCGTCCCATTGACAAACCCCAAGGGATTACCCTGAACCCGGCGCCACAGTGCAGCGACAATCGCCCACATGCTCAGCACCTTGCCCCCCGCTCCGCGCTTCATTTCGGCCCAGCCGTGGTTTGCCAGCGTGCCCACCGCGCTGCAGGAGCGCCTGCGCGAAGAGGTGTTTGCCGTACAGGGCGACAAGGGCGCCATCATGATGCCTGCGGGTAGCGCGGTGGAGGGCTGGCACGCTGTGCTGTCGGGCCTGGTGATGCTGCAGAGCCCGGCCAGCAAAGGACGGGCGTCGGCCTTCATCGGTGTGCCGGATGGCGAGTGGTTTGGCGAGGGCTCGGCCATGAAGCCCGAGCCGCGCAAGTACAACGTGGTGGCGCTGCGGCCCACCACGCTGCTGTGCTTGCCGCTGCCGCTGTTTGCCACGCTGCGCGAGAGCAGCCTGGCGTTCAACCAGTTCCTGGTGCAGCACCTGAACATGCGGCTCGGGCAGGCCATGACCATCATCGAGGCCGGCCGCACACAATCTCCCGAGCACCGCGTCGCGCTGTACCTGAGCCGGTTGTTCTGGCGCAGCACGCGCAGGCTCAACCTCACGCAGGACGAGCTGGGCCAGCTGGTGGGCCTGTCGCGGCAGACTGTGAACAAGGTGCTGCGGTCGCTGGAGGGCATGGGCATCGTGTCGCTGGACTTCGGGCGCGTAGCCATCGTGGACGACGAGGCGCTGAACGCATACCTCGCCGCCACGGCCGCGCACTGACTACCCGCATTCAGCCAAAGGCTGTTCAACACCTGCAGCGCGAGGGTCATTGCACGCTCAGGCGCACCGCCTTCTGGTCCGCATCAAAGACGAATTTGCGGGGCCAGGGCTGCCAGGTCTGGCCCAGCGTGGCGTTGTTGGGATCACCGGTGTGCACAAACGCCCGCAGGCTGTCCATCATCGCCCGCGACAAGGCGAGGCGCCCCGGCTGGTTGGCGGTGCTGTTGGTCGCCTTCGCAAACACCGAGGGACCGAAGTTGCCAAACACAAAAGGCAGGTCGAACGCATGGGCCGCGCCGTACACATCGTTCCACGGCGCAGGCTGCTGGGCCCAGTTGAACTGGTAGTTCCACACGTTGCTCTGCTGGCTGCGCAGGGCGTTCAGCAGGTTGTCGCGGCTGGCGCCAATAAACACATTGCCCAGCAACTGGGTGCGTGCGTTGTAGCCCGTACCTGGGGCCGTCACCGGCAGGTAGGACGCATCCAGAATGTCCGCCGCAGTCAGGGTAGTGTGCGCATCGGGGTCAAAGCGTTGCATCATCGCAAAGCGGTCGGCATCGCTGATCTTCATGCCAGGCTTGCCGCCCAGCAGCACCAGGAAGGGGGCAAACAGCTTGCCCTCCTCGGCCGTGTAGCCGGTCAGAACAGGCACCTTCTGATACCGCCCTGCCCCGATCTCGGCGATGGGGTCGGCCGGCACCACCACACCGTCCCGGATGGGGCCGGAGCCCGTCAGCCCCTTTGCCAGCACCGTCTGCAGGATGACCCGCGCATCCTTGCTGCGCAGGTAGCTGGCCACCTGCGTGGTGGGCCAGCTGGCCACCAAGGTCTGGGCTTCGGGCAGGCCAGGTGCTAGGCCATCGGCCAGGGCCAGATGCGCGAGCAGCTGGCTCGCTTCAGGGCCTGCAAGCGCTGGTTCGGCATGCCGCCAGGGCAGTACCGCCAGTAGCTGGTGCAGCCGGCACCCAGCGCAGCCTTCCTGGCAGCGGCAGCGTCGCGCTAACGGTTGCAGTGCTGGCCGTGCCCACCCTGCCATGGCCCTGTGGGCGCCGGGGCATCCGGCCTGCGAGACAATCCAGCCCATGACCCTGACCGCCGACAGCGACGCCCGCACCGACCTCGGCCTCGCCTGGGACCACCGCTTTGCCGCGCTGGGCCCCGACTTTTTCACGGAACTGCGCCCCACCCCTCTGCCCTCGCCCCATTGGGTAGGGACCAGCCCCGCCGTGGCGCAACTGTTGGGGCTGGATGAAGCCGCCCTGCGCAGCGACGAGGCCCTGCAAACCTTCACCGGTAACCGCCTGCTGGCAGGCTCACGACCCCTGGCCAGCGTGTACAGCGGGCACCAGTTTGGCGTCTGGGCCGGCCAGTTGGGCGATGGGCGCGCCATCTTGCTCGGTGAGACAGCCTCGGGGTGGGAGGTCCAGCTCAAGGGTGCAGGCCGCACGCCCTACTCGCGCATGGGCGATGGTCGCGCGGTATTGCGCTCGAGCATCCGTGAGTTTTTGTGCAGCGAAGCCATGCACGGCCTGGGTGTGCCGACATCGCGCGCGCTGTGCATCACTGGCTCCACAGGGCACGTCCGCCGCGAAGAAATCGAGACCGCTGCCGTCGTCACCCGCGTGGCACGCAGCTTTGTGCGCTTTGGCCACTTTGAGCACTTTGCAGCCAACGGCCAGGAGGCTGCCCTGAAAACGCTGGCCGACTACGTCATCGACCGCTACTACCCCGAATGCAGGGACGGCACCGGCCTGGCAGGCAACCCCTACGCCGCCCTGCTGCAGGCGGTGAGCGAGCGTACCGCGCGCCTCATGGCACAGTGGCAGGCCGTGGGCTTTTGCCATGGGGTGATGAACACCGACAACATGAGCATCCTGGGCCTCACGATCGACTACGGTCCGTTCCAGTTTCTGGACGCTTTCGTGCCCGGCCACGTGTGCAACCACAGCGATACACAGGGCCGCTATGCCTACAACCGCCAGCCCAATGTGGCGTACTGGAACCTGTTTTGCCTGGCGCAGGCGCTGTTGCCACTGATCGGCGATGAGGAGCTGGCCAAGGCGGCGCTGGAGTCTTACAAGACCGTGTTCCCGCAGGAGTTCATGGCCCGCATGCGCGCCAAGCTGGGCCTGACCACCGTGCACGAGCAGGATGCCACGCTGATCGATGGCATCTTGCTGCTGCTCGCGAAAAATGGCGTGGACTACACCATCTTCTGGCGCCGGCTCTCGCACGCCGTGGGCAGCGGCGATTTCGAGCCGGTGCGCGACCTGTTTGCCGATCGCGCGGCGTGGGACGCATGGTTGCTATCGTATTCGGAGCTACAAAGGCATGATGGTTGCGCGGAGGCGGCCAATTTTATGCTCAAAATCAACCCCAAATTCGTGTTGCGCAACCACCTAGGCGAACAGGCCATCCGCGCGGCGAAACTTGGCGACTTCAGCGAACTCCAAACCCTGCAGCGGCTGCTGGAGCGCCCGTTCGACGAGCACCCCGGGCACGACGCCCACGCAGCCTTTCCGCCCGACTGGGCGTCTTCCATCGAGATCAGCTGTTCATCATGACCCATCCCATACAGAAGACCGACGCCGAATGGCAAGCCGTGCTGCGCGAGAAAGGCGCCGAGCCTGTGGCCTTCCAGGTCACCCGCCACGCAGCCACCGAGCGCCCCTTCACCGGCAAGTACGAAACCCACTGGGCCGATGGCAGCTACCACTGCATCTGCTGCGATGCCAAGCTGTTTGATTCGGACACCAAGTTCGACGCGGGCTGCGGCTGGCCCAGCTTCTCCCAGGCCATCCCGGGCGCCATCACCGAAATCGTGGACCGCAGCCACGGCATGGTCCGCACCGAGACGGTGTGTGCACAATGCGGGGCCCATCTGGGCCACGTGTTCGAAGATGGCCCGGCACCCACCGGCCTGCGCTATTGCATGAACTCCGCGTCGCTCGACTTCGAATCCGACAAGGGCTGACCGCCGAGAATGTCCCCGACCCCATGAAAATCCTGATCGACTTCTTCCCCATCCTGCTGTTTTTCGGGGCCTACAAGTTCTATGGCATCTATGTGGGCACGGCCGTGCTCATGGCCGCCACCGTGGTACAGATGGGCCTGATCTATGCCATCGACCGCCGCCTGCAGACCATGCACAAGGTCACGCTGGTGCTCATACTGCTGTTTGGCACGCTCACGCTGGTGCTGCAGGACGACCGCTTCATCAAGTGGAAACCCACGGTGCTCTACGGCGCCATGTCCCTCGCGCTGGCGGTGGCCCTGTGGGCGATGAAGAAGAACTTCCTCAAGATGCTGCTGGGCAGCCAGCTGGACCTGCCCGACCAGGTGTGGTTGCGGCTGAACGTGGCGTGGATCGTTTACTGCGCCTTCATGTCCGCCATCAACGCCTATGTCGTGCTCAACTTCAGCACCGAGGCCTGGGTGGACTTCAAGCTCTGGGGCTACGCCTTCCCGCTGGTGTTTCTGATCGGCCAGGGCATCTACATCGCGCCGCACCTCAAGGGCGACGAGCCGGCAGCCTGAGCCGCGGAGACTCCCCATGACTACACCCACCATCGCTCAGCAGATGCACCAAGCCCTCACCCAGCGCCTGGCCCCCACGGCCCTCGAAGTGCTGGACGAAAGCGCCGCCCACGCGGGCCACGCCGGGGCCAACGGCACCGGTTTTGGTACGCATTTCCGGGTCCGGATTTCGTCACCTTTGTTTACAGGCAAGCCCCGCATAGCGCAACACCGCCTTGTGTATGATGCGCTGCAAGAATTTATTGACCAAGGCGTACACGCCCTTGCCATTGAAGTTCTCTGAACCGGCCTCAGATAGCACCTCGCCGGGTTTCAGCTGGCACAAACAACCTCTCATTTTTTGGATTTCGCATGAAGAAACAGCTCCTGTCCGGCCTCGTGGCCGCTGCCGTGCTGGGCACCATGGCCCTGCCCGCTTCCGCCCAGAACGTTGCCATCGTCAACGGCAAGGCCGTGCCGAAAGAGCGCGTCGAGGCGCTCAAGCAGCAGGTGGAACGCTCGGGCCGCCCTGTGACGCCCGACATCGAAGGCCAGATCAAAGAAGAAGTGATTGCTCGCGAAATCTTCATGCAGGAAGCCCAAAAGCGCGGCCTGGAAGCCTCGGCTGACTACAAGGCCCAGATGGAACTGGCCCGCCAGAGCATCCTGATCCGCGAACTGTTCGCCGACTACCAGAAGGCCAACCCGGTGACCGACGCCGAAATCCAGGCCGAATACGACAAGTTCGTGGCGGCCAACGGCGGCAAGGAATACAAGGCCAGCCACATCCTGGTGGACAAGGAAGCCGACGCCAAGGCCATCATTGCGTCCATCAAGAAGGGCGCCAAGTTCGAAGACATCGCCAAGAAGCAATCCAAGGACCCAGGCTCCGGCGCCAAGGGTGGTGACCTGGACTGGGCCAACCCCGCCAGCTACGTGAGCGAATTCACCGAAGCCCTGGTCAAGCTCGAAAAAGGCAAGATGACCGACGCCCCCGTGAAGAGCCAGTTTGGCTACCACGTCATCCGCCTGGACGACGTGCGCCAGGCCCAGCTGCCGAAGCTGGAAGAAGTCAAGCCCCAAGTGGCGCAACAGCTGCAGCAGCAAAAGCTGGCCAAGTTCCAGGAAGACCTGCGCGCCAAGGCCAAGGTCGAGTAATCAGGCCGGACCGGCATCCGCAGGGATGCCCCCCAAAAAAAACGCGGTCCAGGCCGCGTTTTTTTATGCCCGCTGGGAACGGTCTGCCGCCGACAGTTCACCCACAAGCCGTTTGTTCTTTCCACCAGCCATCGGCAGCTACGACCGGCCCAGCCACCAAGCCACCGCCATCAACAACCCCATCATCACCGGTTGATGAAGCATGTAGTAACTCAGACTCCAGCGCCCCAGAACCGATAGGGGCCGAAAGATCCCGGGCAGTGGCCGCGACAGCAGCACCAATGGGCGGGCCAGCATCCACTGGCCTGCAGCGAGCCCCCACCACATCACGCCCAACCAAGGGAAAACAGGCACATAGTCTTCAGTGAAAGGCTTGCGGGATACCAGACCCAGCCAGTTGAGGGCCCGGCCGTTGAACCAGGGCGCCGCCTCCGCCCAACTGCCCGACAGCAGATGCTGCGCCAGGGATGGCAAGGCCACAGCCACCAGCCCCGCCAGCCACAGCCACGGCCCCCAACCAGATGTACACCGGGCAATGAGCAGCATCACGGCCATGCCGTGCAAGACCCCGAAGTAGATGAAGCTCTGCGGAAACATGGCAAACGAGCCCAGCGTTACCAGCAGCGCGCAGCCCGCAATCTGCAGCCAGCGGCGCCCGAAACGCTGCCACCCCTGTCCCTGGTGCCACGCTATGGCCTGCCCCAACCCCGCGCAGAAAAGAAAAAGGCTCACGATGAAGGTGCGCTGGGTGGTCCAGAACGGGTCCACACGGAAGTTCTGCGGCCAGAAGCCCAAATGGCTCAAGTCAAAACAGAAGTGAAAGACGGTCATCCACACCATCGCCCCGCCTCGCAGCGCATCCACGATGTCATAGCGCTGGCCGGTAAGGGCCGGGGTGCCCGTCCATGGGCTTGCGATGGAAGGAGCGGAAACAGGCGGAGGACGTTTCATGGCGTGGCCGGTCAGGCGGCGATTGGACGGATGCGCCCCAGGCTTGGGCACCATCCGGGACGCCCCGATGGTAAGGACGTTTGCCCCTGTCACCACTTGCCCGTACCGCAACAGGCAAGAAAAAAGGCCCTGCAGCGTGTGCTGCAAGGCCTTCAAACATTGGTCGGAGCGGCGGGATTCGAACTCGCGACCCTCTGCTCCCAAAGCAGATGCGCTACCAGGCTGCGCTACGCTCCGACAGCTCGTATTCTAACCCGCCAATTTCCTGTTTTTTGGTTCGATGCCTGCTTTTTTCATTTTTTTGAAAAGCAGCAGGTACCCCAACAAACCGAAAATCCACAGCCTCTGGCACGGCCATGCAAGGACGAGAGAACAACAAGAAACGGCTCAGCCTTTCAGGCTGAAAAAGACCAATGAAACCGATGAAACCAGTGAATCAAGCCAAGCGATGGCTTAGCGGCTGCTCGGGCCAGGGCCACGGCCAGCCAGGTGGCGGAAGGTGATACGGCCCTTGGTCAGGTCGTAGGGCGACATTTCCAGGGACACCTTGTCACCTGCCAGGATGCGGATGTGGTGCTTGCGCATCTTGCCGCCCGTGTAGGCGATCAGTTGGTGACCGTTGTCCAGCGTGACGCGAAAGCGCGAATCGGGCAAGACTTCCGTGACGGAGCCTTGCATTTCAATGAGTTCTTCTTTGGCCATGTTTTTTATCTCTTCAAAACTAATATTCTGTGATCAGCGCCTGAACGCTTGGTGCATCCACCACGGCAGCTACGACGTGGTCGATGCTCGACACACGGTGCATTGCGGGCGGTGGGAGTCGCTGCACCCGGGGCGCAGATCAGGCAGACGGCCGGGGGAGACGGCTTCAATGGACAGGCAAAAGCGCTGTGCAAAGCCTGTCGATTGTACCGCGATGCGCCTTGTTGTGCCTACCGGCCCGTTTGGGCAGCAGCAGGCGGGCCATCGCGCCCCTGCACAGCCAAGGCCAGCGTGCGCACCAGGTCCGTCTGTGTGATCACCCCCACCAGGCGATCATCTGCGTCCACGATGGGGATGTGGTGGTGCCCCCCCTGGGAGAACAACGGCACCAGGTCCATGGCGTGCTGCGCCACACGGGCCACCTGCACCGGGTGGGACATGATTTCACCTACATGCTGCGGCTGGCCACTGCGCCCCATGACCAAAGTGCGCAGGCGTTGCCCGAGGCCTTCATGCACATCCAGGTTGGCCAGCCGCATGAAGTCTGCCACGGTCACGATGCCCACCACCAGGCGCTGCGCATCCACCACAGGCAACGCCTTGATCTGCTCGGCACGCATCAGGGCCCAGGCCTCCTTCAGCGAGATGCCCGCTTCCACCGCCAGCGGGGGCCGGGACATGATGTCTGAACAGCGCACCTCCCCCAGCGTTCGCTGGAAAGCGGCGCGGCCTGCCAGGTGCAGCAACCCCTCCAGATCGGCGCGGCTCACGTCCAGCACCTGGTTGTAGTGCGCCAGCGCCGCATCCACGTCCGACGCCGTGAAGGCCCCCTGGGCCACATCGGTACGCGCCACCATGCGCTGCGGGTGCGGGTAGCGGCGCCCGGTCAGACCGTTGTAGGCCACGGCAGTCACCAGCAACACCACCACGTTGAACAGAATCGGAAACGCCGCCAGGTGCCAGCCATCGCCTGTGGTCAGCACCACATACAGCGCCATGGCACCGCCCGGTGGGTGCAGGCAGCGCAACGGCACCATGAGCGCAATGGCCAGCCCCACAGCCACCGCCCCCGCCCACACCGGATCGGGAATCAGCGCCGCACAGAGCCCCCCCACCAGGGCAGACAAAGTGCTGCCCCCCAGCACAGGCCAGGGCTGGGCCAGCGGGCTCGAAGGCATGCCAAACACCAGCACCGCGCTGGCCCCCAGCGAAGCCACCATCCAGGGCCCGGAACCGCTGCCACCCGCCCACCAGCGGCTCAGCCAGGCAGTCAACAGCACGCCGACCACCGCTCCCGCAATAAAACGCAGCCTCTCGCGCCCGTCAATGCCCAGTGGGGCGGGCCAAAAATGACGCAGCCAGCGGGCCATGCGTGTGCGTGCTGGCAGTGACGACGAAGACGGGGACGGCGGAACGGACAAAGACATGGACAAAGAGGGAACGCAGCCGCGCCCCATTCGGCAGCAAAACAGTCGGCACACAAGGAGAGCCCGTGTGCACGGACCTCGAGTGTCGCCCAGGTCGCCATCAAGCAAGACCCGGGCCTTGCAAGCCCCTACACCCCTACCCTTGCGGCTGCACCGTTCACCGAACATACACAGCGACTATCTATGCTCGAAACTACTGATGCTTGGCACTCCAAACGGTGAGCACAGCGGAAAAATCATGATCTATACTGCACGAAAATAGAAAAAATGCACTTTAATTCATGTTTATTTGTGCAAGTGCCCCGTATCGAGTCGCCTCGATCCCCAGGTCGTGCTGCGCCAAACAATTGTGACCTCTGCCGCACGGACATGGCATTGCCCCGTCGGCACCGGTACGGGTAACCCATAGGTATTCACCACGGAATGCTTGAAGTAAATTACTTTAAGCCTAAACAAAGGAGACCCATCCCATGACCACCCGCCGCCTCGTCATCAGCCGCAGTGCCGCCCTTGTGGGCGCCGCATCCACGGGGCTGTTGCTGCCCTCCATCGTGCGCGCCCAAAGCGGCAAGGTGCGTGTGGGGTTCATGCTGCCCTACACCGGCACCTTTGCCCAGCTGGGCGTGGCCATCGAGAACGGTGTGCGCCTGGCCATCGACCAGCAAGGCGGCAAGCTCGGCGGGCGCGAGATCGAGTGGTTCAAGGTGGACGATGAGTCCGAGCCCAGCAAGGGCGTGGAAAACGCCAGCAAGCTGGTGCAGCGCGACAAGGTCGATGTGCTGATTGGCACCGTGCACTCGGGCG
>CAYXSL010000007.1:47036-51100 GCA_964466605.1 uncultured Verminephrobacter sp.
CAGATGGGCATCCAGAAGGTGGCACGCGACACCGGCGTGCTCAACCTCATCCCGAACGCTGGCGTGCATGCCGCCACCCGCGCGCTGTGTGCCCCCAATGTGTTCCGCACCTCGTTCAGCAATTCGCAGCCCACGCTGGCGCTGGGCAAGGCCATGGTCGAAAAGGGCCACAAGAAGGCCGTGTGGATCACCTGGAAGTACGCGGCTGGCGACGAGGCCTTTGAAGGCTTCAAGGAAAGCTACACCAAGGCCGGTGGCACCATCATCAAGGAACTGGGCCTGCCCTTCCCCAATGTGGAGTTCCAGGCACTGCTCACCGAAATCGCGGCCCTCAAGCCCGATGCGGTGGCCTGCTTCTTTGCGGGCGGCGGCGCGGCCAAGTTCATCAAGGACTACGCGGCCGCAGGCCTCAAGGGCAAGATCCCGCTGTATGGCTCGGGCTTCCTGACCGAAGGCGTGCTCGATGCGGCCGGCCCGGCGGCCGACGGTATCATCACCACCATGCACTACAGCGACTCGCTGGACACGCCGCGCAACAAGCAGTTCCGCCTGGAATACGCCAAGGCCTTCCGCAGCCAGCCCGACGTGTACGCGGTGCAGGGCTACGACACCGGCCTGCTGCTGGTGCAGGGCGCCAACGCCGTGAAGGGCGACCTGTCCGCCAAGCCTGCCGTCATCAAGGCCATGGAGAGCGCCACCATCGACAGCCCGCGCGGCAAGTGGACCATGAGCCGGGCCCACAACCCCGTGCAGGACATCTACCTGCGCCAGGTGGAGAACAAGGAAAACAAGGTGATCGGCGTGGCCGCCAAGGCACTGGCCGACAGTGGCGCTGGCTGCAGGATGGGCTGACCCGCTGCAAGCGGGGCACACTCTTCATCCTCACCCGCCCGGCCCCAGCCGCGCGCCCTGCTGCCCGCTTCTCGGCGGGCGGCCTGACCTACTGCACTCCACCCACGGTACCCGATGGACTTCGCCACCTTCCTGATCCAGTTGCTCAACAGCGTGCAGTACGGCCTGCTGCTGTTCATGCTGGCGGCCGGGCTCACGCTGATTTTCGGGATCATGGGCGTGGTGAACCTGGCGCACGGCAGCTTCTACATGCTGGGGGCCTACCTCGCGTATTCGCTGTCAGGGCACTTCGGCAGCCTGGCGCTGGCCATCCTAGGCGGGGCTGCGCTCTCGGTGGTCTTTGGGCTGGCGCTCGAATGGCTGCTGTTCCGCCACTTCTACCACCGCGACCATCTAGACCAAGTGCTGCTGACCTTTGGGCTGATCTACATCTTTGAAGAACTGCGCTCCATCCTGTGGGGCGACGATGTGCACGGCGTACCCATCCCCCAGATGCTGGACTGGTCGATCCCGCTCACCGACACCCTCTCCTACCCGGCCTACCGGCTGTTCATCTCGGGCGTGTGCATCGCGCTGGCCGTGGCCCTGTATCTGCTGATCTCCAAAACCCGCCTGGGCATGAAGATCCGCGCGGGCGCCTTCAACCGCGACATGGCCGAGTCGCTGGGCGTGAACATCAAGCTCATCCATGCCATCGTGTTTGCGCTGGGCGTGGGCCTGGCGGCGGTGGCAGGCATGGTGGCGGCGCCGGTGTCCAGCGTCTACCCGAACATGGGCTCGTCGGTGCTCATCATGTGTTTTGTGGTGGTGGTGATCGGCGGCATCGGCTCGGTGCGTGGTGCACTCATTGCGGCGCTGCTGGTGGGCTTTGTCGATACGTTTGGCAAGGTGCTGTTGCCGCAGGTGGCCGGGATGCTCGTCTACATGCTGATGGCGGCGGTGCTGCTGTGGAAACCGGAAGGCCTCTTTAAACAATGAGCACCCCTCGCGCCAATATCGAAGTGCTGCCCCGCAGCGTGCAGCTGGCCCTCGCGCTGGGGCTGGCAGCGCTGCTGCTGTTTCCTGTGGTCGGCAGTGATTTCTACGTGCAGATGGTCACGCGCATGATGATCATGGCCATCTTTGCGATGAGCCTGGATCTGCTGCAGGGCGTGACCGGCCTGGTGTCGCTGGGCCATGCGGCCTACTTTGGCGTGGCGGGCTACGCGCTGGCTTTTCTCACGCCCGCCGATGCGCCCGTGAGCCTGTGGTGGACTTTGCCGCTGGCGGTGGCCGGCGCGGGGCTGGTGGCGCTGGTCATCGGTTTCTTCGTGGTGCGCACCCACGGCATCTACTTCATCATGGTCACGATGGCGTTTGCCCAGATGTTGTTCTACCTGTTCTTCGACAACAAGGTGCTGGGCGGCTCGGACGGGCTGTACATCAACTTCCGGCCCGATGCCTCCATTTTTGGCTGGCTGCCGTTCGACCTGGAAGGCCGCAAGACTTTCTATTACTTCACCCTCGCCCTCGTGGTCATCGTCTATGCGCTGCTGCGCCGCCTGCTCTGGAGCCCGCTGGGCCGGGCACTCGCGGGCATCCGCATCAACGAGCACCGCATGCGCGCCATGGGTTTTGGCACGCAGGGCTACAAGCTCACCGCGTTCACCGTGGCGGGTGCGCTGGCGGGGCTGGCAGGCTACCTGTGGGGCGCGCAGACGGGCTATGTGAACCCGGAGCTAATGGGTTTTCACATGAGCGCGCACGCCATCATGATGATCATCCTGGGCGGCATGGGCAATTTCGCGGGGGCCATCGTGGGCGCGTTTGCTTTTGAGGTTCTGCTGCATGTGTTCAAAGACATCACCAAGCACTGGCAACTGCTGATGGGCGGTTTCATCGTGCTGGTGGTGGTGGCCGCGCCGCGTGGGCTGCTGGGCATGCTGGGGCAACGCAAGGGTGCCAAGGCGCAGGAGGATGCTCACCATGGCTGAGGCACTGCTCTCTGCCCGCCAGCTCATCAAGCGCTTTGGCGGCCTGGCCGCCGTGGGCGGCGTGTCCGTGGACCTCTGGCGCGGCCAGATCCACGCCGTGATCGGCCCCAACGGCGCGGGCAAGTCCACGCTGACCAACCTGCTCTCGGGTGACTTGCCCCCCACCTCGGGCCAGGTGCTGCTGGGCGGCACCGATGTGACCGGCTGGGCGCCCGAGCGCATCTCGCGCCAGGGCCTGGGCCGCAGCTACCAGAAGACCAACATCTTCCTGCCGCTCACGGTGCACGAGAACGTGCGCCTGGCCGCCCAGTCGCGCGATGCGCAGCAGCCCTGGAACCCGCTGCGCTGGTGGCAGGACACCCGTGCAGCCACTATCAAAAACAGAGCTACCACCGCCCGCCTGGAAAGCGCCATCGAGCTTTCTGGCCTCAAAGACCGGCGCACGGCGATTGCCGGGGCCATGAGCCATGGCGAGCAGCGCCAGCTGGAGATCGCCATGACCCTGGCCACCGAGCCCCAGGTGCTGCTCCTCGACGAGCCCTTGGCCGGCATGGGCGTGGCCGAGGCCGAGCGCATGGTGGAGCTGCTGCAGCGCCTCAAACCCGCGCACGCCATCATGCTGGTCGAGCACGACATGGATGCCGTGTTTGCGCTGGCCGACCGCCTCACGGTGATGGTCAACGGTGAGGTGATTGCCCACGGCACACCGCCCGAGGTGCGCGCCGATGCCACGGTGCAGGCCGCCTACCTAGGCGAGGACCACTGAGATGACCACTCCATGGATCGATGCCAAGGGCATCCACACCTTCTACGGCAGCAGCCACATCCTGCACGGCATTGACTTCACCGTGGGACAAGGCGAGACCATTGGCCTCATGGGCCGCAACGGCATGGGCAAGAGCACCTTGCTGAAATCGCTGATGGGCCTGGTCAAACCCCGCTCGGGCAGCGTGGCCGTGGCGGGCCGCGATATGACGGGCAAGCCGCCCTACGAGGTGGCCCGGCTGGGCATTGCCTACGTGCCCGAGGGCCGTGGGATCTTCGGCAACCTGAGCGTGGTCGAGAACCTGCAGATGGCAGCCCGCGCCGGCACACGTGGGCAGCGCGACTGGACCTACGAGCGCGTGCTGGAGACCTTTCCGCGCCTGAAGGAGCGCCTGGGTCACGGCGGCCAGCAGCTCAGCGGTGGCGAGCAGCAAATGCTCACCATTGGCCGCGCGCTGATGACCAACCCCGACG
>CAYXSL010000008.1:0-50739 GCA_964466605.1 uncultured Verminephrobacter sp.
AAGCTCAGCTGCCCCGTCGTCTCCACCCCCTCCGCCACCACCTCCAAATCCAGGCTCTTGGCCAGCGCCAGGATCGTGCGCACGATCGCCGCGTCGTTCGGGTCCGCAAGCACGTCCCGCACAAAGCTCTGGTCTATCTTCACCTGGTCCAGCGGCAGCCGCTTGAGGTAGCTCAGGCTGGAGTAGCCGGTGCCAAAGTCATCCAGCGCAAATCCCACCCCTTCGTTCTTGAGCTGCACCATGCGCGCTATGGTGTCTTCGATGTCCCCTAGAAGCAGGCTTTCGGTGAGTTCGAGCTTGAGTTTTCCGGGGTCTGCGTTGTGGCTCTTGAGGGTCTGCAGCACTTCGGCCACAAAGCCGGGTTGCCTGAATTGGCGCGCGCTGACGTTGACCGAGATGGACAGGTGGGCGGTGCTGTCGTGCTGGCTCCAGCGCTGCAGCTGTTCGCAGGCGGTCTGCAGCACGTATTGGCCCAAGGGCAGGATCAGGCCTGTCTGCTCGGCCAGGGGGATGAAGTCGCCGGGGCTGATCATGCCGCGCTGGGGGTGGCGCCAGCGCACCAGGGCTTCTGCCCCCATGAGGCGGGCGTGGTGGTCCACCACGGGCTGGTAGTGCACGAGCAGCTCGTTCCTGGCCAGGCCCTGGCGCAGGTCGGCTTCGAGGTTGGAGCGGGCGTTCACTGCCGCCTGCATGTCGGGGTCAAAGAAGCGCAGGGTGTTGCGCCCTGCGGCTTTGGCCTGGTACATGGCCAGGTCTGCGCGTTTGAGGAGTTCGTCTACGGTGAGGCGTTCGTCGCCAAACAGGGTGATGCCGATGCTGGGGGTGCTGTAGTGCTGGGCGCCGTCCAGGTCGAAGGGCTGGTTCAGGTGGGCCAGGAGTTTCTCGGCCACGGTTTCTGCCTGGGTGGCGGCGTTTTGCAGGTCGGGCGCCAGGGCTTCGAGCATGACGACGAATTCGTCGCCGCCAAAGCGGGCCACGGTGTCGGCTTCGCGCACGCTGCCCACCAGGCGGGCGGCCACTTGCGACAAGAGCTGGTCGCCCATGTCGTGGCCCAGGGTGTCGTTGAGGTCCTTGAAGTTATCAAGGTCGATGAACAGCAGCGCACCGAGGTTTCTGGTGCGCTGGCAGGCGGCGATGGAGCGTTGCAGCCGGTCGAGCAGCAGGCGCCTGTTGGGCAGGCCCGTGAGCGCGTCGTAGAACGCCAGGCGTTCGATCTCCTGCTCTGCGCGCTTGCGGTCGGTGATGTCCATGGTGAAACCATGCGACACCACCGAGCCATCGGCTTCGCGGTGGGGCACGGCGTTGGTCATGTGCCAGCGCACGCTGCCGTCCTTCATGCGTACGCGGTATTCGCACTGCCAGGGCACCAGCTTGCGCACCGACGTCATGGCCGAGCGCTGCACCTGGGGCAGGTCTTCGGGCACCACGCGGTGCATGAGCACGCCGTGGTCGGCAGTCACCTCGTGGGGCTCGACGCCCATGAACTCGCGCACTGCATCACTGATGTACTGCACGCTCGTGCCCCCATCGGAATGCAGGCGGTATTCGTAGATAAAGCCCGGGATGCGGCTGGCAATGCGCTGGATGAACAGCAACTGTTCGCGCAGCTGCTCGGCTGCACGGTGCTCGTCGGTCACGTCCTGCACCACGCCCATGACCACCTGCACCCCGTCGCGTGGCAGCGTGCGCTGCACGCGCGAGCGCATCCAGCGCACCTCGCCATCGGGTCGGCGCCAGCGGTATTCCACGTCCAGGCCCGCACCGCGCTCGCGGACCTTGTCAAACACATGGCGGTCTTCCGGCAGGATGCCGCTCACGGCGCGCTCCGGGTCCACCCATTCCTGTTGTTCGAAACCGGCGATGTTGCACAGGCCCGGCGACCACAGCAGCACGGTTTCGCCCGGGTCTTCAATGCGGCGCCAATGGCCGGCGCGGGCCAGGCTCTCCATGGTGTTGAAGACTTCGGTCTGCTCGCGCAGCTCGCGCCGCACTTCTTCGAGCGAGCGCTCGGACGCGGCCAGCGCTGCACGCAAGGTCTCGGCCTCGGAGGCGTCGCGCACCGTGACCATGATGCAATCGTGGGTGACCCGCCGCGCCGACAAATCCCAGGCCAGCAGCAAGCGCCCGGGCTCGCGCACCACCTGGCGACACTCCAGCGGCACCCCTACGCGCACCACACCATAGAGCTGGTCCAGCAAAGAGGTGTTCGCCAGCAGGTCGAACACCTCGCCAGCATCCGCACCGGGCTCGCGCACGGCGCCCAGCCCCGGCATACGGCGCGCGGCCGCGTTGGCCGCCAGCAGCACCAACCGGCCGTCCTGCAGCCGGAACTCCATCAACGCCACCGGCACCGCATCCACCAGCGCCTGCAGGCGCGCCTGCGCCATGGGCTCGATGAGGCCGTCGCCCACGGGGGCGAGAAGGTCGGTCAACAGTTCGGACGAAATCACGGTCGCTCTGAAACCTTCGAATCCTGGAGTTGGGAAAGGCGCCCTCGCAACGGAAGGCACCTGCGGTCAAAGCCAAGCTGTCAGCATACAGCCAAGAGTATGTCAAAACGTAACAAGACACCAAAACCTGCGGCAAATCATTGAGGGGAAACCCCATGGGCAAGCTGCTACAGTCCACGCCTCATTTCCCCCGCCCCTGCATGTCCGACACGCTCGAACACCACACCCCCATGATGCAGCAGTATTGAAAAAATTGAATTTTTCCCTGTGAAACGAGAGATTTCTGAGTTTTTTTACTACATCCTGGCTACACAGGAATTCCGGTCCTTTCCGTTTCTTCACTTTTAGGACCCGCAGGTCAAAACTTCATCCTGTCATTAACTTGAAAGGATGAAAACATGACAAACAAAAAAGCTCTTGCGACTCTTGCCGCTCAACCGTGGAAGATCAGAGACATGCGCAACCCAAGCGCTGAGATGGAGGCGTGTGCATTGCGCCGTATTCCATCCATGGTGTATGCGGACAGACAGTGGAAAATCGACCCAGAGTACGTGTGCCCAGGGATTACTATCTGGTCAAAGACGTTCAGAGACCCCGACGTGGCCACGAACCCAGACATGACAGACCAGGAGCTGCTGAATAGCATTACAGAGTGGATGCCTTTCGGTGCACTTGCTTTCATGCCACCGTCTCACATCCACAGCACGGTGAGGGCAGCCCTGCGGACATCCAACTTTGAGGCAGCCAAATTGACTGCCACCAAGCTGGGCATGATGTATTGGGGCGTCGATTTAGCGCTAACCTACACCTTTCCGAAGGTGGACTACAACCCACTGCCTTAATGTGCTACCCCTTTACTGGGCCCTGGTGCAGCATGCTCAGCTAGCGCCTCGGACAAGGGCACAAAACCATGTCGCCGCACGGAGGTACCACGTCGTGCGGCCTGCTGGGCACGCAATAGCAGGCCTGCCACTCCCGAAGCAACAGCTTTGTGACCCAGGTCGGCTAAGAGTATGGCTGGTGCTGAATCTGATGCAGGCACTGCTATCACTGGGGCGCTTCCCCGCCCCATAACGAAATCCACCATCCGACGCGCATCCTTGGCGGCCCGGAACACCTCAAACTTGTCCTCCCGGAGCTTTTTCAACCAGGCGCCCACATAAGCCGCGTGATTGTCCATCGGAGTGGCGACGCCAAGCTCAGCGCAAAGGCAGGCGCTAAAAATCTCGGCCCTCAGCTCCTCCTGCATATAGGCTTCTGTACCCCACACGCCGAACTTGCGGTTGAGACGGTGCTCCGCACCGGTCCAGTGACCCAGTTCATGGGCTAACGTCCCAGCAAACTCCTCCGCACTGGCAAACGCTCCTTCTGGCGGCATCTGGATGAAGTCTCGGCCTGGGCCGGGGGCGTAAAAGGCCCGATTGCCACCATAGCGAATCTCCGGCTGTAAGCGTTCGACCAACTGCTGCACGGATTGCAGCGGGGTCCACGGGCGCTCTGGCTGAGGCAAAGGCGCCAAGCCCTCCAATTGAGTCGCATGGAACACACGGTATTCCGTCAGGAATGGAATCTGTCGAGGGGAATCGGTGGTGCCCCCCTGCCCCTCTCGGGGCGCAGTGCCATCACCCGGCACTTCACGCCCCTTGGCATCCAGCATCTTGAAGAAGTACACGGGGGTGGACTTGCTTCCCTTCTTGACCTTGGCGCCCATCGCGTTGGCTTGCTTGAAAGTGAACCAGCGATTGTCGGAATAGCCTTCCGCTTGCGCAGTCATCATCAAAAGCAGGGCGTTGACCCCGTTGTACGGGCGTGAACTGGTGCCGTTCATGGGTACGCCCGCCGCTGCCACGTCTTGCCAGGGGCGTTGCCACGGTGCAGTGCCCGCCTCAATGGCAGCTATCAGCTTGTCCGTGACCTCCTGGTACAGGTCCCTCCTCACTGTGGGCTTGGAACGTCGAGAGGATTTGGCGTCACTCATGGTACGGCCCTCCTTCCTCCACGACATCCTCTGGTCCCGACAAGTGCACTCCGACTTGCATGCCGGAATCGGTCGACAGCTCTGCATGGAAATAGCTGGCCTCACCATCCAGCACGGCCTGCATCTCTTCTATGAGTGCTCGCGCCAGGTCAGGGGTCAGCGAGATAAATTGGGGTCTGCTATTCATAGGACACCTCCCGCACTGTCACCGCCCAGCGAGTCCAGGAACCGCATCAAAGCATCGTCGTCGTTCACGCGCATGCGCAACCCCAGCGTCCGACTGCCAATGGAAACCTCCATCGCGGCGGTCTGCGGCAAACTGCGCGGCGTCAAAACGTCTGCAAGACCGGGAGGCGCTCCTGGTGCGTTGCCCATTGCGGCCCCCTCACTGAGACAGAAATATTCCTGCGTAGCAGGACTCAACCGCTCGTAGCGGATTGGGCGCTGATCCATGGGGCACAGCACTGCCGCATTCGGAGCCAATGAAAAATCACGTCCGCATGTGACGGCTTCGGTGGCTGCCTCGATATGGGTTTCGCGCAGACCAAGGCCAGCAATGAGCAGCACCGATGGGTCGATGTCGAAAACGAGTGCACACGCTTTCTCGGCGCGATTTCGCAGCACAACAAAACACCACCACCGCTGTCCACCAGAACTGCACACCAAAAAATACTCTGGCGGCACGGCTTCCAAGAACGGGATGGCCAGCACGGTTTCGCTCGGAAACCAGTGCAGCAGGTCGAGTGCCAGGTACGCCACTTCCATCCCAAAGCAATTGCCAAGGGGCGGCGACTGCGTGGCGACCGTAGGTGACAGGCGTTCAAGCCAAGCAAAACTGGCTGGATCATGCACGCGATGAAAGTAATGCGCAGGCATCCAGACCTTGGGTGCCGCAGGCAGTACCACAGCAGCTTGGGGCTGCTCTCTTGTTGGAGAAAGTGTGTTCATTACTTGCATGTCCACTCTCCTTCCACTTCCGGGATAACCGTAGCCGGTGCGCGCACCCAGTCCCGACGGGTTGGAGCACGCGCCACAGGCCGTGCAGGAATCGGAATGCCAAAGTGCCTGCGCTCCAACGTGCGGACAGCATCGCGGGCGTGAGGGCTCCATTGCCCCGCTTGAATGCCTGGCGGTCGGGTTACAAAAATCGCAGCGATGAGCTGGAACAGAAGTGATATCAGCATGGTTTGTCTCCTTGAATAAAGCTGTCCGAGACATGCGAGACCTCGGGCAGCGGGGTTGAACGGTGGATGGGACTCGTGGGTCCGCAGGCGCCGGATAATCGCCGGGCGATGACTCCCGCGACTGAAAAATCCCGTGTCAGCACATCGCTGGCGGGCGTCCAGATACGGGGTGTGATGGGGGTGGCAGGTGCCGTGGGCACGATGGTGGTGCTGGACGCACTACCCGCCCGTTTGGCATCGCGCTCTGCCAAGGCTTCGGTGATGGTGCTGGTCAAGTCCACGATCTGGGACTGCACACGCGCCACATCGGCGCGAACCTTGGTCAGTTCGACCTGGGTCTGCACCCAAGCGTTGTATTCCGCGCGGGCATTCCAAGCTTCTGCGTTGGCATGGGTCCGACGCCCCTGGTGCACTGTGGCGGGGAGGTCTATGCCTCGGTCCAGATTGCTGCGGTGGTCTATTCGCGCAACACGCCCAGCGCTCTCCAAAGCCACATTGCAGGCAGTGGCCCAAGCTTCGCGCCATCGAGACACCAAGGCGGGACTGTTCCAATCTCGACGCTTGCCACCAAAGCCTTCTGCCTCTACATCGCGCAGCGTAAGCATGATGTGGGCATGGGGGTTGCCGGTCTTTGCGTGCAGCGCAATGTCCGCGACCATGCCCAAACTCACAAAGTGCTCGTTCACGTACCCGTGAAGGAGCGCAATGTGCTGCGCATGAGTAAGTTCGATAGGGAGTGCAACCTCGACCTCGCGGGCCAACTGACTGTTGGCCCTTGTCTCTGTGGCTTCGACCTGGTTCCACAGCTGTTGGCGGTCAAAAACCCAAGCGGCGGCACCCTGCGGTGCAAGGATTGCGCGGTATGCCACTTCGCGTTTGCGGGTGCTGTTGAACACAAGCCCCGTGCGGGCACAACTGAACCGCATACCTGCCCGATAGGCAGCTGCGGCGACCGCGTTACCGCCGTCGCTGCGCGAGATGACCTGTGCTGCAAAATGAAATATCGCCATCGCCCCTCCTTTGCCGACGATCAGGCAAAGGTGGTGGCGATGGCGCTGCGTGTGTCCGCGATTGGCGGCACAGGCTCTTGCAGCGGCTGTTTTCAAGGCCCCGCCGGGCGCACACAAACGGAGTTTGTATAAGTGCGCTTGTGGGGCTTGCCTTCCCTGTAATGCTTGACTGTCTCCATCTCAAACTGCCAGATTGAATTGCCCTCTGCAATAAGAAGGAGGGCAGAACAATCACAGGGAGACAAACATGACCGTTCAACATCAAAAAACAACCGCTCAACCAAGCGCCCCGCCCTCACTGGCGCGATTGCGTGTGCGCGAAGCAGCACTCCGGCATCAAGCTGCGCAATTGCAGGCTCGGGCTGAGCATCTGGACCGCGTGGGGCGAGCACATGCGCAGCGCTTACAACGGCGCATCGACGCTCACGAAAAAATCGTGCTCGGTGCCTTGGTCAAGAAAGCAGGGCTCGACATCCCGCATTCCGAAGCCCATCAACCACCAAACGACGACGATTCGACGCCGTTGCGTGGTGGACTCGCCGCCCAATCGACGGCATACGACCGCGCCCTGATCCTCGGAGCGCTGTTGTGGCTGGAATCAACGCTGAATCAACCAGAGAACGACGTCGTTTCGGTGCCAAGTCGGCAGCGTCTGCGCAATGACGGATTGCAAGCGCTGAAAAAGACCAAGCGCTGACAACCTCCGCCGGTTGAAGTGCCACTGCTCCGCAGGCGGCCAGGTGGTATCAAAGTGATATCACCTCTATTCCTTGGCTCGTACGACACACCCAAAATCACAAGGCGTGTAACCCCCGGGCGATGCACCGGAGCATAGGTGCGACGGGGCTTCGCCCCACACCATGGAAAGTCTTGAACTTTCCTGATGGTTCTTAGAGCGCGAACTCCATACCCTCCAACTCCGCACTGGGCGCCGGTTCCTGCCGATTGGCGGTGGGCGTGGCAACGACATTGGTGGGCGTGGTAGCGACTGGGGGGGTGGTGCCAGCGGGCGCAGTGGGGGTTTCAGCGGTGTGCGCACCGCTCACACTCTGAGCATCTTGCTCGGCTTGCGCAAGAGTGCCCGCGAACCGAGGCTTGCGGACCAGCAGTTGCTTGCCGTCCGCAGACAGGTCACAAGACCATCCCCGCAACTCGCCAACTTCCTTGATAGCCTGACGCAAGGTGCGCACCCGGTCTTTGCGGGCATCTGCATGGGCTGGTGGGCCTCCCCACACATTGACCAGCAGTTTGTCGAGACCGATGGACTTACGCTCCACGGGCGACGCCCACGCACAAAGCCAAGCATGCAGCCGCTTGGCTGGTTTGCTCTTCAATGAGCGATGCTCTCGCATGTTGACCCAGGCAACGCCCTGGCGCCTCACGGCGAACCAAGCTGCCTCAACGCTTATCGCTATCCGCACATGGGTGTCTGAACATGTGAACGCCAGGAACCGACTAGCCCCCTCCCCCGTATGGCTGGGGCCATGCATCTGTCGATGCACGGTGAGCTGGGAAAGCCTATTGAGAGATGCGAGCACGCTCCGCGCATTGGTGCCGGTGCGCGTCAAGCCTATGCCGTGCGCAACGTCAGACAGTTTGACAACCACCACCGAAATGCCTTGGTCGCTCCACAGTCCAGTAGCGCCAAGCGCTGCGCAGTACACGGGGTATCTCTCATGGTCAGGCGCCAGGTGCACCCGATTGCCAGCAGCCATCAATTGGCACAGGTGCAGAAACACCGCCTGGTCAACGATGTTCAAGGCCTCTGGACTGCGGAAGACGTACTCCACCCGCTGCTTTTGGATGGTCGTCTCGTACTCGATTTCCAGCGGGACAACCGGCGCCCCGTTCTGGGTTGGCCGAAACAGCCCCTGCGCGAAGATGACTGCGGGCCACACGGGGGCGTGGTCCATGTAATCGACCACGTAGCGGCTGGCGTCGCTCGGACAACGCGGCTGGGGCGATGTGGTTTTTTTTAGTTTGCTCATGCTTGCTCCTTTGTGCTGATCCAAAGTAGCAAGCAGATTTGGGTTCACGCAAACATTCCACCCCAACGCGCCATCATGGTCCCTCCCGCCAGTGACAGCAGGCTATTCCTGCTCGAAGTTGGCGGAGCGGAATTTCAGCACCCCGCAGTTCTCCTTGATGGTCCGCTGCAAGCCTGCCTCAAAACCGTCGCGCGTGCGCGCCTCGATTTCGACGGTGACGGTGACGTCCACACCGCTCTGGGCCGCAAAGTGCTGAATCACCTCGTTCACGATGGTCGAAAAGTCCATGGTTGCCGTCGTGGCATCCACCTCCACCAGTCCAAAGAATCGGTTGGGCATTGCCACCGCAGCCGTCGCCGCCGTGGTTGCCTCGGACTTGGACGCCACCGGACGCTGGCCGGGCAATGGCGTGCCAGGCACACCGCTGCCGACATTGGCAGGCACCGCTTGCTGTGCTGCACGCTCGCGCTGCTCCGCATCCAGCTTCTGTTGGTACGCGATGGCCGCCGCCGGGCTAATGAGCACGGTGTCGGCATCCATGGTGACCAATGCCGAGTGGCCGAAGGAAAACCCCAGCCAACGATCACCATCCTTGCCCGCCGCATAGCCAAACCCGTCACGGGTGGCGCAGCCTGCCGTCACCGCCTGAACAAACACATCAGAGTTCAGCAGGCGTGGCAGGTACAGGTACTGGCAACTGTCTTGCCACACCTTCAAAGCCGAGACCTCGGTGACGCCCTCTTTGAAGTACCACTGGTTCAACACCCGGTTCAGGTGGACGGGCGACCACGCACTCACCAGCCATTCTTCTTCTTTGAGCTTGCTCTCAATCGCATCGACCACGCTCGGTGCAGACGCCGACAGGGCCACGGCCTCCCAGCGCAATGCCAGCTTGCCCCTCACCATCTCTTCGGTGGGCACCATCAGCCAGCGATAGGTCTCGCGCACCATCTGCTTGACGCCATCCTCAGCACCGTCCATGGCGCGCTTGGCCTGATCGGCCTGGTAGGTGCCGAGGTCGATGCGGCGGTTCTGCACGTCTTCCACAATGGACTTCCATGCCAGATAGGTTCGCACGGCATCGCGCAGGCGCTGCACGGCATCACCATCGGGCGCCAGGAATATCAGGCGGTTGCGTTTCAGCCGTGGCGCATCGCCCCGCTTTTCCAGCACCTCGGTGGCAGCCAACAAGGCCAACGATTCATCTTGCTTGCGGTAACCCGCATTGGGCGGCAACACCACCAGGCGCGGCCCCAAGCCAAAGTCATCGGGCACGTCGGCTGACGGCGTGAAAACGTGGATGCCCGCAAAGTGGTTGCCCTTGGAAAACACCCTGCCCACGCGGTCGCGCAGCAGCGGCATCACGTCGTCAGCGTCTTTCAGGTTGGCCTTGCGGCTTTCCATTTCGCGGCGCAGGTTGGGGCGCGTGTCGAACCAGTAGCTGTCTTTTTCACCGTAGAGGTAATGCAGCCGATCACGCAGGCGTTTGATGACATCCTCATACGTGCCCACGGCCTGCCCTGGCTGCACAGCACCCAGCAAGATGCCTTCTACCCGAATGCCGCGCACAGCCTGCGCAGCGTTAGACGGCGCACTGCCCAAGAAGATGGTGCGCGCCACGCGCCGCGCAGCTTGCAAGCTGCCAAACCGAGTGTCGTGCCCGTCAATGTCTGCCGCTGCTGAGCGTGGGCCGTCCATCTCTCGTTCAATCACTGGCTCCCAGCCATTGGGCAGGTAGTGGATGCTCTTGTTGCGCACCAGCGCATCGTCCAGCGGCAACGAGCCTGGCATGATGAGCGGGTCTTTGTCACGGCTGTCCCACAGCCTGTGGATGACGATGGCCATGTACTGCAACACCCCGCGCGTGCGCTGAAACTTGTCCAGCGTGGACCAGTCCTCGTACAGTCGGTCAAACACCTCCGGGTGAATCGGGTAGGCGTGCGCAATGCGCTCCTCGTAGCGCGCCTCCTGCGTCTCGCTTGGGAACTTGGTCGGGTTCTGTCGGTACAGCTCGCCAAAAGCCCGTGCCGTGGCATTCACCTGCGCTGGGTCGCCCACGGTGTCAAACAACCGCCTGCGCACAATCTCGAAGGCCTCTTCGGCTGCCACCGGCTTCCAGACCGATTCGACGCGGCCAAAGTATTTTTCCAGCACATCCAGCGCGCGCTGGCCCTGCGTGCCTGCCGCCTCGGTTTCTGACTGCGGCAACGAAGCCAGCAAGATGGCGTTGGGCACGCTCTTCATCGCCTCGGTCAGCGCCTGGATGAAGGTGATGTTGCTGTCAAACGTGCCGCCAGGGTAGCTCTTGCCTGGCTCCAACTGGCGCACATAAGCCACCAGCTCGTCCAGCAGCACCACGCACGGCGCCGCGCGTTGCAGCAGCGTAGTCAGCACCTCTTTGCCTGGGGATGTACCCGCCTGATCGGCATCGGCCAGCAGCGCATAGCCCTCGGCCCCCAGCAACTGCACAGCCAAATCGCCCCACAGCGTGTTCACCGTGATGCCCGCATGCGAGCGCGGCAGGCTGGGCGAGAACTTGATGCCATCAATCACCGCCACCCGCGCCTGCGGCAGCGATGTCACACCTGCGGCATCCAGAATGGGCGGGATACCCGCGAGCTTCTCGGTGGGGCACTGGCGGCAGGCCAGGTGGTACACCGCCAGCAGCGTGTGGGTCTTGCCACCACCAAAGGCCGTTTGCAGCTGGATGACCGGGTCACCGCCCCGCCCCGACAAACGGTCGGCCACGCTTTGCAGCAACAGGCGCATGCCTTCGGTGATGAAGGTGCGGGCAAAGAACTTCTCTGCGTCCTGGTATTCAGGCTCCGCCGTACCCGCATGCACCTGCGAGATGTCCGCTGCGAATTCGCTTTGCTTGAAAGTGCCTTCCAGCACGTCCTTGTGAGGGTGGGCGACTTCGCGCCAAGGTTTGATGGTCATCGGTAAGCAGGTCTCGTATTTTCAAAGAACTCAAACAGCGGTCAGATCTTCATCAGTCGGCGCAATGCCTCAATTGCGGCAGCAGTGAGCAAAGCAAACGTAATCGAGTTGGTCGCCGCGAGCACCACCGCATCCATGAGCAGATTGAGCGCCAGAGCCTCCGCCAGATAGACACGTCGAAACGCGATCAGCTGGTACAGCAATTTTTTGCGCAACCGAAACCGCACCCGCGTTACGTCCCAGTTTTGTCCGCTGTCGTCCGCATGGATATCCGCGACAGGTTGGAGCAGCAGGTACTGACAGTAGAACTTGTAGTACAGGAGTTCAACGAGGTGTCTGCGGAACAGGTTCGAGAAAAAGCCTGCGGGAACATGCAACCCTAGCTGCAATGGCCAACCGAACTCGCCCTTTGGGTCTTCCGCATCGGGTGAACCGCTCAATGACGCCGTCGTAATCAGACTCTCCAAAAGCTCCTCCCCAAAGAACACTTCGAGGCAACCATACCAAAGCCATTTGTGCAAAGGCACATGCGCGGTCCGCTCCACATCACGGCGAAAAACTGCCTTGAAGTAATTGGGCGCGATCAGCGGTGTCCGGTCTACCACGGGCAAAAATTGCGGCGTGTTCCTGGACTTGCCAGGCTCTTTTTCAGGCGTCACGCATCAAACCCCAACTGTTCCCCACGCGGCCCCTGCTCGCGGCTGGCTTCCAGCACGGCGTGCCAGGCGGTGATGAGTTCGTTGTAGGCCCGTGCGTCCTCGGCCCACTTCTTGCGCTCGCACAGGGTGTAGAGGTGGTATGCCAGTTGGCGAATGGGCTCGGCCTTGTCGGGCATGGCGGCCAGCAGGGCACCGGCTGCGGCTTCGCCTTGGGTGTTGAGCGCGCGAATCAGGTGGTGCGTGGCCTCCCACACGGGGTTGCGGGCATCCAGCTTGGGGTCCCAGCCCGCCTGGTAGTCCGCCCAGCGCAGCAGGCGCACCTTGCCACCGCCGCTGTCAGCAATGCCTGCCTGCGCCACACCCTGCACGCTGGTGCCTTTGCCACGGGCCAGCACATCGGCCTCGCCAAACGGCCCCTCGGCCCAGCCGTATTGCTCGAACCAGCTGTTGCAAAACAGCGTGTCGGCGTCAAAGCTGCCCGCGTCGGGCGTAAGGTACTCGGTGATTTCGCGGTTGATGAGCACCAGCGCGTCGTGCACGCGCATGGGGGTGCCGTCTTGGTTCAACACGCCCGCGTACTGGCTGTAAATCGCCATGCCGGGGCCAATAGCGGCCTGCGCCAGATCGACCGGGGCAATCGGGCTTTGGCCGCTGGTGCCGCCAATCATGGTTTCCAGCGCTTCGGGCAGGTGCTCGCGCAACTGGCGCTGAAACTCTCGGCGGCTGATGGTCTCGGCGCTGGTATCACGCTGTCGGCACACCAAAACGATGCTGGATGCCAAGGCGTTGGTGCCAGAACCGATCATGCGGTTACTTAATTCGGTGCGCATCGGCCAGGTGCCGGTCAAGGTGAAGCCTGCGCGCAGTACAGCCTCCAAAAACGTCTCCCAGCCGGTGCTGTGTGTGCTGCTGCCTTCGTCTTTGGTATCGCTTTGCTTGAAAGCGTAGTAAATGGTGACGGGAAACGCCGAATGCACCTGTGCAGCCAGGTTGTGCATGGCTGCGGTCATGCCGTCCAGAAAAAAAACCTCTGCCTTCTCCTTGCTGCCGTGGCGGTACGGCGTAGCAATCAGCTCTTCGGCCTTGGGCACAGCCAGTGTGGCGTAGAGGTTCGGGAATATAGGGCGCAGACTCCGGCGCAACCAGACGTAAAAAAAGTCCGATAGGTCGGCGTAGCCAATGTTGTCGTAATACGGCGGGTCAGTGGAAATAACTTTGTTGGCGCTGCTAGCCTGAGTTTGGGCATCTGCTTGGACAGCGAATCCAGACGCATTCGCGGGCGTATGTGCCAGCGCCTTCCACGTCCAATCGACCATCGCCATCCAGTTGCCGGAAGACTCGCACATTGGGTTAGCTTCTGCGTAGTCCCAAGTCATAGGAATAGCCTGGCGCCCAAAGGTGTTCCGCATTTTTTCGCCCGAGCTATGCCAGGTGCAAATAGATGACCAGTAGTCGGAGCATTTATCTACGCTAAACCCCAAGTAGACACCCACCGCTTCCGCATAAGCTGTCGCTCCGCTGCCCCCAACGTCCAGTCCCCGGCCATCGTCTGACATTCCTGCGGCCACGGAGTCAGCGCGCACCTTGCCAATGGTTTCTGGGACCAAATCGGAAAACGTGGTCAACGCGGCCAGTTGGCGAAGGGTGAACAGATCGCCATAGGTTTTCAGACCATAAAGCGGCGGAGAAAACCAGCGAGGATTGCCAGGCATCTCAGCTTCGGGCTTCCAATGTGGCTGGGCCTGCCGGGCAATAGCCTCCTGCTCTGCGGTAGGGGGGAGGTAAACGCGGCCGCGTGGGCCTTCGGCTACGATGGCCATTAACTTGGCACCCATGCGCCCTGCGTTCGCCTCCGCGTAGATGTGCTTTGACTCAATCGGGGCATCTGACATCAGGCATCGGAAGTTGGCACCGCGAGACAGCTTGGTGCCATCCCTCGCGCTATTCGGCGGCATGCCAGTGCGCACCTCAAAGCGGTAGCCATCACCTTCTATTACTGGCTGCACATACGCATCCTTGCCCGCCTTACTACTCAAAATGAAGGTACTGGCCAGTGGCACATCCACATGACTGAACGCAGGATTGGGGCTTTTGACGGTGCGCGCCCATAGCCAGGCGATCACGGTGAGTTCCTGCCCCGGCTGCAAACTGGCCAGGCCACTGTTCTTCAAGTCTTTTTGGCCGCCAGCGCTTGCCTCAAAAGCGTTAGCAGCTATCAATTCAGGAGTTATTCGAATTGTGGGATACAAGTGGCCGATGCGCTGTTGGGCCTGCTCGCGCATCCACGCGCCATAGCGACGCACGTCTTCGGCCAAGCCACGGGCACCGCTCCAATCCTCGAAGGCATTGCGTGTGCCCTTCTTGGTTCCACGCTCGGCCTCAATCTCTGGCCCCACCGGGGCACGGCCCGCGAACTTGGGCGGTATCTCAATCATGGCCTTGTTGATGGTCACGGCCACGGGGTTCAGGTCTGACGCGTGGCTTTCCAGCCCCAGGCGCTGCGCTTCCAGCGGCAGCGCACCACCACCGGCAAAGGGGTCATGAAAGGCGGGCAGCACTTCGGGGTCAAATCCGGGCTTGCCAGGGTTGAGTGCACAGGTTTCGCGCCAGCTCTTGGCAATAGCAGCGCGGGCGCGGCCCAGCACTTCTTCGTTGTTGGTGTTCTCCCACAGCACCAGGTCGCGCATGATCTGGAACAGCTCTTCGCGCTCAGCATCGGCCTGGGCCTTGGTTTTGCCCGCGTAGTAGCCCCGCTCGCCACCGGGGTCGTTCACCATCTGCGCAAAGATGACGGCCCGCGCTGCGGCCAGCGGGCGGCGCGCCCACCACAGGTGCAGCGTGCTGGGGTGGCCGTGACGGATGGACTTTTCGCGGGCGCTGGCGACGTTGATGTCGTCCAGCGGCAGGGCGACTTCGATGAGTTTCTTGGGGGAGCGGATATTCATGTTCTTAGGGACTGAACCGGGTCAGCGTGTGCCGAATGGCTGTGGCAAAGGGTAGGTGTGCCGTGTTGGCCAGCTCCTGTGCCAGTTCTTGTTCAACGATGGGGCGCCATTCTTCTTCCGGGAACTGGCTTTCGAGTTCGGCCCATTGCTCAACCGTTTGAAGGAAGCCGTACGCAGCAGTAAAGCGCATCCTGGGCAAGCCCCCATCTTTCAAGTTAAGTATGCGGATGGTTTCTTCTGCCCTGTGAAGGTGCGGCGGCAACAACCCCTTTTTCGGATTGACACCACCAGAGGGGTCAAACACCAAAAAATCGTCGGGATCTTCCTCGTCTGGCTTGATAAGGTCAGTGTGGTTGTATGCGCCGCATTTATCCTTGTGATCGCCGCACGTGCCCTGACGATTGCACGAGCCAAAAAGGTTAGACCACTGAAATGTGCCTTGCGGATAACGGCTGCGCTGGCGAAAGTGTTCGATGTGACGGCTGTCAACGTCAATCTTTTCTTCGCAATAAGCGCAGCGTTCCCCCTGCATGGCGATCAGCTTTTCCCATATATCCAAGCGCTGGTCGGCAGTCGGGCTTTCCCCACTCCAAGTGTCACGCCCGTGGCGATATCTGTTCAACCCGCCGGGAACTTGCGGGTCTCTGTGCAGGTGGTGCATTCAGGCACCCTCCGCGCCTGGCTTTTTCATCAGCGGGAGCTTCCGTTTGAAGGCTTGCAGACGTATCAAACGATCGCATTCGTGCATGACGGGATGGTTTGGGGAGAAATGCGCTTCAAGAGCTACACGCAGGCGCATGCCCTCCTCTGTATTGTGCAAGCCCTGCTGGATGAAACCGTGGTATTGCGAAAGTTGCCGCGCTTCGGGTACATCAGGAATGGGGTTGACGTACATGATGTCAGCCAATACGTCTGCACTTGCAACCCCACGGGTTTGCGTGGTCACGGGCTCGACCGTTATAAGAGTTTGGCCCGTCTCTGCGTCTGTGGCGAGCACGAGTTTCCGGATGCAGGAGGCGTCAACGCTGGTCAACACCTGAGGACTATGGGTGGTGACGATGAATTGCAGCTTGGGGAATGCGACTGACAAATCGTTCAATACCGTTTGCTGCCAGCTTGGATGGAGGTGCATGTCCACTTCGTCAATCATGACGATCCCGTGGGTTTGCTTGGCCGCGTCTGCACCGTGATGTGCGTTGAGCTTGTAGCAGCGGTATGCAATGTCACCCACCATCGCGAGCATGTTGCGAATGCCATCACTCAGTTGGCTGACTTTGAGCTTGCCCTGTACATCATGGTTAAGCACGAGTTCATCGTATTCAGCGCTGTATTCCAAGGTGTGCCAGCCCGTATGCGGACGCAGCAGCGTGTCAATGGCCTGTTGAATGGTGCGAATGGAAGCCGTCAGACCAGAAGCAATATCGGTGGTCAGCGACTGGCCCTTCTCTATGCGCTGGATTTGAGCGTCGCGAAGAGAGCGAAAGGCCCGCGTAAACCAGATCGCAAAATGCTTGTAGCTGGAAGCAGGGTCCAAACAGTCCCGATAGGCAAACGTGCGTGACTGGGCTTCGGGGTTGGACCCCTCGTGTGCCGTTGTCAGCTTTTTCTGCGCCCACAAACGGCCTGTGCCGTAGAAGCCCAACATGGGCAAATCATCAGGCACTGCTGGCTGCTCGGAAAATATCCGGCGCTGCAAGCTCTCAGCAAACCCCTTTAAGGCGGTTTCAAAGGAGCTGACGATGGTCAGACCATTTCCGACATCGCGCGGGTCGTAACTACCCATCGTGAAGTGGTCCCTCGTCTTCGTACCTTTCTTGACCTTTTCACGAGTGCGATGGACTTCCCACGGACGCACTATGTCTGGCTCTGGCCAGTCTCTTGGGCCAGGCCACAACTTGCCTTCCGCAATTAACTGTTCAACACGTATGAATCCCTTCGCATAGATACTGGCTGGCAAACGCCAATCCATTTCAAGGGATCGCACTTGCTCACGGCGAACGTCATCAATGTGGATGCCCGTGATGTCGTTGGTGGTGCTGCCCATGTCGAAACCCGCGACATAAGGCCAAAGAGCCACTTTGACCGCATCAAGCACCGTAGTTTTGCCTTGGCCGTTCGGAGCCACAAGCACAGTCATCTGCGGATGAAAGTCCAACCGCAAATTGGCAAAGCACCGGTAGTTTTTGAGGGTGACGTGATCTATGCGCATGAAACCTATTGTCGTTGACCGCGATTGACATCAGAGGTAATGGCGATGTGGTGCCTGCGCTCGTGCAAGCAGCAGCCCCAAGTCCAGATTCTTGCTGGCCTCGGCCCAGTCGGGTTCTTGGGTGAAGGGCATCGGGACGTAGTTCACCGATTCGGCAGTGTCGCCGTCCACCACCACCACAGCCAGCACGAACTTGTCCTTCTGGTTCAGCCCGTGGCGAATCTCGTTGCTGGTGACGGTGATGGTGTCCTGCCCCTTGGCTCTGCCTTTGACTTCGATGTGGCGCTCCAAAGCCAGCCCCTCAGACTGCTCGACGTAAGCGGTGATGTCCCAGCCACATTTTTCGGCAGATACATCTTTGGTGCGATGGCCCAGCGCGTGTTCAGCGTCAAACACGGCTTGCATGGCAATGCGCTCGATGCGGGCACGGGCTGCGGCGTCCACGCTGAAATTGGGCACGCCACTGCGCTGCGCCAACAGCCCTGCGGGGATGATGAGTGCCCCGCCGATCACGTTGGGCGTGCCAGACGCCACGTTGCGCATGGCTTGGAGTTCGGCGGTGCGCTGTTTGAGGCGCGCGCTCAACTCCTCGGCACGGCGGCGGGCGTTCTCGGGTTGCAGACGGGGTTGCTTGCCTGCGCGCACGTCAATGTCCAGCCGGATGGCGCGGTCTGACCAGTATTGGATTTCTTTGACCAGGCGCTCGCGCACCGCTGCCAATTGCTTATCGGCCTGGCGCTCGCGGCGGCTGGCGACTTCTTGGGTGTGCTCTGGCACCAGGTGTTCGACGGCGTAGGCCAGGGCACGGGCTTCTATGTGGTGGGTTACCCAATCGGCCTGCAACACGTCGGCCACCTGGGTGGCCTGGGCTGTGGTGATGGGCACCAGGTCAAGGTGGCGGGCAAACGGTGCGGGGGTGGCGGTGCCGTCCGCCGTCATTTCCACAAACTGCAAGCGGCGCGACACATCGCGCACGGTGCCGCCGTTGGGGGCTGCTGTTTCGCGCACGCTGTGGTCGAGCATGAACAGCACGCGGGGTTCTGTGCTGTCGTCGTGCGGGTCCACCAGAATGGCGCCGCGTTTAAGCAGGCTGCGGTGGCTGGACAGCACCAGGTCGGTCACGGCTGCCATGAGGGGGTGGCCTGGGTGCACCAGTTCTGCTGTGGGCTTGCCGTAGATGGTGCGGTGCTCGCGGTCGAAGCAAATGCGCTCGTACTTTTTCAGCACGGGGGTGCGGGTGTGGCCGATCACGCGGTCGCGCTCCATGACATCAGCAGGCACGTGGCGTACCTCGTAGCGGCCCGCCTCGCGGTCGCGCAGTTCGCCACCCACCACCCGGAATGCCTCGCGGAAGAATGCGCTGATGAAATGCGGTTGGAGCTTGCGGGCCTCGGCCTTGTCCATCTCCTCGCGGATGGCATAGAGGTCGTCCAGGCTCATGTGGTTTTCGACCAGGGCATTGCGGGCCATCAGGTCTTTCAGGTGCTGGGTGTCCAGCGCCTGGCCGATGACCTGCTCCATGCGGGCGCGGGTTTCGGGCTTTTCGCCGTAGCGGATGGCATCGATCAGCAGGTCTTTGAGCGAGATATTGTCGAAGGCCTCGCCAAGCACGTTGAATACCCGCCCGCCCAAGGCCTCGCGCTCCACGGCCAGCTTTTCAAGCAGGCAGTTGAACACCTCGCCCTCACGGGTCTGGGCCGCCACCAGGTTCCACAGGTGGCACACCTCGCGCTGGCCGATGCGGTGGATACGGCCAAAGCGCTGCTCCATGCGGTTGGGGTTCCAAGGCAGGTCGTAATTGACCATGAGGTTGGCGTTTTGCAGGTTGACGCCCTCGCCCGCTGCATCGGTAGCCAGCAGCACCAGCACGTCGGGGTCGTTGCGGAATGCCTCTTGCACCTTGCGCCGGTCATCGCGGTTGATGCCTCCGTGGATGGTGACCACAGCCTGTTCACTGCCCAGCGTGTCGCGGATGCGCAGCAGCAGGTAGTTGAGCGTGTCGCGGTGCTCGGTGAACACGATGATTTTGCGGCGGCGGCCATCAGCGGTGCGCATTTCGGGCTCGTCTTGCAGCAGGCGCGAAAACTCTTCCCACTTGCGGTCGCTGCGCGATTGCACGACGGATGCTGCGGCACTTTCCAGCTCCCGCAGGATCAGGATTTCGGCTTGCAGCTCAGGAATGGTCTCGGCGGCAGTGGCTTGGTCCACCACCTGGTCGGCCACGGCTTCGTATTCCTCGGCGCTGAGTTCGTCGGCAGCGTCATCAAGGTCTTCGGGCAAGTCCAGCTGTCGCTTGACAACGTATTCACCCAGATTCTCGCGCAGCACGTCAGCGCGGGCTTTGAGTTGCAACTCGTCGAGGCGCGCTTCGAGCTTTTTGCGTCGGCGCGAGAGCGATGTGTAGATGGCCTGCGGGCTGGATGCCAGGCGGCGCTGCAACTGGGTCAGGGCGAAGCCCACAGTGCCCTTGCGCTTGCCATCCAGCCGGTCCGCGCGGTCCATTTCGTTACGCACGTAATCGGTGACCTGGTCGTACAGCAGCACCTCGGCATCTGACAGGGTGTAGTTGACCGTGTACGCGCAGCGCTCCGGGAACAGGGGCTTGCCGTCAAAGCGCAGCAGTTCCTCCTTGACCATGCGGCGCATCATGTCGGTGATGTCCACCTTGTGGGCACCCTCGCGGAACTTGCCATAGAAGCGGTCGCCGTCCAGCAGCGACATGAACAGCTGGAAGTCTTCTTCCTTGCCGTTGTGGGGTGTAGCCGTCATCAGCAAGTAGTGGCGCGTGAGGCCGCCCAGGAACTTGCCCAGTTTGAATCGGCCTGTCTCGTTGACCTTGTTGCCGAAGTAGTTGGCCGACATCTTGTGGGCCTCGTCCACCACGATCAGGTCCCACTCGGTCTGCGCCAGCAACTGCTGGTACTCCTCGTTGCGCGAGAGTTGGTCCAACCGGGCAATCAGACGGTCTTGTTCGGCGAAGTAGTTGCGGCTGTGGCATTGCTCCTGCTTCTCGCGGCTGAACAGCTCGAAGTCCAGCCCGAATTTCTCGCGCAGTTCGTCTTGCCACTGCTCCGTCAGGGAACCAGGCGAGACGATGAGTACGCGCCGAGCGTCGGCACGCAAGGTCATTTCTCTGATCAGCAGGCCCGCCATCACGGTTTTGCCTGCTCCGGGGTCGTCGGCCAGCACAAAGCGCAGCGGCTGACGCGGGAGCATGGATTCGTAAACGGCGGAAATCTGGTGCGGCAGGGGTTCGACGTTGGAGGTGTGCACCGCCATCAGGGGGTCGAACAGGTGCGCCAAGCTGATGCGATACGCCTCCAACGCTAGCTTGAAAGCAGCGGGCTCAGCATCGAAAGCCCATGCCTTGCCTGCCACGGCCAGGGACAAGCGATGCTCGTCGTGGCGGAAGATGGTCTGCTCATCGAGCTTGCCTTGGGCGTTGCGGTAGGCCACAAGGCGGGCGCTGGGGCCTATCTCTTCGACGTTGACAACCTTGACGACTTCATCCGGGACCAGCCCGGTGATTTGCGCGTCCTTAGCGATTTCTTCGAGTTTGAGCATGCGCGCCTGAGTGCGTTGAACGGTGGTTACATCAGGCACTGACTCCTTGGCAGGGACGAGCAAGGCGCAAACCTAGTGCACTCCCCCAAGCGCCTGATCGGCGGGTCAGTCTAGCAGGCAGAACGCACCATTGAAGCGTGTCACGGCGCACTCCGCCAGCGAGCTTCCAACTCACGACAAAAACACGTTGGCCATGCCCCTGGTCTGTGGCATCGGAATCCGCCGAGAATGGACGCACAACGACTTTTCAACCGCAACTAACATGTCAAGCAGCGCACCCTCCCCCCGAATTCGCCATGACTACCTGCTGCTGCACAAGCCTCTGATTTCAGCGCGCACCGCGCTGGAAGCGTTTGCGACCCCAGAGGGTGTTGAGGCGTATCGCAGGTTTCCGAACCTCGTTTCCAAAGCTCAGACACTGTTGCCGGACTTGCAGCAACTCATCGAGACAATGCTTCCGGAATTGGTGGCTGCCAGGGTTCGCATGGCACTGGACGGGGTGCCACTTATTGCACCGGTAGACCACGACATACCCGCTGGCCTCATGGGGGATTGAGGAGCAACCTGTCAGAGAGCCAGGAGCTTTGCACGCCTGGACTCGTCCATGCGTTGACACAGGCCAGGAGACTCTTCCTCGGCAACCGTCAACCAGTGGCCTCGCGCGGCTTCATCGACCCAAACGCCTGCGAGAGCGGCCACCCAATCCATCCAAACCACTTCAATGCGGTCATCCATGAACATTTCCGCAGTGGTTTGGACGTTTTCCCAGCAAGGTGCAATGACCAACCCTTGCTGCTCCACAAAGAACGGCCAGACAGCATCGTCATCAGCGACTTCCGTCACGGAGCCGAACTTCATTAGATGGCGCCTGATACCGAGGATGCCCAGGCCGTTTTTGCGTGAGGCAGCTGCGTTCTTGGCAATCGGCAGGTGCTCCATGGACGGGTACGGATTGGGTTGGCTGATCGGCTCTCCCGCGATGTACTCCACCAGGGTGCTCGCCAGGTACTTCACCTCGTCGCCTTTTTTACCGCCAGCCCAGTTGGGTGCTGGTGGCGGTGGCTTCAACTTCTTGCGCCGCTTTTCAAGCGTGCTCACAGACATATCGAGCATCAGCGCGGCTTTTGCGGCTGAGAGCAACTTGACCCGCCGTACTTCCGACGAAAGTGCCATGACCTCGGCAAGCAGAGCGTTTTGCCCCGCATCCATATCTTCAATGCTCACTGACTGCCTCCCCATCAAGTCTCGGCAGCACTGTGGCATGCCGGAGTATTTCGTCTTCTAGCTTCTGCATGTATCGGCGCAGGGTGTCCTGACTGGGCTTACCGTATCGCGCGGTCACGTTGCTCATTTGCCCGTGATTCATGAGCTGCTGGACAACAGCATAAGGCATGCCCTCGATATTCACGGCGACGGTGCAAAAGGTCCGTCTGAGATCGTGCATGGTGAACACCCACTGGGGTCGGTATCTCCGCTCAAACTCCTCTTGGGCTTCTACTGACGCGGCAATCTCCGCACCCCGGCTTGCGGCGTAGTCACTCCAAGCCACCTGCATGCTCTTTTTTTCTAGCGTTGACCGAAGGGATGCGACGAACTCACGAGGGCTGTTGTAGTGGGCAGACTCGGTTTTCGGGTTTTTGGACGACGCGGGGAAAACGTAGAGCTGGTTCGGCTGCTCTTGCTGGCGCAATCTCATCAGCCAAGTGGCAAAACGTCCAAGGGGAACACTGTGGGTGGTGCCAGACTTCGTTCCCCTGAGAGTAACTTGGCCGCATTCCGCCCCCTCGGGTAGGGACAGCACGCTGAATTCCGTCTCGTCCATGCCCTCCGCCAAAAGCTGATCACGCCAAACCAGCTTGGCCGTTTCACTCTTGCGTGCACCCAGTAACAACGTCAGCAGCATGTAGTCCACCGCATCGCGGTTGCGCTGGCGCTTTGCCCAGAGCGCATCAAGCCATGTTCCGAGCTTCTCGGGAGTGTTTTCCAGGGGGTTGCGGACTTTCCGGTCTTCGTACTCAGCTTCTAACTCTGCGCGCGTGCGCATGTGTCTGCGGGCAATGTTGAACGGGTTGACCAACAGCTCGCCATCGAAGGATGCCCGGTTTCGGTTAGCCTGCTGGTCTTCAATGTGCACGTTAAACGCAGCGCGGCACCACATCAAGGTCTGTTCTGCTGCGGTGCGATGTCCCTGCTCCTTGGCAATGCGTTGCCAGATTTCTTGAACAGACTTCACGCCGATCGTGCGCAGTGACTTTCCAAGCCACGGTTTCAGTCGCCGGATGGCCGCCTCTATGGCTTTCACGGAATTGGGCCGGGGGTCTTTCCCCTTCTTGTACTGCTCCAAGTAATTCGCCATGACGTGGTCCAGGGTGGTGGCCACAATTCCCCGCTCTTCGGCACGGAGTTCCTGAATGTCTTCACCCCGCTTCATCGAGAAACGCACATCCCCCGCAATCTGTCGGACATCTGTGAGGGGGTCGTCGGTGTTCACATTCAGCCGGGGATAGTCACCCAAGGCCACCTTGGTGACCTTTCCACCCACGCGGACTTGGAGGTAAAAGGTCTTGCGCTTCGTCCCTACATACAAGCACAGGCCTGGCGGCGTGTTGGGCGCACTGTCGGAGACAATGTAAGCCTTGGGCTCGTCAACGTCAGTTAGGCCGACCATCCTGCCGTTTTCCACCACAGGGCGCACGGACGGGGCCAGCTTTTTGAGGTTGTCGCGTGTGAAGATGAAGCGCATATACCCACCCTAAATTGCGTGATGCGGGTCTCTATTTTGCTACATTCTTGCTACGCAAAAGTGGTGGTTCTGTGTGGTTCTATGCGATTCATGGCAAAACAAGAAAGCTGAGTAGTGACAAAAAATATAGAAGATTCAACAGCTTACGAACAAAAACGAGCCATGGAGAATGACTTCTCAAACCACACCCCCATGATGCAGCAGTACCTCGCCCTCAAGGCCGGGTACCCTGAAACGCTCCTGTTCTACCGCATGGGCGACTTCTACGAGGTCTTCTGGCAAGACGCCGAAAAGGCCGCGCGCCTGCTCGACATCACGCTCACGCAGCGCGGCCAGTCGGGCGGCCAGCCGGTGGTGATGGCGGGTGTGCCCTTCCATGCGCTGGAGAACTACCTGGCACGGCTCATCAAGATGGGTGAGTCGGTGGCGATTGCCGAGCAGGTGGGCGAGGTGGGCGCGGCCAAGGGCCCGGTGGAGCGCAAGGTGGTGCGCGTGGTCACGCCCGGCACGCTCACGGACACGGAGCTGCTGTCCGACAAATCCGAATCGCTGCTGATGGCCGTGCACCAGGCGCCCCGCGCGCGCTGCGGCCTGGCCTGGCTCAGCGTGACGCAGGGCCGCGTGTTCCTGGCCGAATGCGCGCTGGACGAGCTGGGCGCCTGGCTGGCGCGCGTGGCGCCCAGCGAGCTGATCTACAGCGCGGGCGTGACCGAACGCTTCGAGCAACAGCTGCAGGTGCTGCGCCAAAGCGGCGCCTTCACCTGCCCCATGAGCCCGCGCCCCGACTGGCAGTTCGACAGTGCCCTGGGCGAGCGCAAGCTGCTCGAGAACCTGGGTGCGGCGAGCCTGCAGGCCTGGGGTGCGCAAGACCTGGGCGAGGCCCATGCCGCCGCTGCCGGGCTTCTCACTTATGCCGAACACACGCAGGGCCGCACGCTCACGCATGTGCACAGCGTGCAGGTGCAGCGCAACGACGACCTCATCGACCTGCCCGCCACCACGCGCCGCAATCTGGAGCTGGTGAAGACCCTGCGCGGCGACGACGCTCCCACGCTGTTCTCACTGCTCGACACCTGCATGACCGGCATGGGCAGCCGCCTGCTCAAGACCTGGCTGCTGGAGCCCCGCCGCGACCGCGCCGAGGCGCGCCAGCGCCTCTCGGCCACCACGGCCCTGCGCGGCACGGGTGGCGCCGGCGGCGGCTCGGGCCCCTGGGCCACGCTGCGCGGCGAATTGAAGGGCGTGAGCGATGTGGAACGCATCACCGCCCGCATTGCACTGCGCCAGGTGCGCCCGCGCGAACTGGTGGGCTTGGGCAATACGCTACAAAAATCAGAGCTGCTAGCGCTCAATGGACGCGCGCCAGAGCCCTTTTTGGTTCATATTTTTGGTCAACTGCACCCGCCCGAAGGCTGCACGGCACTGCTGCAGGCTGCCATTGCCGAGGAGCCCGCCGCCCTGGTGCGCGACGGCGGCGTGATCGCCACGGGCTTTGACACCGAACTCGACGAACTGCGCGCCATCCAGACCAACTGCGACGCCTTTCTGCTGGAGCTGGAAACCCGCGAAAAAGCCCGCACCGGCATCGCCAACCTGCGGGTGCAGTTCAACAAGGTGCACGGCTTCTACATCGAGGTGACCAGCAGCAACCTGGACCGCGTGCCCGATGATTACCGCCGCCGCCAGACGCTGAAGAACGCCGAGCGTTTCATCACACCCGAACTCAAGGCGTTTGAAGACAAGGCGCTGTCGGCCAACGAGCGGGCCCTGGCACGCGAGAAATGGCTGTACGAGCAGATCCTGGACCAGCTGCAGCCCCATGTGCCCGCCCTCACCCGCCTGGCACAGGCGCTGGCCACGCTGGACGTGCTGTGCACGCTGGCCGAGCGATCACTCACGCTGAGCTGGTGCGCGCCGCAGTTCGTGCCCGAGCCCTGCATCGAGATCGAAGGCGGCCGCCACCCGGTGGTCGAAGCCCGCCTGGCCGAGACGTCGAGCGGCAGCTTCATCGCCAACCACACGCGCCTGAACGCCAACACGCGCATGCAGGTCATCACCGGCCCCAACATGGGCGGTAAATCGACCTACATGCGGCAGGTGGCGCTGATCGTGCTGCTGGCCAGCATCGGCAGCCACGTGCCCGCCGCCAGCTGCCGCCTGGGGCCCATCGATGCCATCCACACCCGCATCGGCGCGGCGGACGACCTCGCGAATGCGCAGTCCACCTTCATGCTGGAGATGACCGAGGCCGCGCAGATATTGCACGCGGCCACGCCCCACAGCCTGGTGCTGATGGACGAGATCGGCCGGGGCACCAGCACGTTCGACGGCCTGGCGCTGGCCAGCGGCATTGCCACGCACCTGCACGACAAGACCCGCGCCTTCACGCTGTTTGCCACGCACTATTTCGAGCTGACCGAACTGCCCGCCAAGGCGCGCCACGCGATCAACATGCATGTGAGCGCCACCGAAAGCGGCGCGGACATCGTCTTCCTTCACGAGATCCAGCCCGGCCCCGCCAGCCGCAGTTACGGGATCCAGGTGGCGAAGCTGGCGGGTATGCCCTCGCCTGTGCTGCACCACGCGCGCCACGCGCTCGCGGCGCTCGAAGAACGTGCAGGCGAGGACGAGTTGCAGGTGGACCTGTTCGCCGCCCCCGAGGTGCCCGAGAGCGCGGGAGCCAGCCCGGTGGAAGCCGCGCTGGCCAGCATCAACCCCGATGCCCTGAGCCCGCGCGAGGCGCTGGATGCGCTGTACCAGCTCAAGAAGATGGCGACCTGAAGCGGCGTTACCAAACGCTGCCCACCAAAAGTCGCCCCAACCTCACAGATCCTGCGCCACCGGCGCCAGTTGCCCCAGCATGAAGGTGATGAATGGCGGCACACATTGCAGGTGCCCGGCCACAGGCTGCGCGCGGCACTCGGTCAGGCTGACCAGGTCGCCCGCGCCGCGGTCCTGCATGGCGCGCCGGGTGCTGACCGAGCTGGCGTAGGGCACGGTGCGGTCGTCGCGGCCGTGGTACAGGCGCACGGGCACATCCGGCTTCCAGTCGTAGACGCTGCTGGCGCTGGCCAGGGCCTGTACGTCATCGGCCAGGAAGTGGTCGATGAAGCGTGTGTCATAGGCCACGTCGGCATCGCTCGGGATGAGGGCGCGCAGCAGCAGGCGGCGCACCTCGCGCTGCACGCTGCCGCCCAGATGGCGCAGAAACCCGGGGTTGATGAGGGCGCCGATCAGTGGCTGTTCCTGCCGCACCAGGTCCACCAGGCCGTCCATGGTGGACTGCACGTTGTAGGGACCGGCGCCGGGCACCACCAGGCGCAGCTGCTGCAGGTGGGGCGAGCCGCTGGCCTGCAGCGCGCGGTGCGCGGCCATGGTGACGTAGCCGCCTTCCGAGTAGCCGGTGAGGAAAAGCTGCCCGTTGTCCGCCACAGCGGCCTGGCTGCGCCAGGTGCGGGCGGCGGTGAGGAAATCGACCGTGGCGGCGGCCGACGGGGCGGCCAGCAGGTAGGGGTGGGGCGTGCCCTTGGACGCGCCAAAGCCCACGTAGTCCGGCGCAAGCACGATGTAGCCCAGCGAGGCCAGCACCACCGCCACCTCGGATGCCACGGCATGGTTGCTGGGGGCCTCGGCATCTTTGAAGAGGGTGCCATGCTGGTAGCTCAGCACCGGGCTTTTGGCTCCAGCCGCCTTGATGGGCACGCTCACCAGACCCGAGGCGCGCACCTCGCGGCCATCGGCGTCGGTGGTGAGGTAGTCCAGCCGGTAAGAGGTGACGCCGTAGCGCGGCACCACGTCCTGGGCCAGCGACTCCTTGGCGGCCAGCGCGGCCGCGATCTCGCTGGCCGGGATGGTCCCGAGCAGGCGGGCGGATTCCAGCCGCCCCGCACGCTCGGGCGCGATGGGCGGCGCGGTGGGTGGGCCGCCACTGGCCGGACTGTCGCTGCCGCCCCCGCAGCCCACCAGCGCCGCCGCCAGGCAGGCCCCCACCAGCACCCCGGCACACGCGCGGCGGGTTCCCGCCAGGATCCACGAAGTCCCCATCTCAAGCCTCCAAAAAGCACCGACGCCGGATGATAGGGCGCCAGGCCAGGGCCAGCAGGTCCGGCATGGCATTCACCCCAAAATCATGGCAAAAATCGCCGTTACCGCGCGACCATAAAGCAAAGTTTGCTATCATTTTTATAACAAAGATCCTCACCGCGAAGCGGGCGGCAGCCCGCCCCTCGGGCCCAGGCACGCGCACGACTAAACTTGCGGGTTCCCCACACCACGGATCCACACCTGTTCATGACGTACTGCGTCGCCATCAAACTCAATGCCGGGCTGGTTTTCCTGTCCGATTCCCGCACCAACGCCGGCCTGGACCAGATCAGCTCGTTCCGCAAGATGATGGTCTATGAAAAGGCGGGCGACCGCTTCATGGTGCTGCTGTCGGCGGGCAACCTGTCGATCTCGCAGTCCGTGCGCGAGATCCTGCAGAACGAGCAGATCAAGGACGGTGATTCTGGCGAAGCCATCACGATCTGGAACGCCAAGAGCATGTTCGATGCGGCCCGCGTGCTGGGCTCGGCCGTGCGCCACGTGCACGAGCGCGATGGCGCCGCGCTCAAGCGCTCGGGTGTGGACTTCAATGTGTCCATGGTGTTTGGCGGCCAGATCAAGGGCGAGGGCATGCGCCTGTTCCAGGTCTATTCGGCGGGCAACTTCATCGAGGCCACGTCGGAGACGCCGTACTTCCAGGTGGGCGAGTCCAAGTACGGCAAGCCGGTGCTGGACCGCGTGCTCACCCCCGAAACGCCGCTGGACGAAGCCGCCAAATGCGCGCTGGTGTCCATGGACAGCACGCTCAAGTCCAACCTGTCGGTGGGCCTGCCGCTGGATCTGGTGGTGTACGAGGCCGACCGGTTTGCCACTGACAAGGTGGTCTGCATCGACGAAAACAACCCCTACTTCCGCATGCTGCACGACAGCTGGGGCCAGAAGCTGCGCCAGGTGTTCGACAGCATCGAAGACCCGGCCTGGAGCGGCGGCGCGACCGAGGTGCCCATCATGGTGAGCCCCGCGCGCAGCAAGCCGCTCAAGAAGATAACGACCCACACAGACCGGCTTATTTAAGAGCCTCCGGGCGCCATCGCCCTCCCCCTGCCCTGCCGGTACGCCCTTTGCCCATGCTCCCCATCGTTTTTTCTCACGCCAACAGCTTCCCGGCAGGCACCTACCGCCTGCTGTTCAAGCTGCTCAAGGCCCGCGGTTTCCAGATCAGCGCGGTGGAGCGCTACGGCCACGACCCGCAGTACCCCGTGACCAACAACTGGCCCCACCTGGTACAGCACCTGGCCGACTTTGCCACCGCGCAGGTGCAGCGGCTGGGGCAGCCGGTGTTCCTGGTGGGGCATTCGCTGGGCGGCTTCTTGAGCGTCATGGCCGCCGCCCGCCACCCCGAGCTGGTGCGCGGCGTGCTGCTGATCGACTCGCCGCTGATCGGCGGCTGGAAGGCCAACGTGGTCGGCGTGGCCAAGCGGGCGCAGGTGGTGGGTTCGATATCGCCCGGGCGGGTAAGCCGACAGCGCCGCTTCAGCTGGGCCAGCAACGAAGAGGCGCTGGAGCATTTCCGCAAGAAGAAGGCCTTTGCGCGCTGGCACCCCGAGGTGTTGCAGGACTACATCACCCACGGCCTCCAGGACCAGGACGGCAAACGCGTGCTGGGCTTTGACCGCGCGGTGGAAACCGCCATCTACAACACCTTGCCGCACAACCTGGGCCGACTGCTCAGCGCCCACCCGCTGCAGTGCCCGGCCGCCTTCATCGGCGGGCGCGACTCGGAAGAAATGAAGCAAGTGGGCATGGCGATGACGCAGCGCATCACCGAGGGCCGCACCATAATGCTGGACGGCAGCCACCTGTTCCCCATGGAGCAACCGCAGGCCACGGCAGCGGCCATCGAGGCCGCGCTGCTGAACCTGGCCTCGCTCACCCAGGCTTGAGCCCCTGGCCCGCCGCCAGCGGGCGCCTCTATATCATCAAAACTCCCTGCACAGCGCCCGAAACAGCGCGGCAGGAGTTGCCTTTGATCAGGGCAAACAGGGATCACGGCGGTGCGGGCAATCCCCTACACTGAAGAGATTGTTACAGCGTGATACACCCGACATGCCTGCACCACCCTCCCTCGCCTCGCGCCTGCCCGTGCTGAGCTACGTGCTCCTGGCGATTTACCTGGTGATCCTGGCGTTTCGCACGCACAACGACACGACCATGGCCCTGGTGGTGGCATCGGTGGTGATGTTCGCCTGCTGCTGGGCCAGCGCCACCCACCTGCTGGGCGCGCGGCCCGCGCTGCAGTTTGTGCTGATCGCCGTGAGCTTTGGCTGGTTTGCCGAGCAGATGGGGTCGTCTCGCGGATGGTTTTTTGGCCACTACACCTACACCGATGTGCTGGGCCCGCGCCTGGGCGATGTGCCCATCGTGATTCCAATGATGTGGTTTGCGCTGACCTACGCGGGCTATGTGATTGCCAATCTGATCGTCTGGCAAAGCCCGGTGGACGGGGTGCGCGGGCTGGGCAATACCGTCATGCTGTCATTTCTGGCGGCGATGATCGTCACGGCGTTTGACCTGGGCGCCGACCCCTACATGGTCTACACCCTCAAGGCCTGGATCATGACCAAAACCGATGGCGCCTGGTTTGGCGAGACGGTGCAGGGCTTCTTTGGCTGGGTGTTTGTCTCTTTTGTGATCATTCTGGGCTTTCGCATGTCGGTCCGATCACTGGCCATGCAGCCCAGCAGCCCGTTTTTGCGCCACCATGCGCTGGTGCCGCTTGCACTGTATGGGAGCAACATGGTGTTTCAGATGATGCTGGGCAACCCCGTCGAAATCCGCTCGATTGCACCGTTTGCAATGGGCATCCCCCTGTTGTGTGCGCTGGCGGGCTACCAGCGCTGGGCAGCCCCGGCCAAGGCCCCCGTATGAGCCAGAACACATTGCCTACCCACCCCATTTCGGATGCCGCACTGGCCGGCATGCAGCACCACGCCGATCCGCTGGCAGACAAAACCATTGCCGACATCCTGGGCGACTGGCCCGCAGGGGATGTTGCGGTGGATGCCCCGCAATGGGCGCGCATCGACACCGTGAACCGCCTGTTCGGCCAGTGGACGGACAACCAGAGTCTGGTGGACTGGACCGCCCAGGGTGACGGCGTGGACGCCGACATGGCCCGGGCGCTGAACCACTACGTGCAGACCGCCCAGGTACTGCCGCCCTGGGCCGACGCAAAAAAGATCGAGCGCGCAGAAAAGCTCTTCATGGAGCACGGGGCGCTGTCGTGCATCCTGCTTTTCTGCGCCAGCCTGCCCGAGTGCTATGTGATCCCCGATCTCTCCAGTGTGCTGCACACCTCGGGCCAACTGGAGCAGAACGCCGAGTACCGCATCCGGTCCACGGCCGCAATGATCTTCCCCGTGATGATGCACGGCGGCCTGAGCCAGCGCGGCGCGGGCGTGGCCCAGGTGCTGAAGGTGCGGCTGATCCACGCCACCATCCGCAACCTGATCCTGCACGGGAGCCCGCAAAACGCCGTCAGCCAGTTGCTGGCCGGGGGCAGCGGGCAGGTGGCAGCACAAGCCCTGCCCGCCGGCGGTGGGCGCCAGGCCATGTTCAAGACCCTGTATGCGCGCGGCTGGAATCTGCGGGGCGACGGCCTGCCCTGCAACCAGGAGGAGCTGGCCTACACCTTGCTTACCTTTGGCTACGTGTTTTTGCGCAGCCTGCGCCGCCTGGGGATTGGTTTGCGCCCGGCCGACGAAGAAGCCTACCTGCATGCCTGGAACGTGGTGGGCCACATCCTGGGCATCGACCGGGCCCTGATGGTGGACACCATGGACCAGGGCCAGGCGCTGATGGCCCGCATGCAGGCCAGGGGCCGCGCAGAACCTGTGGTGCCCGACCCCCGCCCTGCCCTGGGCCGGGCCCTGATGCAGACCATGGAGAACTCACTGCCCTGGAGCATTGTGAAACCTTTCCCTGAACTCATGACCCGCTACCTGTGCGGGCGCGACACCGCCAGCGACCTGGGCCTGACCCAGCCGGTGCCCTGGCTGTCGGCGCTGCTGTTCTGGGGCGTGTTGCTGGTGGCACGGGCCATTGATGCGCTGCTGCGGATGGTGCTGCCACGCTTTTCCATCGTGCGCACGCTCACCCGCATCCTGGGCTACCACTTCATGAGCCGCGTGCTGATGAGCCAGACCCGGCCTCTGCAACTGCCCACCGAGCTGCTCAGCCAAGTAGACGACGTGGTGCACAGCTGGAGCGACGATCCCCACGCGCCAGGCTGGTTGAACCGGATCGAAGACCGATTGACCACCCATGGCAGCTGGAGCCCGGGACTGGCGCACGAGGCACGGGCCGCAAACGCCACCAAGGCGCAGCAGCCGGCATAGCCATTTCTTCCACGCCGATGTACATGCAGCTCTGCGCCCTCCTGATGCTGGCCCGGCATTGGCGCACGCATTGCAGCGTGGCAACCACCCTGCTTTGTCTGATCGTCCCCTTGGCCTTCCCCATGGGTGCGCAGGCAGCATCGCCCCTGGTCCTGACGCGGGAACGTCCGCAGATGGACGCCTGGGAGGCGATCACGCTCAAGGCCGACCCCACTTACCGGCTCTCGGTTCAGGACATGCTGTACCGCCTGAAAGATTTCGAGGAGCCCGCCCATCGGGGCGGCTCACTGGGCGTGCACAAGGCGGCGATGTGGCTGCACATACCTGTCATTGCGCCCAAGGCGCTGGACACGCCCTGGGTGGTCAACATCGGCTACAGCTCCCTGCAGGCAGAGATCTACCTGGTCAGTGGTGGCAAGGTGCTTCGAAAAATCAGCACGAACCAGCCGGGTCAGAACCAGCTGTCCAGCCGCACCCCTGCCATGGCGTTCGACCTGCAGGCGGGGCAGGCCTATGACCTGCTGATACGGGTGCAGGCCAGCGGGCCGCTGATCCTGCCCATCACGGTCGGCGAAATGCGCTACCAGATGCATGAAGCCCTGCACGAACAAATGCTGCAGGGCTTGCTCAACGGGCTGGCGTTCTACCTGTTGATAAACAGCCTGATTCAGTGGTCCATACAACGCGAGCCACTGTTCGGCTACTACGCTCTGGTGGTCTTTGGCAGTGCGGGCTTTTCGCTGCAATTCTTCGGTATCGGGGAGCAATTCCTGTGGCCGGGCAATCTGTGGATGAGCCGGTACGCAGGGTTGGTCGCCGGGCTGATTGCGCTGGCCGGCTCATTCCTCTTCCTGAGCACCGCCCTGGCAGACCACCCGCAAAGCCGGTACGCCCGCAGCATGCGCGCGGGCGCCGCGATCACTGCGGCGGTCTGCGCGGCTGTCATGCTCGGCTGGCTGAGTGTGCCCATTGCCATTGCCTTCATGAGCCTGGTGGGTCCCCTGCCCTCGATCCTCAGTGTGCCCGCCGCCATTGCACGCGTGCGGCAAAGGGACCCCATTGGCATCACCCTGCTGGTGGCCTGGATCGCCTACGGGGTAGCAGCGGCACTCATGGTGTGCCTCGTCCAGGGCTGGGTGCCCGCCAACTTCTGGACGCTGCACTCGTTCCAGTTCGGCGCCACGCTGGACATGCTGCTGTTCCTGCGGGTCATGGGGCTGCGCGCCAACGCCATGCAGCTCAAAGCACAAGAGGCACTGCACGAGCGGGACCTGATGCATTCATTGGCACACACCGACCCCCTCACCGGCCTGAACAACCGGCGTGGCCTGCAGCAGGCGCTGCAGACTGCACTGGCCACTTGCTCACCCCGCAGCCTGGTGGCGGTGTACCTGATGGACCTGGATGGGTTCAAGCCCGTCAACGACTCGTACGGCCACGATGTGGGCGACGACCTGCTGGTGGCCGTGGGCCAACGGCTGCAAGCCAGCGTCCGCCAGCAGTCAGACCTGGTCGCGCGGCTGGGGGGCGACGAGTTCATCATCATGGCTTGCCATCTCGAGACGCCCCTGCAGGCAGAAGAGCTGGGCCGTGCGTTGTTGCGGGCCTTTGACCAGCCGTTTTGCCTGGGCGATCTGCGCTTGAAAGTGGGCCTGACCATCGGCTACGCACTGGCCCCCCTGGACAGCGACGACCCCTTGGGGCTGATCCGCCTGGCCGACACGGCCATGTACGCGGGCAAGCAAGGCGGCAAGCGCTCGATCCGGCGCAACAGTGGCGAATTGGCGCTTGCACCATGACATATGCCCTTCGCCCCATGCCGAATGGGCCCTGGCCGCCGCTGCGCCACACCTTTTGGCTGGCGTTGTTGTGGACTTTGCTGACCTGCCCTGGCGTCTGGGCCAACAGCCCCGTCTTGCAGCTCAACGATGACAAGCGCGCTATCGATGCCTGGCCCGCCGTCAAACTGCTGAGCGACCCCAGCCGCCAGCTTTCTGTGCGGGACGTGCTGCCGATGGCCGACCAGTTCACCCCCCCATCCAGTGTGGGCGCCACGCTGGGCGTGCGGCCCGACGCCGTCTGGCTGCGCATTCCGTTTGAGGTGGCACCCAACTCTGACGCCCAATGGATTCTGGACATCAACCACTCCGACCTGAACCACATCGGCATCTACCTCACGACCAGCGGTTACGTGGTCCAGCAAGCGACCCTGGGCAGCCTGCACCCGTATGCGCAGCGCCCCCTGCAAAGCCGCTCCCACGCGCTCACGCTGAACCTGCTGTCCGGGTTGCAGTACGAACTCCTGGTGCGCGTCGAGACCCGGGGCGCCATGATCCTGCCCATCTCCTTCTACAAACCTGCGGCCATGCTCAGCAAGGCTGTCAATGAGCAGATGCTGCAAGGGGTGCTCACCGGACTGGCCCTGTGCCTGCTTGTGTACAGCCTGGGCCAGTGGCTGAGCCTGCGCGATCCCCTTTTCATCTACTACGCGCTGCTCACCTCCGGCAGCCTGCTGTTTTCCATGCACCTGTTCGGTGTGGGCAGGCAGTTCCTCTGGAGCGACAGCCTGTGGCATGAGATCCACATGGGGGGGATGTCGGCCTTGCTCGCAACCTGCGGCTCCTTCCTCTTCATTGGTCAGGCCCTGGCAGAGCCGGGATCCAGCAGCCGTTTTCTGCGTTTCATGCGGGGCGGGGCCGTGTTGTGTGTATTGCTTGCCGTGGCCTATGGGCTGGATGTGATCTCCACGCGTGCCATCGCGGCCATCGTGAGCATCCTGGGCCTGGTCCCTGCACTGATGGGAATCCCGGGCGCCGCACGCCGGGCGATCCGGGGCGACGGAGTCGGCACCAGCCTGCTGCTGGCCTGGCTGGTCTATTTTGTGGCCACGGCCATCGTCATTGGCGTGATCAACGGCCGCGTGCCGGTGAACTTCTGGACCATGCACTCCTTCCAGTTCGGTGCAACACTGGACATGCTGCTCTTCATGCGGGTGCTGGGCTTGCGCACCAAGGCCCTGCGGCTGGAGGCGCTGGATGCGAACCGCGAGCGCGACGTGATGCGCTCCCTGGCCCACACCGACCCGTTGACCGGCCTGCCCAACCGGCGTGGGCTCAACATTGCGCTGGCATCTGCGCTGTCGCGCTGCAGCCCCGAGCGGATGCTTGCGGTGTATGTGATGGATCTGGACGGCTTCAAGCCCGTCAATGACCAGCATGGGCATGACGTGGGCGACGAGCTGCTGATCGCCGTGACCCGGCGTCTGCAAGGCCATGTACGCCAGAGCGACCTGGTGGCGCGTCTGGGCGGCGATGAATTCGTGGTGATGGCCGGGCAGCTGCACAGCCTGCAGCAGGCGCAGGAACTGGGCCACAAGCTGCTGGATGCGTTCCGAGCACCGTTTTCGCTGCAGAACGTGCGGGTGGAGGTGGGCCTGACCATCGGCTATGCGATTGCCCCCCACGACGGCAACGATGCGATCGGCCTGCTCAAGCTGGCGGACGCCGCCATGTACAGCGGCAAACAGGGCGGCAAGTTCTGCCTGCGGCGCAACACGGGCGACCTGGCCCTGTCGTCCTCCTGACCACGGCGCGACAACCCGCAGACACCAGACGAGGCCAAGCGCGGGCCCAAAAAGCAACGTCGGCCATTTCCGGCTGGTCAACCGGCCGCCTATCCAGTACACACGGGACTTCGTTTTTTCACGGAGGATCGTTCGCCATGGCCCATCGCAAAAGCCCTGCCCGCATTGCCAAAGACGCACGTGTTGCGCATTTCCGCTCGCTGGCGGCATCCCAGGCCGCCGCCCTTCAGGCAGCTGCGGCGCCTGCGCCAGTGCTTGCCTGGGACGCCATTGCCTCGCTGGAATCCCGGCTTGTCGGCCGCATCGTCCTGCCCTCCAGCCCCGACTACAACGAGGCCCGGCAAGAGTCCAACCCTGCCTTCCAGGCCTATCCCGAGATCATCGTGTACTGCGCTTGCGAGAACGATGTGCTGGAGTGTCTGGCCGTGGCCCGTGCCTGCAAGGTGTGGGTGGCCGTGCGCTGCGGCGGTCACAGCACAGCGGGCTACTCCGTCAACAGCGGCATGGTGGTGGACCTGAGCGACATGAAGGGCGTGGTGCTGGACCCGGCACGCGAACGGGTGCATGTGCTGCCCGGTACCGACTTCGACCATTTCAACGGCGCCATGAACCACACTGGCTGGCATGTGCCCACGGGAGCCTGCGGCAGCGTGTGTGTGGGCGGTTTTGTGCAGGGCGGGGGCTATGGCTACACCTCGCGGGCCTTTGGCATCCAGAGCGACCTGGTGGAATCCTTCCGCGTTGCGCTGGCCAACGGCACCATCGTCACAGCCAGTGCCCAGGACCATCCCGACCTTTTCTGGGCCCTGCGGGGCGGCACCGGCGGCAACTTCGGGGTCGTCCTGCAGGTGACCTACCGCATGCACCGGCTGGACCAGGTATGGGCATGGGCCATCAGCTGGGACCAGGCCCATGCCGCCCAGGTGCTCACGCTGATGCAACAGAGCTTCATGAAAGCCGGCGCCCCCGACGCACTGGGCTACATGATGAACCTGGGCTACCAGCAAGGTGTGCCGGTCTACATGGTGCAGGGCATGTTCTGCGGCACCCGCGAGGCCGGCCTGCTGGCCATTGCGCCGCTGCTTGCCATCCCCAGCGCCCAGCTGCTCGTGGACAAGACCGGCACCTACCCCGAGATGAACATCTGGCTCGAAGACCACCCCTATACCCTGCCAGACAACCTGCCGGATGGCGTGGCGGAAACCAAGGCCAGCGGCTACATCAGCACCCCGCTGTCGCCCGCCGACTGGCAGCGCATCATCGACTACTTCAAGACCTCCCCCAATCCCTGGTCCCTGGCGTACCTGGAGCCCTACGGCGGCGCCATCAACCGCTACCCGGTGGCCGACAGCGCCTTCATCCACCGCCATGTGGATGCCGACCTCGTGGTGGATGTGTTCTGGACCAACGCGCAAGAGCGCGCACAGATGGAAGCCTGGCTTGACGGCTTCATGCAACTGGTCAAGCCCTTCCTCAATGGCCATGTCTACCAGAACTACCCGGACGCACGTCTTTCGGATTTTGCGGACGCCTACTGGGGGCCCGCCTACCCGCAGCTGCAGCAGGTCAAGGCCCGGTACGACCCCACCAACTTCTTCCACTTCCAGCAGAGCATCCAGCTGCCACAGGGCTGAAGGAGGAAAGTGCGGTGCGGGCCCTGCTACTGCCTTTGATCAGGCAACCTGGGCGTAATGCAGCCGCCCCTTGCCCGCGCGCTTGGCCGCATACATGGCCTGGTCCGCGCGGTTCATGAGGGCATCGATGTCGCCCTCCATCGGGGGGTACATCGCCACGCCAATGCTGGCACCGATGGACAAATCGCGCCCGTCCACCGCCATGGGCAGGTGCAGGGCCTCGATGATGCGGTGGCCGATGGTGTCGGTCACATCGCGCGTGACCTCCTGGTCGAGCATCACGAGGAACTCATCTCCCCCCAGGCGCGCCAGGGTGTCCCCCACCCGCACCGTGCTGGCGATACGATGGGCCACGATGCGCAGCACCTCGTCCCCCGCGCGGTGACCTTCGGCATCGTTCACGCGCTTGAAGCCGTCCAGGTCAATGAACAGCAGTGCCACCGCCCCCGCGCCGCGGCGGGCCTGCCGCAGGGATTGCTCAAGGCGCACCTGGAACGCCGCACGGTTGAGCAAACCTGTCAGCGAGTCGTGGTTGGCGAGGTAGTGCTGCTGGCGCGCAATCTGGATCTTGGCCGACACATCCTGCACCAGCGCCATGATGGAGGTCACCTGGCCATCCTCATCGGTCAGCGCCGAGTTGAACCACTCGCAATGCACCTCGGTACCGTCACCGCGCAAAAAGCTGGTTTCCGCGCGGTTCTGCGATTCCTCTCCCGACTGCAGGCGCGACAAGGCCAGCTGCAGGCTGTCGTCTGAGGAAGCCGGGTCAAGCAGGTCGGTGAGCAGCCGCCCTTCCAGCCCCGCCACATGCAGCCAGCCCATGAGCTGCACCGCCCGCTGCGAGCAGTGCAGCAGCTGCAGCTTGTGGTCCATCTCCAGCACCGCCAGGGGGCTGTTCTCCATGTGGGAGGACAGCCGCTGGTTCGCTGCGCGCAGTGCATTCATGGTCACCTGCAGCTCGTGCACATCCAGCGCCGTAGTGATGAAGCCATCGATGGCGCCTTCGCTGTTGTGCCAGGGCGTGAGGCAGATGGTGCGCCACTCGTCGAAGCCGTAGGGGGTGTGCAGCATGCGCTGGTACTGCACCCGTTCACCACTCAGCACACGCTCTACAAATGGCATGAAACGGGCACAGTCCGGCTCACCATACACATCCACCAGCGTTCTGCCGACCAGGCGATCGGGCACGGTGCCAAACCAGCGTGCGTATTCCTCGTTGACGTAGATCATGACCAGGCTGCGATCAATGACCGCCATGGTCGCACCCGCACTGCGGGAAATCAGGTCCAGCAGCTCCGCCTTGGACCAAACTTGCTTCCGGGCAGCGGCGGAAGGCAATGACAACTCTGGCTCGTCTTGCATCATGCGGAGAAAGCCCATCGGGGCATGGTCATCAACAGGAAGACTACAGCCCCGTGCAGCGCGCAGCCGCCGGGGCACTGACAGCGGCCTGCAACGCACGGCAGCGGGGTTGCCGCAGCTTATCACTTTCGGTAACAGTGCCGCCCGCACCACAGCGAGCAGCAGGCTTTGCTCAGCGCCTCAGCGGCAGCAGCGGTAGGCCAGCCCCACGGACACCGAGTAACCCACCGGCTCCACCGTGAGGGGGCTGCGGCGTGCGTCACCCTTGAGCTCCGACACCCGGGCGGACCCCAGGATCACCCAGTGGCGGTTGATGGCCGACATCACTTCCACCCCGCCGTCCACGCTGTAGAGGCCCGCCCGCGGATCGAACGCGGGCAGCGGGCTGGGGCCGCCCGCAGGCACGCCAAAGTGCCCGCGCAGGTAGGAGCGGTCGCCAAAACTCGCCCCTGCGCCAATGGTGACCTTGGTCTGTTCGGTAAGAGGCAAGGTGTAGCCCACGCTGGTGGACAGCTGGGCGCCGCCATCGCGGCCCAGAATGTCCTGCGAAACCCCTGCACCCACAGACCAGCGGTCAGTGACCGCGTACCCCGCACTCAGCCGCGCGCGCAGGGTGGAGCGCACTGAAGGCAAACCCATCAGGATGGGGGCGTCAGAGCCGTCGCGGCCCTTGTCGATGCGCAAGGCCGCGCTCAGGCTGAAACGGTCGCTTTGCGCCAGCGTGGCGCTGGCACCCGACTCACGCGCAGTCCCCAGGCCATGCCCCATGAAGGCGCTGCCGCGCGAAGTGCTCAGGCGAAAGCGCCCATATTCAACCGCCCAGGCGGGCCGCAGGCTCGTCTTGCGGCCATCGCCTCCCGCATAGTCCGGGCCGTTGCTGGCAATGGCCCCCAGGGCGTAGTGGAGCTTGGGGCTGGCGGGCTCGTCCGGTGCGGCCGCGTCTTGCGCCCAGGTTGGCAGCAGGGCAAATCCAGACAACAGGGCCAGCAGGCCAGAACGCAAAAAGATCAAACTGGTAGAGGGACGCATGAACCGATTATCAGTCCGCCCACTGCACCCACCCCGTCCACGCCGTCACCAGCACAACGACCCCGAACACGATGCGGTAATAGGCAAAAGGCACGAAGCTGTGGGTGCTGATGTAGCGCAGCAGCCAGCGCACGCACAGCCAGGCGCTGAGGAAGGAAAAGACCAGCCCGGTGAGGAACATGGGCAGGTCTGCCATGGACAGCAGCGCCCGTTCCTTGTACAGGCTGTACACACCCGCGCCGATGAGCGTGGGAATGGCCAGGAAGAACGAAAAATCGGTGGCCGCCTGCCGCGACAGGCCCAGCAGCATGCCGCCGATGATGGTGGAACCACTGCGGCTCGTGCCGGGAATCATGGCCAGGCACTGCACAAGGCCCACCTTGAGCGCATCAAGGGGTGTCATCGCGTCCACGCTGTGCACGCGGGTGGCCGATGGCGGGCGGCGCTCGGCCCACAGGATGATGAAGCCCCCGATGATGAAGGTGCTGGCCACCACCACCGGCGTGAAAAGATGCGCCTTGATCGCCTTGCCAAACAGCAGGCCCAGCACCACGGCGGGCAGGAACCCGATGAGCACATTGAGCGCAAACCGCTGCGCCTGGCGCTCGGTGGGCAGGGCCACCAGGGTGGAGCGGATCTTCTGCCAGTACACCAGGATCACCGCAAAGATGGCGCCGGTCTGGATGGCAATGTCAAACACCTTGGCCTTGGCATCGTCAAACCCCAGCAGCGAGCCCGCCAGGATCAGGTGCCCAGTGGAAGAGATCGGCAAAAACTCGGTCAGTCCCTCGACGACCCCCATGATGGCTGCCTTGACCAGCAATACAACGTCCACGCGCACTCCTTGCAAATAGGTCCGGGATTATCCGCCGCGCGTGACGGCGCAGCGGGCGGCAGGCAGCTCGTGACGCCTGCGCAGGCCACATTCCATGCAAAAAACGGCCCGCTACTCACGCCGCGCTCATGCATTTCACGGCGCGGTGGCCGCATTTCGTCGCAAGGCAGTGGCCGCCTGCGAAGGCCCCCGGCACAGTCCATCCCATCGAACGCGCCAGGAGCATCCACCATGCAAACCACCCCCGTCATTGCCATTCACCTCGCCGCCGCGCTGGCCGCAGTGGCCATCGGCCCGATTGCCCTGTGGGCGCGCCAGGGCGCCACGCAACGCCCCCGCCTGCACCGTGCAGCCGGCTATGCCTGGGTCACCCTGATGGTGGCTACCGCCGTGTCCGCCATCTTCATCTCCGGCGGCGGCGGCCCGCGCTGGGGCAGTTTTGGCCTGATCCACCTGTTCATTCCAGTGACGTTGGGCATGCTGGTGATGGCCTTCGTCTACCTGGCCCGCCGCGACATCATGGGCCACCGCAAAACCATGCAACGGATCTATATCGGCGCCTGTCTGGGAGCCGGAGCCTTCACATTGCTGCCCGACCGCTTCCTGGGGCACACGGTCTGGTCCGCGCTGGGCCTGATCTGAACGCCACCCCCTTCTCCATCCACCCCAGCCAGGAATTTCCACCATGCTCGCCAACCTGCTCATTCAACAGCCCCACCTGCTGGGCGCCATTATCCAGAACACCCCCTACTGGGTCTGGGCCCTGCTCGCCGGCCTGATCGCACTGGGCACCAGCCAGTTGGCGGGCCGCAACGTCAGCCTGGCGCGGGCCACGGCCATGCCCCTGGCCATGACGGGCCTGTCGGTGTACGGCCTGGTGTCGGCCTTCGGCGGTGCAGGGCTGGTTGGCGCCTCGGTGGGGGCCTGGCTGGTGGCGGCCTGCGCCATTGCGGGGCTGGCCCTGTGGCTGCAGCCTGCGGCGCCCAGCGGCACGCTGTATGCCGCCGCGTCGCGCAGCTTCTACATCCCGGGCAGCGCCATGCCCCTCGCGCTGATCCTTGGCATCTTTCTGACCAAGTACTTCGTCGGTGTGGAACTGGCCCTGCAGCCCGCCCTGGCCCGCGACAGCAGCTTCGCCTTGCAGATCGCCCTGCTGTACGGCGTCTTCAACGGCCTGTTTGCCGCCCGCGCGCTGCGCCTGTGGTGCCTGGTGCGTCGCAGCGCCGCATTTGCTGCCACGCCACCGGCTTCGTCCGCCTCGGCCTGAGCCCTCGCTCCCTGCACTCCCTCAACCTTCACCCAGGCTTTTGCCATGCAACACCATCACCTCACCACCGACCCCACAGAACGCCTGGCCCGTAAGCGCGCAGGCGCCAAGCTGGGCTGGTACGCCCATGCCGGGGCCTACCTGGCCGTCAACCTGCTGCTGGCCGTGCTGTCTGCCAGCAGCGGACGCCACTGGGCAGTGTTCCCCGCCGTCGGCTGGGGCATCGGCCTTGCCATCCATGGCGTGGTGGTGTTCGTGCTGGCGGGCGGCAGCGGACTGCATGAACGCATGGTGCAGGCCGAGCGCGACCGCATTGCCCGCCAGGGCGCCCCTCGCTGACCCACACACCTGAAGGAGTCCCCATGAAAAACCGCTGGATCACCGCCCTTGTCGCCGTATGCCTCCACACCGCCAGCCAGGCAGGCACCGGTTTGAAGGAGCTTCCGGGCCTGGAAAGCGACGGCCCCGTCACCGTGTTCTACCCCAGCAGCGCGGCAGACCAAGCCGTGCAGCGCGGCCCCTTCCATATGGCGCTGGCGCCCCAGGGGGCCCCGGTGCGGGGCAATGGCCGCCTGGTGGTCATCTCGCACGGGTCGGGCGGCAATCCCTGGGTGCATTCCGACCTGGCCCGCGCGCTGGTGGCGGCAGGCTTTGTGGTGGCCATGCCGGAACACGCGGGCGACAACGCGAGAAACCCGTCCACCCCCGGCCCCGAAAGCTGGAAACGGCGCCCTGCAGAGGTGTCCCGCGCCATCGACGCAGTGGCGCAGGACGCCCAGCTCGCCCCCCTGCTGCAGTTGGACAAGGTCGGCATGTATGGCATGTCGGCGGGAGGGCACACCGCGCTCAGCCTGGCGGGCGGGCGCTGGTCACCCGCGCTGTTCAAGCAGCACTGCGAAGCCCACATCGCAGAGGATTTCTCGTCCTGCGTCGGCCTCATCACACAGCTGCGGGGCAATTTTCTGGATGGCCTGAAGAAAGCCGTGGCCCTGGGGGTGATCCGCCAGCGCTTTGACGATGCCACGTGGCAGGCACACGACGAGCCTCGCATCCGTGCCATCGTGGCGGGGGTGCCTGCGGCAGCCGATTTCGACTTCCCGTCGCTGGCCCGCCCCAGGGTTCCGCTAGGCCTGGTGACAGCAGGCCAGGACCGCTGGCTGGTGCCGCGTTTCCACAGCGACAAGGTGCTGCAAGCCTGCCAGACCTGCACCGTGGTGGCTGATCTGCCCCAAGCGGGCCACGGCGTGCTTCTGTCTCCGCCCCCACCCAGCCACGTGCTGGGCCGCCTCGAGACGGAGCTGCTGGGCGACCCTCCCGGGTTCGACCGCAGCCAGATGCCCGGGGTGGACGCACGCATCGTGGCCTTCCTGGCGCAGCACCTGTTGCCTGCGGCGGGTTCGCATTGAACGGCCGGCCACACCGCTCAGCGACGTGCCCCCTAGAATCCTGACAACCCGCGTCGCCCTTGCCGGCCCCACACGACCAGCGCCACCCACACCATGCAATTCCCCCTGAGCCCCGAAGAACTGGACGCGTTGGCACGTCGCCGCGCCAACGCCAAACTGGGCTGGTACATGCATGCGGTGGCCTTCGTGCTGGTCAACGCAGTGATCTTTGCCATGTCGCGCTATGCATTTGGCAGCCGCCCCTGGTCGGTGTACCCGCTGCTGGGCTGGGGGGTGGGGCTGGTGCTGCACGGTGTGTCCGTGTTTTTGCTGGGCACCGGCGGCGGCTTGCGCGAGCGCATGGTGCAGCGCGAGCGCGAAGCCCTTCAGCGGCGCCAGAACCGGCCATGAATCTGCGCCGCGACTTCAGTGGCGTGAGCAAGCTGCGGCACTACCTGCAGGTGGTGGCCTTCACGCTGGTCGTGGCCACCCTCCAGTACGCCTTCATGCCCGACAAGCCCTATGGCCCGCCGGTGGTGTATTCGGTGCTGATCGGCACCTTCACCTGGGCCATCATCGACCTGGGCCGCGAGCTGATTCCGTCGGCTGCCGAGACAGGCTGGCCGCAGGGCTGGCAAGGCATTGCGCTGGTCATTGCAGGCATCGTGGTCGGCTATGTGGCGGGCACGTTGCTGGCCGATGCGCTGTGCGTCTACTACTTCCACTTCTACCCGGCGGGCGCATCGCTGTCCGGGGCCGACCAGCGCACTTCCATCCTCATCACGGCCATTGCCGGGCTGGTGGGCAGCTACTACTTCTACGCCATCCACAAATCGGCGTACCTGGAAGACAAGATGGCCGAGGCGCGCATGCACGCCACCGAGGCGCGCCTGAAGCTGCTGGAAACCCAGCTCGAACCCCACATGCTGTTCAACACGCTGGCCAACCTGCGCGTGCTGATCGGCACCGACCCCACCCGCGCGCAGGAGATGCTGGACCGCATGATCGCCTACCTGCGTGCCACGCTCAGCGCGTCGCGCAGCACCCAGCACCCGCTGGAGAACGAGTTCGAGCGCTTGCGCGACTACCTGGAGCTGATGGCTGTGCGCATGGGCCCGCGCCTGGCCTACACGCTGGACTTGCCCGATGCCCTGCGCCCCGTGCCCGTGCCGCCGCTGCTGCTGCAGCCCCTGGTCGAGAACGCGATCCGCCACGGGCTGGAGCCCCAGGTGGAGGGCGGCCACATCACTGTGCGCGCCCGCACCCAGCCTGGCGATGCGGGCCCCCAGCTGGTGCTGGAAGTGATAGACACCGGGGTGGGCCTGCCTGAGCAGCTGCCCAAGCCCGGCCCCGGCCAGAGCTTTGGCCTGGCCCAGGCGCGCGAGCGGCTGGCCACCTTGCACGGCAACGCAGGTACTCTTGAATTGATAGCTGAAAACACAGGCGGAACGCGCGCAAACGTCATTTTTCCATTGAAGTTTCCGCCCACACCATGAACCCGCCCGCCCCCCGCGCCCTGATTGCCGAAGACGAACCCCTGCTGGCCGCCGCCCTGCGCCAGGAGCTGGCCCGTGCCTGGCCCGCGCTGGAGGTGGTGGCCACCGTGGGCGACGGCCGCTCGGCCGTGCAGCAGGCGCTGGCGCTGCGGCCCGATGTGCTGTTCTTCGACATCCGCATGCCCGGCCAGAGCGGCCTGGATGCCGCCGTGGAACTGGCCGATGCCTGGCCTGCCGATGCGCCTTTCCCCGCGCTGGTGTTTGCCACGGCCTACGACCAGTACGCCGTACAGGCCTTCGATGCCCAGGCGGTGGACTACCTGCTCAAACCCATCGAAGCCCGCCGCCTCGCGCGCACCGTGGCCAAGGTACAGGAGCTGCTGGCGCAGCGCCACGCCAGCGCAGCCACGGCCATTGCCACGGCCGCCCCCGCGCTGGAAGCCACCATGGCCCAGCTGCGCGCACTGCTGGAGGCGCCGGGCCTGGGCACAACGCCGCAGCCTTTGCAGTCCCCGCAGCAGCAGCCCGCCCGGCTGAGCGTGATCCAGGCCAGCCATGGTGCGCAGATCCACATGGTGCCGGTGGCCGAGGTGGTCTATTTCGAAGCCGCCGACAAGTACGTGCGGGTGTTGACCGCCGAGCGCGAATACCTGATCCGCACCGCGCTCAAGGAGCTGATCGAACAGCTGGACCCCCAGGAGTTCTGGCAGGTGCACCGCAGCACCCTGGTGCGCGCCACCCACATCGCCACCGTCACGCGCGACGAGGCGGGCAAGCAGCACATCACCCTGCGCGGGCGGCCCGAGCGGCTGCCGGTGAGCCGCCTCTACGCGCATCTGTTCAAGGCGATGTAGCCCTCACACACACTACAACCGTTCACGCTGAGCCTGTCGAAGCGCCGCGCGAGGCTTCGACAGGCTCAGCCCAAACGTTTCTTGCTTATAGACCGCCAACGGGTATCAGGGTTTCGGCGGCGCCTCCCAGCGCCCGGCCACGTTCTTGAGCAGCGCATTCACGGCCGACAGGCGGCGACTCTTCACGTCGATCAGGCTGCGCTGCGACGACAGCACGGTGGTCTGGGCATTCAGCACATTGAGATAACCCACGGTGCCCGCGCGGTACTGGTTCTCCACCACGTCCAGCGCGCGCTGCGCGGCGGCAGTGGCCTCTCGCTGCAACTGCTCTTCCTGCGCCAATGCAGCGGCGGCAGTCAGGTTGTCCTCCACCTCCTGCAGCGCCGTGAGCACGGTCTGGCGGTAGGCCGCCGTGACCTGCGCATGACTGGCGCGCGCGGTCTCTACCGCAGCGCTGCGCGCACCGCCGTCAAAAATGGACGCCGCCAGCGCCGGCCCCAGCGACCAGAAAAGGTTGGGCGCGCTGAACAGGTCGGCCAGGGGCGCGCCCCGGTAGCCGCCCGCTGCCGACAGCGTGAGCGTGGGGAAGTACGCAGCGCGCGCCACGCCGATCTGCGCATTGGCAGCGGCCACGCGCCGCTCGGCGGCGGCGATGTCGGGGCGGCGCTGCAGCAAGTCGGACGGCAAGGCCTGCGGCACCGCCGCCGGTGCGGGCAGCGTGGCCGTGGGCTCCAGCGCAAAGGCCGCTGGCGCCTGGCCCAGCAGGGCCGCCAGCGCATGCTCCAGCTGGCTGCGCGTGCTTGTGGACTCCAGCAGCTGCACCTGGGTGGTCTTGTACTGCACCTCGGCCTGCGCCACGTCGGCGCTGGACGCCACACCCGCCGCCTGGCGGTTGCGCGTGAGTTCCCAGCTCTTGCTGTAGGCCTTCAGCGTCTCGGCCAGCAGCGCGGCCTGGGCCTCGGCTGCACGTAGCGAAAAATAGGTCTGCGCCACGGCCGCCTGCAGCGACAGGCGGGCGGCGGCCAGGTCGTCGGCACTGGCCTGGGCGCTGGCCTGCGCGGCACTCACCCCGGCCGACACGCGGCCCCACAGGTCCAGCTCCCAGCTCGCAGAAAGGCCCAGCGAATGGCTGGAGCTGATGCGTGCGGTGCTGCTGCCATCCGCCAGCTGCGAACCGCTGCGCGCGCGGCTGCTGCTGGCATTGGCGCCCACGGTGGGCAGCGCCGCCGCGCTGCTGCTGGCCACAGCCGCCTGGGCGGCGCGCAGGCGCGCAGCGCTTTGCGCCAGCGTGGGGCTGTTGGCATCGGCCTGCTGCTGCAAGCTATCCAGCATGGCGTCGCCATACACCGTCCACCAGCTGGGGGACAGGGCTTGGGCGGCCTGGGGCTGTGCAGGCCTCCAGATGCCTTGGGCCTGGGCGGCGGCCTGCTCCTTGTAGGCCGCCGGGATGTCCATGCCGGGGCGCTCGTAGGGTGGCGTCTGTGCGCAACCCACCAGCCACAGGCCGCTGGCCAGCGCCACCGGCCAGGCGGTTCGGCGTGAAAAGGTGGAAGAGGTCATCCGTCGTTTCCTTGCAAGGCCGCCGGGGCGGCGGGCGTGGCGCCCGCCTGCGTGCGGCGGCGGCCCACGGCGCGCAGCACGCGCGTGCGCAGCCGGTCCAGCGCCACATACATGACCGGCGTGGTGTAGAGCGTGAGCAGCTGGCTCACCAGCAGGCCGCCCACGATGGCAATGCCCAGCGGCTGGCGCAGCTCGGCGCCATCGCCCCGGCCCAGGGCCAGCGGCAGCGCGCCAAAGATGGCGGCCACGGTGGTCATGAGGATGGGGCGCAGGCGCAGGTTGCAGGCGCGGTAGATGGCCTGCGCGGCCGTCACAGGCGCCCCGCCCCGCTGGCGCTGCCGCGTCAGGGCAAAGTCGATCATCAGGATCGCGTTTTTCTTGACGATGCCGATCAGCAGGATCACGCCAATCAGTGCGATGAGCGAGAACTCGGTCTTGAACAGCATCAGCGCCAGCAGCGCCCCCACGCCCGCCGACGGCAGGGTGGACAGGATGGTGACCGGGTGCACCAGGCTCTCGTAGAGCATGCCCAGCACCAGGTAGATGGTGATCATGGCCGCCAGGATCAGCAGCGGCTGGCCCGCCAGCGCATCCTGAAACGCCCCCGCCGTGCCGCTGAACGAGCCCCGCACCGACACCGGCACGCCCAGCTCGGCCACCGCATTGCGCACGGCATCGGACGCCTGCGACAGCGACACGCCCGGCGCCAGGCTGAAGCTGATGCTGCTGGCGGGCGTGCCCCGGTCGTGGTTGACCGACAGCGGCGTGTTGGTGGTGGTGATGCGCGCAAAGGCGGTGAGCGGAATCTGCTGGCCCAGGCTGTTGACGAAGAAGAAGCCGCGCAGCGTCTCGGGGCTTTGCAGAAAGCGGGGCTCGGCCTCCATCACCACGCGGTACTGGTTGAGGGGGTTGTAGATCACGCCCACCTGGCGCTGGCCAAAGGCGTCGTTCAACGTGGCGTCGATCTGCGCCATCGTGAGGCCATGGCGCGCGACGGCGTCGCGGTCGATCACCAGCGTGGTCTGCAGGCCATAGTCCTGCACATCGCTGTTCACATCCTCCAGCTCGGGCAACTGGCTCAGCACCTGGCGGATGCGCGGCTCCCAGGTGCGCAGCTCGCCAATGTCGTCGGCCTGCAGCGTGTAGTCGAACGAGGCGCCGCTGCTTTGCCGCCCGCCGATGCGGATGTCGCGCTGCGGCGACATGAACAGGCGCGCGCCGGGCTCGTTTTTGAGCTGCTCGCGCAGCCGGGCAATGACGACCTCCGAGCTCTCCTGCCCCGGCCCGCGCTTGAGCGTCATGAACATGGCCGCAGAGTTGCGCTGCCAACCGCCGGTGAAACCGGTCACATGCTCCACGGCCGGGTCGGACTGCACGATGGACAGGAAACGCTGCAGCCGCTGCTCCATGGCCTGGTAGGACGTGGCCTGGTCGGCCCGGATGAAGCCCGAGATGCGCCCGGTGTCCTGCTCGGGCATGAAGCCCTTGTCGATGGCGGTGTAGAGGTACACGTTGAGCCCCACCACACACGCCAGCGCCAGCAAGGCCACGGGCTGGTGGCGCAGGCACCAGGCCAGGCTGCGGCGGTACAGGCGCATGCCCCGCACCTGGATACGGTCCACCCAGCGACCGATCCGATAGCTGAAGCGCCGCGCCGGGGCCAGGCTGTGGGGCTTGAGCAGCGCTGCACACATCATGGGCGTGGTGGTGAGCGACACCACCATCGACACCAGGATGGCCGAGGACATGACGATGGCGAACTCGCGGAAAAACCGCCCCACGATGCCGCCCATGAACAAGATGGGAACAAACACCGCAATCAGCGAGATGCTCATCGACACCACGGTAAAGCCGATCTCGCGCGCGCCGTCCAGCGAGGCTCGCAGCGCGGTCTTGCCCCGCTCCATGTGGCGCATGATGTTCTCCAGCACCACGATGGCGTCGTCCACCACAAAGCCCGTGGCCACGGTGAGCGCCATGAGCGAGAGGTTGTCGAGCGTGTAGCCCGCCAAATACATCACGCCAAACGTGCCGGCCAGCGACACCGGCACCGCCACGCTGGGGATGAGCGTGGCACGCCCGTTGCGCAAGAACAGGAACACCACCAGCACCACCAGCGCCACCGCAATCAGCAGCGCGCGTTCCACCTCTTTGACCGAAGCGCGCAGCGTGGGTGTGCGGTCAGACACCACCTCGATGTCGATGGCCGCCGGAATGGACGCCTGCAGCGCGGGCAGCAGCGAGCGCACGCGCTCCACGGCTTCGAGGATGTTGGCGCCGGGCTGCTTGTACACCTGCAGCAGCACCGCGGGCTTGCCATTGGCCACGCCAAAGTTGCGCACATCCTGCACTGAGTCGACCACCTCGGCCACGTCTTGCAGGCGCACGGCCTGCCCGTTCTTCCAGCGCAGCACCAGGGGCGCATAGTCGGCCGCCACGCGGGCCTGGTCGTTGGTGGCCACCTGCCAGTAGTGGTCCTCCCGCTCCACCGCGCCCAGCGGGCGGTTGGCATTGGTGCTGGCGATGGCGCTGCGCACCTGCTCCAGCGAGATGCCGTTGGACGCGAGCCGCACCGGGTCCAGCTCCACGCGTACGGCAGGCAGCGCGCCGCCGCTCACCGTGGCCTGGCCCACGCCCTCGACCTGCGAGAGCTTTTGCGCCAGCACGGTGGAGGCCGCGTCGTACATCTGCCCGCGGGTGAGCAGGTCCGACGTGAGCGCCAGGATCATGATGGGCGAGTCAGCCGGGTTGACCTTGCGGTAGGTCGGGTTGCTGGGCATGCCGGTGGGCAGTAGCGTGCGTGCGGCGTTAATGGCGGCCTGCACATCGCGCGCGGCGCTGTCCACGTTGCGGTCCAGGTCGAACTGCAGCGTGATGGAGGTGCTGCCCAGGATGGAGCGCGAGGTGATCTCGGTGACGCCCGCAATCGCGCCCAGCGACCGCTCCAGCGGCGTGGCGACGGTGGCGGCCATGGTGTCGGGGCTGGCCCCGGGCAGGCTGGCGCTGACCGAGATGGTGGGGTAGTCCACCTGCGGCAGCGGGGCCACGGGCAGCAGGAAGAACGACACGGCACCCGCCAGGGCCAGGCCCAGGGTGAGGAGCATGGTGCCGATGGGGCGGTGGATGAAGGGGGTGGAGAGGCTCATGGGTGGGCTCTCCGGGTGGTTTGGGGGTGTTTTTGGCTGGATGCGCTAGTGGGATATGCGCTCGCTGCTATTGTTTTTGTAGTTTCTGGCTGCGTGCGCTGATTGGGCAGCATGCCTTGGCCGAGGGCGGAGGCCGGGAGTCGCCCGGCAGGCGAGGCACTTTTCTTTGCTTCGCCAAAGAAAAGTACCCAAAAGAAAGGCGACCCCACTGTCTGCGTCCCCTGCGCTTCGCTACGGGGCAACCTGCGGTGCTCGCGGGCGGTGTGCGCTGCGGAACTCGCTGCGCGCTGGCGCGCTCCGCTCAAACAGCCGCAGCGAGTCAGTCCACGAAGCGCGTGTGTCCTGCGGCACACGCGCCACCCCGCCCACTGCGCTCCTCGGCGCATCCAGAGGGGAGCGGGAAACCAAACATCCCCACGGGCCTTTGCATCGCTCGGCCCCATCTCGCGGGCGCAAGCGCCACGCGCTGCGAAATCT
>CAYXSL010000009.1:0-48182 GCA_964466605.1 uncultured Verminephrobacter sp.
GGAAGTGCATCTCCACCTTCACCACGCCATCGCCCTGGCAGGCCTCGCAGCGGCCCCCGCCCGAAGACTGCGACACGTTGAAGCTGAAGCGCCCGGGGCCGTAGCCGCGTTCCTTGGCGGTGTTGGTCTCGGCCATCAGCTCGCGGATGGGCGTGAACAGGCCGGTGTAGGTGGCGGGGTTGCTGCGCGGCGTGCGGCCAATGGGGCTTTGGTCCACATTGATGACCTTGTCGAAATACTCGATGCCCACGATCTCTTCGTGCGCGGCAGGTTCTTCGTGCGCGCGGTGGATCTGCCGCGCCACGGCGGCATACAGCGTGTCGTTGACCAGCGTGCTCTTGCCCGAGCCCGAGACGCCCGTCACGCAGGTGAGCAGGCCCACGGGGAAGTCCACGCTCACGCCCTTGAGGTTGTTGCCCGTGGCGCCCACCACGCGCAGCGCCTGCACGGCGCCCTGGCGTGCGTGGTGCTCGGCCAATCGCTCGGCTTTCTGCTCGGCGCGGCGCTTGCTGGCCTCGGTCTGCGGAAAGCGCGACTTGGCTTTGGCCTCCACCACGGGCGCGGGCTGGTCCAGCACCGGCAGCCAGGGCGTGCGGCGCTGGGGCACGGCAATGGTGCGTGCGCCCGACAGGTACTGGCCCGTGAGCGACTGCGCATTGGCGCGCACCTCGTCGTAGGTGCCCTGCGCCATCACGCGCCCGCCGTGCACGCCCGCGCCGGGGCCCATGTCGATCACATGGTCGGCGGCGCGCATCATGTCCTCGTCGTGCTCCACCACGATCACGCTGTTGCCGATGTCGCGCAGGTGCTGCAAGGTGGCGATCAGCCGGTCGTTGTCGCGCTGGTGCAGGCCGATGCTGGGCTCGTCCAGCACATACATCACGCCCGTGAGGCCCGAGCCGATCTGCGATGCCAGGCGAATGCGCTGCGCCTCGCCGCCCGATAGCGTCTCGGCGCTGCGGTCCAGGCTCAGGTAGCTCAGGCCCACATCGTTCAAAAACTGCAGGCGCGTGGCGATCTCGCGCACCACCTTGTCGGCGATCTCGGCCTTGGCGCCGGTGAGCTGCAGGGCCTTGAACCAGGCATGGGCATCGCTCAGCGTGGCGTGGCTCACTTCGTAGATGGCGCGGGCCTGTGGGCCTTCGCCCACCTTCACATGGCGGGCCTCGCGGCGCAGGCGCACACCGTGGCATTCGGGGCAGGGCTGGGTGCTGCGGTATCGGGCCAGGTCTTCGCGCACCACCACCGAATCGGTCTCGCGGTAGCGGCGCGCCATGTTGGGCAGGATGCCTTCGAACGGGTGCTTCTTGGTGTAGACCTTGCCCTTGTTGGCGCCGCTGTCGAGGATGTAGCTGAACGCGATCTCGTCCTCGCCCGAGCCGTGCAGGATGGCGTGTTGCACCGTGGCGGGCAGCGACTCGAACGGCGCCTCCACATCAAAGCCGTAGTGCCGCGCCAGGCTCTCCAGCATCGCAAAGTAGTAGCCGTTGCGCCGGTCCCAGCCCTTGATGGCGCCACTGGCCAGGCTGAGCGTAGGAAAGGCCACCACACGCGCCGCATCGAACACCTCGCGCTGGCCAATGCCGTCGCAGGCCGGGCAGGCGCCCATGGGCGAGTTGAAGGAAAACAGGCGCGGCTCCAGCTCGGCCAGCGAGTAGCTGCACACCGGGCAGGCGAATTTGCTGCTGAACAGGTGCTCCTGGCCGGAGTCCATCTCCAGTGCCAGCACACGGCCGTTGCCGTCGTGGCCGCCTACGCGCAGGGCGGCTTCAATGCTCTCGGCCAGGCGCTGCTGCAGGTCGGAGCGCACCTTCACACGGTCGATCACCACGTCGATGTCGTGCTTCTCGGTCTTCTTGAGCGGCGGCAGGTTCTCGTGCTCGTAGATCTGCCCATCGACCCGAAAGCGGATGTAGCCCAGCGCCTGCATCTGCGCAAACAGCTCGGTGAACTCGCCCTTCTTCTCGCGCGCCACGGGGGCCAGGACCATGAGCTTGGTGTCCTCGGGCAAGGCCAGCACCGCGTCCACCATCTGGCTCACGGTCTGCGCCGCCAGCGGCAGGCCGTGGTCGGGGCAGAACGGCGTGCCCGCGCGGGCATACAGCAGGCGCAGGTAGTCGTGAATCTCGGTCACCGTGCCCACCGTGGAGCGCGGGTTGTGGCTGGTGGCCTTCTGCTCGATGCTGATGGCCGGCGACAGGCCCTCGATCAGGTCCACATCGGGCTTGTCCAGCCGCCCCAGGAATTGACGCGCATAGGCCGACAGGCTCTCCACATAGCGCCGCTGGCCCTCGGCATAGAGCGTGTCAAACGCCAGGCTCGATTTGCCCGAGCCCGACAGCCCGGTGATCACCACCAGCTGGTTGCGCGGGATGTCCAGGTCGATGTTCTTGAGGTTGTGCGTACGCGCCCCCCGGATGCTGATGCGCTGCTCGCGCAGGGCGCGGGCGAGGTACACACCATCGGCGGATCGGTCGTCGGCAACAGGGGGAGGGGTCACGGGCGGGCTCGGTGCGGGAAAACCGACCATGATAGGTCACCCGCCTCGTGTGTGCAGCCCATACCCTCCGGCGGCCTGCGCGTTCCCACTCCCATCGACAGGCCCTGGGTGCTGGGCCTGCTCGTCGCCCGGATGCCCAGGATGGACAGGCCCCCAAGGTGGGACAAAAACCGAAAGCCCAGCCCGCCCGGTCGGCTCCGGTCTGCGGCCCCGGGCCAATGGGCGAAAATCCCCCCTTTGCTTTTTCGGGCCTTAGCGCACCACCGTGCCGGATTCTTCCTCCCTGCCAGCCGCAGCTGCCCCGCAGCCTTCTGCACCTGCCACCCCCATGACCGCGCTGGAGCGCCGCTCCAGCGTGAGCCTGGCCCTCATCTTTGCGCTGCGCATGCTGGGCCTGTTCTTGGTACTGCCCGTGTTTGCGCTCGAAGCCCGCAAGTACCCCGGCGGCGACGACCCGGCGCTGGTGGGGCTGGCGATGGGCATCTATGGCCTCACGCAGGCGGTGCTGCAGTTGCCGCTGGGCATCGCGTCCGACCGCTTCGGCCGCAAGCGGGTGATCGTGCTGGGCCTGCTGGTGTTTGCGGCGGGCAGCCTGCTGGCCGCGCTGGCCGATTCGCTCACCGGGCTGCTGCTGGGCCGTGCGCTGCAGGGCGCGGGGGCCGTGTCGGCCGCCGTGACGGCCCTGCTGGCCGACCAGACCCGCGATGCCGTGCGCACCAAGGCCATGGCGCTGGTGGGTGGCAGCATCGGCCTGATGTTTGCCGTGGCGCTGGTGCTGGCGCCCATTCTTGCCGCGCAGATCGGGCTGGCGGGGCTGTTTGGCCTCACCTGCGCCCTGGCGCTGGCCGGTGTGGCGGTGGTGGCGTGGTGGGTGCCCCCCGAACCCGCCCGGCACCATAACGCCCCCCGGGGGCGGCTGGCCGAGGTGTGGACACAGCCCGACCTGCTGCGGCTGAACCTGGGCGTGTTTGTGCTGCACACGGTGCAGTTGTCCATGTGGGTGGCCGTGCCTGCGATGCTGGTGCAGGCGGGCCTGACCAAGGACCACCATTGGCAGGTCTACCTGCCTGCGGTGGTGCTCTCGTTTGCAGCCATGGGCGGCCTGTTTGCGCTGGAGCGTGCGGGCAGGCTGCGCGCTGCACTGCTGGGTGCCATTGCCCTGGTGCTGGTGGTGCAGGCGGGGCTGGGGTTGCTGGCGGCCAGCGGGGCGCCCGCCACGCTGTGGGTGCTGGGGCCACTGCTCTTTCTGTTCTTCTGCGGCTTCAATGCGCTGGAGGCCAGCCAGCCCAGCCTGGTGTCGCGCATGGCGCCGCCGCAGCTGCGTGGCGCGGCGCTGGGCACCTACAACACCCTGCAGTCGCTGGGTCTGTTTGCGGGGGGCGCTCTGGGCGGCGCACTGGTGAAATGGGCCGGGGCCCCGGGCCTGTTCGCGGCCACCGCCGCCCTCACGGCCCTGTGGCTGGTGCTGACCTGGCCCCTGCGCCCCGTGGGGCGCGGCGGGCACTGACGGGCGCACCGACACCAGGGCGGGCACCCGGCCCCGGGGGCTTCCATTGCCCCCCGGTTGCGGCACAATGGCGCGTTTGGCGCCCGGAATCCCTCTCCAAATCCGGCGCTTTCCTCCTTTTAAGGCAAAGACAGCACCATGGCATCCGTAAACAAAGTCATCATCGTCGGCAACCTGGGCCGCGACCCTGAAATGCGCACTTTTCCCAGTGGCGACCAGGTGGCCAACGTGACGATTGCCACCACCGACAAGTGGAAAGACAAGCAATCCGGCGAAATGAAGGAAGCCACCGAGTGGCACCGCGTGGTCTTCAACGGCCGCCTTGCCGAAATCGCTGGCCAGTACCTGCGCAAGGGCTCGCAGGTGTATGTGGAAGGCAGCCTGCGCACGCGCAAGTGGACCGACCAGAACGGCGTGGAAAAGTACAGCACCGAGATCCGTGCCGACCAGATGCAAATGCTGGGCAGCCGCCAGGGCATGGGCGGAGGCGGCCAGGGTGGCGGGGGCCAGCAAGGCGGCGGCTATGACGACGGCTACGGCGGCGACCAGGGCGGCTACGACCAGGCCCCGCGCCGTGCAGCGCCAGCCCCTCGGCCCATGGCAGCGCCCGCGCCACGCCCCGCGCCTGCCCCCGTGGCGCAGGCCCCACGCGCGGCGTCCGGCTTTGACGACATGGACGACGACATTCCGTTCTGAAGCCCCGGCAACCGCTCGAACCGGACACGAGGCCCACACCCGCAAGGTGTGGGCCTTTTTCTTTGTGCGGCTGCACTTCAAAACGTAGCAACTCGCAACAAGAAACACTTTTTCAGGCGCCTGCGATCCACCATGCACTACCCGCCGCCCGCATGCTTTTACAGCGGCGCACAGGTGCGCCACTTCTCCATTTTGTCCAGTGCGGCAGCGCCGCTACAGCCCAACAACTTCTTACATCCGATACGGAAATTTCGCAGATCATCGCGGCCTTGTTCGCAATGTGGCGCAACAGCCCGGCGGCAAGCAGTTACCAAAAATCAATATTCCAACTGAAGAGAGAGGGTTGCCATGCCTGGATTCGTCCGCAAGATTCTGATTTTCATCACCGGCTACGCCTGGCTGCTGCTGCTGGCCGGTCCCGGCCTGATCGGGCTGTCGCTGTACAGCGGCTGGAAGGCCGACGGGGACCATGCCTACGTGGCACGCGAAAACCTGCAGACCGTGTCGGGCACCGTGACGCAGGCCGCCGAAGTCACCGTCAAGCGCAAGCGCCGCGCCACCAAGAAGTACTACGAGATCAGCGTGCAGCCCGACACCGCCGGTGCCGAGGTGCGCAAGCTGCGCATCGACTACAGCACACCGCAGCAGCTGGTGGGCAACCTGATCGACGAAAAGATCACCGCCCTGGTGGACGGCAGCGACCACGACCTGGTCTATGAGGTCTCGGCAGGCGGCGCACTCATGATCAGCTACGACACCACCAAGCAGCGCCTGCAGGCCGAAGCCACGTTGTCGGCCCAGTCGTTCAGCGGCGCCGGCACCTGGGTCCTGGCGATCCTGCTGACGCTGGTGGGTGCCGCCGGGGTCTGGTCCAACCGCAAGCTGCGTACGGCCGACGAGGCCCAGCAGCTGGCCGCCGCCTAACGGCCCGTTCATTCAACAACAAAGAGAGGGAGGGAGGGGCGCCCATGGGGCGCTCCTCCTGAGTTTTTGCACACGCAGATCCAACGGAGGACATCACCATGAACCCCAACGCACTTTCACCGCAGACACCGTCCGGCGCGCCCCTGGAGCGCCGCGACTTCATCGTCTCGACCTACAAGCACCTGGGCGCGGCCATGCTGGCTTTTGTCGTGCTGTCGGCCGTGCTGATGGCGAGCGGCTTTTCCAACACCACGGCCAAGATGCTGATGGCCAGCGGCAACAAGTTCATCTGGCTGGGCGTGATGGGCGCCTTCATGCTGGTGGGCTGGCTGGCCTCCCATCTGGCAGACAACGCCGAGAACCCGCAGACCCAGCTCATGGGTCTGGGCATCTACGTGCTGGCCGAGGGCCTGATCTTCGCGCCCATGTTCGGCATCGCCCAGCTGGTGGCGCCCGGCGCCATTGGGGCCGCGGGCTTCATCACGCTGCTGCTGGTGGGCGCGCTCACCTGGACGGCGTTCAGTACCAAGACCGACTTTTCCTTTCTGGGCGGCATCCTGAAGGTCGGTGGCCTGGTGGCACTGGGCACCATCATTGCGGGCGCCATCTTCGGCTTCAAGCTGGGCATCTGGTTCTCGGGGATCATGGTGCTGTTTGCAGGCGCCTGCGTGCTCTACGACACCTCGCGCATCATCCACGACTATCCCGCCGACCGCCCCGCCGGTGCCGCGCTGCACCTGTTTGCGTCAATTGCGCTGATGCTCTGGTATGTGCTGCGCATCCTGATCAGCCTGGCCACCAACGACGACTGATGCCACGGCTGCGCCCGCGCCGGGTGCATGCAGAAGAAAGCCGGAGCCCGCCATGGGCTCCGGCTTTTTTGCGTGGGGGCACAAAATATGAAGAAAATCGGCTTCTGCGCGCGACCTGTCTCATTTTTTTGCTACTAAATATATAGCAATTCAATTCCCTCTGACTGCGGAGCCCCCGGCAGCACACCACGCCCCAGTCCACGCCACCCACTGCTGGCACAATTCGATACAGCCAAGCGCCCCCTGCGCCCATGCGGGCCTTGGCCCGGTGCCGATGGCAGCAGGCACGCAGCGTGCATGGCCTGCACCACGGGCCCCACCCTGGCGGGCGGCTGGCGCCTTCTTCTTTTCACCACCTACTGACCCTGTCCTTGTCCAACATGCGTAGTCAATACTTCTGGTTTCCCTTGGCCTGTGCCGCGCTGCTTGCCAGTTGCGGCGGGGGTTCGTCCGATGGCGAAGATGTGGGCCCCGCCCCAGGTGTACAGCAGTACCCCGGCGGTGTGTGGGAGGGCACGGTGGGTACGGGCGCAGCGCAGCGCCAGGTGGTGGGCTACATCGACCCCGGCCCACAGGGCACGGGCGGGGAGTTCTACCTGGCCCGCGAGGCCCCGGGTGCAGCGGGTTTTGATGCGCTGTATGGGCGGCTGAACGTGAGCGTCACCTCGGTGCTGGCCACCGGCGTCACATACTTCTCGGTGCAGGACGGCAAGTTCGCCACCGGTCTGACCCTGCGCGGCACGGCCTCGAACAGCGGCAAGATCGGCCGCACCGATGCCATCAGCGGCAACTACAGCGACCCGGTGCAGACGGCCGCCGCCGCAGGGGCGACGGTGCCGCTGAAGCTGGCGTACAGCAGCCTCAACTTCCACACCGCCAGCGCCAGCCTGATCGAGGGCACCTACCGGGGCACGGGCCTGTTTGGCGGGGGCTGGGTGCTGACTGTCACGCCCCAGGGCCAGCTCTCGGGCCGCATCGGCGGCTGCCTGGCCACGGGTTCGGCCACGCCCCGCGCAGCCGGTTCGCCGCTGTACTCGCTCACCATCAACCTCTCTGGCGACACCACGTCCTGCGGCGCCACAGGCACGCAGCAGTCGGGCATTGGCGTGTTGCGGTTCGACGCCGCAGGGGTGCCCAATGGCATCTGGGTGTTCACCCGCAATGCCACGGGCACCGACAACACCTACACCCTCAACGGCATTGCCGACCCGCGCACCCCCGTGCCGCCGTCGGCCACGCCGCTGTCGGTGGCAGGCAACTGGCAGGGTTCGTTCACACTGCCCACGGGCGTGATTGGCGACACCACGGTGTGGGGCAGCGTGCTGCCTGACGGTGGACTGTTCTTCTACACCAACAGCAGCCTGGACCACAACGCGCTGTATGGCCGCCTGATCCGCTACCAGAACAACGCCACGACCAACCGCTTCGTGACCGCCAACGACGGCGTGTTCTTCAACCGTCTGCTGGGCAACACGGGCACCTACAACGAGGCCGTGCTGATCGATGGCACGCTGCAAAGCAGCAATGGCTCCGGCAACGCCAGCCTGTTCAGCGGCAGCTTCAGCTACCCCACGCAGCCAGGCGGTTTCCCCACGCGCTTCAGCGTGACGCCCGACCCTCTGTACGCACTGCCTGCAGGCAAGGTGGCCACCACGGCCATGATCGTGGGCACCTACAAGATGGCAGGCACAGGTTTTGGCGGGGACACCACCACGCTGAAGGTGTTTGCCGATGGCGCGATCACCGGCCTCACCACCAGTGGCTGCGAGGTGGCGGGCAAGCTGCTGGGCGAACTGGGCAGCGGGCTGAACCTGTACCGTGTGGAGGCGTTTGGCTACCTCAAGAGCCCCAACGGCCCCATCACCTGCCAGCTGGCATCGGGCCCGCCGCAGTCCGGCTCGGCATCGGCACAGTTCGATGCCAATGGCAATGTGATCGGCCTGCGCATCCTGGCTGCCGGGCTCTCGGTGGCGGGCACCCGTGCACGCACGGTGTTTGTGGGCGCCAAGCAGCTCACACCGTGAACACCAGGTGCAGCCCCTCGCCCCGGTGGTGAGGGGATAAAGCCAAAAAAAGGCCCGTTGCGCGGTGTGCGCAACGGGCCTTTTTGCTGGCGCGTGGACTGCCGGGCCGCCGCCCGGCACGGGCTCAGTTGGCGTAGGGCGAGCGCAGCGGGTTGACCGGGAACACCTGCAGGCCGTTGTAGGGCTGGAAGGCGTAGCGCACATACAGCCCGCCCGCAAATTCGCGGTAGTTGCGGGCATTGTTGAGCGCCAGGTGGCCCCCCAGGAAGACCTGCGGGTGCATCTGGTACTCCATGGCGGCGCCCAGGTTGTAGCCCAGGCCCGTGCGCGACTGGCCGGGGTAGATGGCCGTGGCGCCGGTTTCGCCAAACGCCAGGGCGTCGCTGGCGGCCAGCACGGCCGCAGCCTGGCGCGACGGGCTGTTGGGGAAATACGGGGCCGCGTCTTCCTTGAAGTACTGCACGCCCACCGAGCCCTTGAGCTGGTAGGACAGGCGGCCATTGCGCTGGGCCCATTCCACGGGGAGCCCGAACGACACAAACTGCTGCGGGCTGAAGTAGCCCCCATGGCCCACGGTGAAGTAGCGCAGGTTGCGCTGGTAGGACAGCCCGGAGAAGCTCATCCCGGCAGTAAGGTCGGCGTTGGACGTGCGGTGCACATGCCAGTACATGCCACCGCCCAGCTCGGCGCGCGCGTTGCTGCGCACCCGCGTACCGGTGATGCCATGCAAGGAGCCGTAGCCATACAGGCCCAGCTCGCCATCGTCCCAGGTCATGTCGATGCGCCCCCCTGTGGCCGACACCCCTCCCCAGCGGTCGCCGGTGCGGGCATCCCGGGCTCCAGCGAACGACAGCAGGCTGTCGTTCACAGGGCGGCGCGAGAGGTCCACGGCCATGGTCAGCTGGTCGCTGAGGGCCATGCGGTAGCGCACGCCGCCGGTGACGTCCGACTGGCCAAAACCAAGCGGCGTGGTGCCGATGTCGGCCTTGAGTCCGCCGGATTCGTAGCCCACGCTCACACCAATGCCGCTGTCGCTCTGCGAACCCGGCGCGCGCAGCGGCATGTCAAGCGCCGTGGCGGGGCCGCCGCCGAAGCGGCTCTGGGTGCCATAGGGCGTGCCGGGGGCCCCGGCGCTGGCCCCGGTGGGGGTCACGCCCAGGATCAGGTGGCCGTCGCCCACGCTCATCTTGAGCTGCACGGGGGCTTCGATCTCGGACAGCTGGCTCATGCCGGCCTCGCCCTGGCGCGCACGCGCGGTGGCGCCCACCGAGAACGAGGAGATCTGGCTTTGCTGCACCTCACGCAGCTCATCGCGCACGGTGCGCGGGCGTGTGGGGTCGGGCACCGTGCCCAACGTGCCCGCCGTGGCCCAGGCGGATGGCTGGGGTGCCACGGCAGCACGCTGGGTCGCCGTGGCGGCGGGCAGGGGCAGGCTGGCATAGCTGGCTGCCGAGGCCTGTGCCGGGGCGATGTAGCCCGCAGCGACCACAGGCGCCATGGGCGCCATGGGCGCCACCGGCGCAGCCGCCAACGGGGCCGGGGCCGCAGGCACCACGCGCCCGGTGGGCTGGGGAGCGGCCCGCGAGGCCGTGCCGGCGCTGCGCTGGCCGTTGGCGGCAGGCGATGGCACCGCTGCTGAGCCCACCGCCGCACTGGCGGCTTCGGGGTAGTAGCTCGCCGGTGTCATGGGGGGGGCCTGCAAGGGCAGGGGCAGCGCCTGGCCAAACCGGCTGGCCCCTGCCGGGTCGGGAATGTAAAGCCCCGCCGGTGCCGTGCTGCGCGCCGCGGGCTGCGGCGCGTACTGCATGGGCGTGTAGCCCACAGGGGAGCGCGCCACGGCGGCGGCGGCCGGCACAGCCAGCCCGCCAACCGTGCGCTGTGGCTGCAGCCCGGCACGCTGGGCAAAAGGGTTGCCCGATCGCCCGGGCCCTGCCGCCACGCCGCTGGCGGCCAGCACGGCATCACGCTGGGCGTTTTCGGCGGCCACGGCGGCAGTGAAGAATTCGGTGGCCTTGGTGTTCTTGCCTTGCGCGCGGTAGAGGCGTCCGGCCGCCGTCAGCACCTCGGGGTCGCGCGGTGCACGCGCCAGCGCCACAGACAGCAGCGACTCGGCATAGGCATAGTCCTTGGCCCCCGTGGCCATGGCCGCGGTCTGCAGCAGCAGGGGCACGTCAGTGGGCGAGCGCTCCAGCAGCCGCGCGTACAGCGCCTGGGCGGGCGCGTAGTCGTTGTTGGCCGCATACATGCGGGCCAGCGCCGCCATGGCCAGGGGCTCGTCGGCCTGCTCTGCCAGCAGCGGAGCGAGGGTGTCGTACGCAGCCACCAGGTCGCCCGCCTCGCGCAGGCCATCGGCCTGGCGCACGATGTAGGCGCGGCGAATGTCGGCGAAACTGCGGCGCTCGCGCTCGCTCATGGGGGCGTTCTGCAACTGGCGCAGGATGCCTGACAGCTCCACGTCCTGCTGCGTCTTGAGCAGCGTGGCCGCGTACTGCAGCCGCAGCCCCACATCGGGCCGGGGCGTGCGCGCCAGCACCTGGCGCACCGTGCCCAGCGCACGCTGGGGTTCGCCTGCATCGGCGTAGGCCAGCGCCAGCGCGCCCAGCAGCTCGGTGTCCTGCGTGGCAAAGGATTCGGCCTGGGCCAGGGTGGCCAGCGCTTCGGACTGCCGGCCCTCGGCCGCCAGCGCCGATGCGGCGGAAGCCTGCACATGCACCCACACCCGCTTTTGCAGCGCGGCGATGTCGCGCGTGCGGTGCTTTTCGGGAATGCGGTCGAGCAGCGCCAGCGCCCCCGGCCAGTCGCTGGCCTCGGATGCAAGCAGCGCGCCGGCATACAGCGCCTCGGGCATATTGGGGTTGGACAGCAACAAGCCGTCCATTACCCCCCGCGCCTCGGCCACGGCACCCAGGCGCAGATACAGGCGGGCGAGGTCCAGGCGCACCCAGGGGCTGGCCGGATCGTTCAGCAAGGCGTCTTCCAGCGCCGCGCGCGCGGCGGCCAGGTCGCCACGCTCCGTGGCCGCCCGGGCCTGGCCCAGGGCCTGCGAGGCGCGCAGGCGCCCCAGGGCCCCCACCTTTTCCTGTTGCGAGGGCGAGAGCTTCTCAACCAGGGCCAACGCCTCGGCGGCCTTGTTGTTCTGGGCCAGCACGCCCACCAGGCCCCGCACGGCGTCGGGGTTGTCGGCCTGCCGCGCCAGCACCCGGCGATAGGCGGTTTCGGCCGCGTCGTACTGTCCGGCTTCCACCAGCAGATCGGCCAGATCGGTCTCGGCCGTCACTTCTGCAGGGTTGAGGCGCACGGCCTGCTCCAGCGTGCGGCGCGCGGCGGCGGTGTCGCCCCGCTCACGCTCGCTGGTGGCCTGTTCGACCAGGCTCCAGTAGGTGGCGCTGTCCAGCGCCTGCTTCCAGCGCGCGGCCGAGCCAGCGCGCGAGGCGCGCTCCAGCAGCCCGCGGGCATCGGCAAACCGCTCCTGGCGCAACCGCAGAATGCCCAGCCCCCCCAGGGCGTCGCCATCGCCGGGGCGTGTTTCGAGCACCTGCGCAAACGCAGCTTCTGCCGCATCCAGTTCGCCATCCTCCAGCGCCTGGAAACCGGCGGTCGTGCGCAAGCGCAGGGGGTCTGTGGCCACGGGGCGGCTGGCCACCTGGCTCTGCTTTTGCAGATTCTGGGCCTGGGTCAGGCGTGTCTGTACGGCGGTGTCGCCGGGGTTCGCACGCAAGAACTCCTGGTACAGCGGGATGTCGGCCGATCGGTTGCCTGTCCAGGCCAGCGCCTTGCGCCAGCTCTCGGTGGCGGCCTTGCCCACATCGGGGCGGCCTGCCAGGCGCGCCAGCTGCGCGATGCCATCGCGGCGGGTGGATTCGCGGTAAGTCAGGTGCTGGGCCAGGGCCAGCGCAATCTGCGGGTCCTCGGGTGATTCCTGCGCCAGGCGGCTCAGGCCCCGGCGGGCTTCGTCCCAGCCGCCGGCTGTGGCGCCCAGGGTCTGGTAGTACTCCAGTGCCAGGGGCCCCGTGGGAGGGCGCTCGCCCAGCGCTGCCTGGTAGGTGCTCAGCGCCTGGCTCGCCTGGCCGCTGCGGGCCTGCTGGCGTGCGGTCTCGATCTGGGGTGCGCTGCGCCCGCTGCGAATGGATTCCTGCAGGCGGCTCACCAGCGGGCTGCGCGGGTGCGCCGCCTGCAGCTGCGTCAGGTAGCGCTGCGCGCCCTCGGGGCGCTGGGCGTTCAGTTCGACCAGCGCCATGCCATACAGCGCCTGGGCGTTCTGCGGGTTCAGGCGCAGCAGCTTCTGCCAGGCCTCACCGGCGCGTTCGGTGTCGCCACGCTCCTGCCAGTACTGCCCCTGGTCCAGCAGGGTCTGCTCGGCCCCGGTCTGGGCCCCGGTCTGGGCCCAGGCCGCGGGTGCCATCAGCGAGGCCAGCAGGCCCATGGCGAGTGTGTGGTGGTGACGACGACGTTTGGAGGACATGCCTTCCTTCTCCCTGCGAGTCTCCCGGCCACCAGGCCGGGAGGTTGTTGCGTGATTCCGAATCGGCGGGGCGTGCCGCGCGCGGCATCAGCCCTTCTTTTGCTGCTTCAACCGAGCGCGCGCACGTGCCCGCAGCGACAGGTACATGATGATGGCCACGAGTACCGCCGCCGAGACCCCCAGCAGGATCAGCAGCAGCGGGTTGCGCGAGAGATACCACTGCGCATACAGCAGCGGCCCCAGCTGGCCCACATGGTAGTTTTTCTCGGCCACCAGGCTGTCCACCTGCTTGCCCCGGATCACCGTGGTGCTGCCTTGCACCTTGGTAACGGCGTCCACATCCAGCAACGCATCCATGACCTGGGCCAGGCCCGCAGGCTGGTTGCTGGCCACCAGCACCACGCTGCGGCCGGTGCGCAGGGGCGATTCAAACCCCGCAATGAACGCGTCGGTGCTGCTGCTGGAAAACGCCACCTGGCTGCGGTGCGCGCGGGTGCCCGATTCATCCTCGAAGCCCCACCAGCGCAGCATCCGCTGGGCCAGGTCCGCGAGCTGGAAGCTCTTGGCATCGCCTTGCAGCGCCGCCGGGATGGCGCTGGCCCACTGCTTGAGCAGGGGCTGGTTGCCACCGCCCGAGGAGATGACCAACAAGTCCTTGTCACCCAGGCGCTCGACCTGCTGGGCCTGCGCCACCGTCACGCCCAGGGCCGGGAACCCCGTGACGCGGCCCATGATGCCCATGAGCCCGAGGTAGGTGCCCAGTTCCTGCACACCCGCCTTGTCGGGCATGACCACGGCCGACTCCGACAGGTCGGCCATGCGCGTGAACGGGAAACCGGCGTTGCCGAACGCGGCCAGGTCCGGCATGGCGATGAAGTGGGGGAAGCCGGAGATGTCGATGGTGGAGTCGGCCTCCACCGAGCCCCGCACGTTGTCCAGCGGCACATCCTTGCAGGCGCCCTGCTTGACCACGTCGTAGTAGTAGTGCATCTGCAGCTGCGACTGGGCGGGCAGCTTGAACAGCGGGATGTGGAGTTTCTCGCGCTCGGGCACCGTTTCGCCTGCGGGCATCACCTTGGTGAACCAGCGGTCCAGCGTGCCTTGTTCTTCATGGTTCACGGCCCGCAGGGGCAGCGAGCGCAGGAACTGCTGGTTCACGTTGATGTTGAGCGTGGATTTGTCGGCGTTGGGGCGCGGGGTGTAGCGGTAACGCAGGTCCACCGGAATGCCCTTCTGGCGCCAGCCGAACAGGTCGGGCGGCAAGAAGAAGTTCACGCGGATCAGGTCGGGCGAATAGCCGGACACATTCAGCGCCTGAGCCTCGGCCAGCTCGCCAAACTTCACGGGCCGGTCACTGGCCAGCCAGTTCGGTGCGTCGTAGGGCTTGCGGGGCTTGAGCTCGGTGACCTCGGTGATGCGCGCAAGCGGGCCCGACAGGGCCGAGGAGCCAACCGCCAGCGCCTTGGCTGCCACGGCCAGCTCGGCATCGTCGCGCCCCATGACCAGCAACAGCTTGCCATTGCGATCGCCAGGGTGGCTGACCACTGCCACGGTGGGGCCGGAAATCTCGGGCAGCGCCAGGCCTGCGGGCGCCTGCGCCCGGCCAGCCACCATCACCACGGCGTTACCACGCGCAGGCAGCTCGCCGATGAGGGACGGGAACTTCGCGCCACGGAAACCCGCCAGCGCTCCAAACCACGACGACATCGTGCCCGCCGCCTGCAGGGTGCCCGCATTGGGCGCGGCATTGAACACGATGGGCAGCTCCAGCGGCCGCACGTCCCGGCGGTCGAAGAAGGGCTGGGGCAGCAAGGCCAGGTCGTTGGTCTGCGCCACCGGGGCCACCGTCAGCTCCAGCACGCTGTCGTTGCCGATGTTGGCCCACAGGCTGGAATGCAGCGGGTCTTCGCACTCCATGGTGTAGTGGCCGATGAGCTGCAGGTTCAGCCGGTTGAACTCGGTGATAAGGCGCGGCGGGATGGTGATCTCGCGCTGCAGGTTCTCACCGGCCTGCTGGGTGGTCACAGGAATCGTGGCCGCCACCTGCTCGTTCACCAGCACCTTGATATGCGACAGGTTGGTGAGCAGCGCAGGGGAATACGAGTAGTTGAGCTTGAGCTTGGCGCCAATCACCACCTCATCGTTGCGCACGCTGAAGGCCACACCACTGGTGCCATCCACCCCCCGCAGTTGCAGCGGGAACAGCGCGCCCAGCTCCTTGAGGCTGGCGCGGTGCACACGCACCCCCGACTCGGCAGGCGGCACAGCCACAGGGGCCGGTGCGGCCTGCGGTGCGGGGGCGGCTGCCAGCTGCGAAACGGGCGCTGCGGCCCCCGCCAGCACCAGGGCCAGCATGGCAGGCAGCATGCGCTGGCGTGGCAGCCGCGCTGTCGGATGTCGTGTGGAGATCATGGTGAAGGAGAAGTCTTGGAAAACAGGGAAAGGCTGAGAACGTGCCGTGCACGCTCTAACGGGGCTTGAGGGACTTGAAGGCCGTGGCGGTCAACTGCCCCATGCCACGCAGCCCGATCACGATCACGCTCTTGAGCGAGCGCAGCGGCTTGTCGCGCTGGCCCGTGCCCCAGGTGGCGATCCAGGCATCGGCGCGCGCAAAGGTGAGCGAGGCCAGTTCAGCCTGCTGGTGCAGAGTGAGGTTGTCGAACTTCACGCCCAGGCGCCCTTTCCCGCTGAACGTGACGATGGCCGGGAAGACGCCTTCTTCGTCCGAGCGGAACAGCGACACCGCCAGGCGGCTGCCCATGGGGATATCGGCATCGGGCGGCACCGCCAGACCCAGGCCATGCTGCGAGAAGTCTTCGGTCTTGCACACCAGGGTGCGGCCGTTCTCGAAACGGATCACCGCTGGCAGGCTGGCTGCCACGCGCGGCGTGCCCCGGATCTGGCGCGTCTCGCTGGCCACGGCCACGCTGGCGCCCAGCAAGATGATGTTGTAGACGGTCCACACCATGTTGATGACCAGCGTGGTGGTTTCGTCTCCGGCCGACGAGAACAGCTTCCAGACGCCGACCGCCATGCCCACCAGGTTGATCAGCAGCAGCACCACATAGGGGCGGGCGATGGTCCAGTCGAAGTAGGCTTTTTCGATCACGCCACCCTTGGCCGTGACGTTGAATTTACCCAGCTTGGGGTTGATGGCGGCCACCAGCACGGGCCGCATGATGTACCAGGCCAGCACCGACTCGTAGACCTCGTTCCAGAACGAATGGCGAAAGCGCCCCTGGATGCGCGAGTTGGTCACACTGGCGTGGGCCAGGTGCGGCAGGGCATAAGCGGTGATCATCAGCGCCGACGCCTGGAACACATGTGCACCAAAAAACAGGTAGGCCAGCGGTGCCGTCAGAAACACCAGGCGCGGCAAGCCGTAGAAGAAGTGCAGCATCGCGTTGAGGTAACACAGCCGCTGGCCAAAGTGCAGCCCCTTGCCGAACAGCGGGTTGTCGGTGCGCGCGATCTGCGCCATGCCCCGCGCCCAGCGGATGCGCTGGCCCACGTGGCCCGACAGGCGCTCGGTGGCCAGGCCCGCAGCCTGCGGCACTTCGAGGTAGGCGGTGTTGTAGCCCAGGCGGCTGAGCTTGAGCGCGGTGTGTGCGTCCTCGGTCACGGTCTCCACCGCGATGCCGCCCACCTCCAGCAGCTCCTTGCGGCGGATGATGGCGCACGAGCCGCAGAAGAACGAGGCGTTCCACAGGTCGTTGCCGTCCTGCACGATGCCGTAGAACAGCTCGCCCTCGTTGGGCATGCGGTGGAAGGTATCGAGGTTGCGCTCAAAGGGGTCGGGCGAGAAGAACACGTGCGGCGTCTGCAGCATCACCAGGTTGGTGTCCTTGAAGAACCAGCCCATGCACACCTGCAGGAACGAGCGCGTGGGAATGTGGTCGCAGTCGAAGATGGCGATGTACTCGGAATGCGTGACCTTGAGCGCCGCATTGATGTTGCCCGCCTTGGCATGGTGGTTGTTGTCGCGGATCAGGTAACCCACGCCCAGCTCTTCGCAGAACTCGCGGAACTCGGTTCGGCGGCCGTCGTCGAGCACATACACATGCAGGCGGTCTTTGGGCCAGTCCAGGCTCATGGCCGAGAACACCGTCTGGCGCACCACTTCCAGGGGCTCGTTGTAGCTGGGGATGAAGATGTCCACGCTGGGCCAGGTGCTCACATCCGCCGGCATGGGCACGGGGCGGCGCTGCAGCGGCCAAGCGGTCTGGAAGTAGCCGATGAGCAGCACGGCAAACGCATACAGCTCGGCCAGCACCAGCCCATAGCCAAAAGCTGCGTCCATCCAGTGGGTAAACCCGATGGTGTCGGTGAAGCGCCAGTAGATGTAACGCGACGACGCCGAGATCGACAACACGATCATGGCCAGCGTGGACAGGCGCCCGGGCGTCTTGCTGAGCAGCAGCGCTGCCGCAAACGAGCCCACGGAGAAGAGGATCTGCCCCTGCAGGTCCAGAGGCACGCTGATGACCAGCCCCATGAGCAGCGCGCTGAACACAACGGCCACCACGCGGGCCGTGGGGTGCTGCCAGATCTCCCAGCCGGTGATGGCATGCACCACGGTCCGCCAATGCGCCTGGGGGCTGTGGGAATCGGAATCGGCGACTTCGTCGGCCTGGGGGCGCTGATCCACGCTCATCGCACTGCCCCCGACAGTGGCAAGCCCAGGCGCTGTGCCAGCACCCGGGCACATTTGCGCAGGTCGTCCGCCGCCTGGCCGTGGGTGTCGTACTCGAGCACGCTCTGGTCATAGGCCAGGGCCTCGCGCACCGCCTGGTCCTCGTGGATCACACCGATCAGCCGGTCGCCCAGGCTGTCCTGCATCACACGGGTGATGTCCTTGGACAACTGGCGCGCACCATCGGCCTGGTTCAGCACGTGCAGGGTTTCGGCAAAATCAGGGCGGGGCGTGCAATAGGTATGCACCAGGCGCTGCATCAAGGCCAGCGCGGCATACGACGCCGCATCGGGCAGATTGACCACCACCACCACCTGGGCCGCCGTGAGCGCCTGCTGCATGTAGGCCGATGGGCCTGGCGGCGTGTCGATGAACACCAGCGCATCGGGCGGCAGATCCAGGCTTTGCAGCTGCTGCGCCAGCCAATCGGGATGGGCCTCCAAGTGCCGCTCGAAAGCCACGCGATCGGCCTCGTTCACCACCCCGTAGGGCAGCACATGCACCCCCGACGGGCTTTGCTGGCAGATGGAACCCCAGCTGTCCCCCGACAGGCTGGCGCGGGAAACCCCGGCAAGGGCACCCGGGTCGGCCCCGAAATGCAGGCCCAGCGCGTTCTGCGGGTCCAGGTCCACGACCAGCACCGTCGGCGCGCCCTGGTGGTGCAGCGCAGTGGCCAGGTTGGCGGTCAAGGTCGTTTTGCCCACGCCGCCTTTGGCGGAAACAACGGCAATCACCTTCATGGCTGGCCCTTGCGGGGCTGCCAAGCGGCAGCGGGCCGGGGCGGCGGCGATCCGGCCAGGCGCGCAAACACCGAGGGCAGGTCGTCAGGCATTGGGTCGGGCGGTGCGGCGGGCGCGTCACGCAGGGCGGTTGCGGCAGACGCATGCAGACCGGCGAGGCCCGCGAGCGGCGAGCGCTCGGCGAGAGCAGGGGCAGCCACAGACGGCGCACGCGGTGCTGCTGCCTGAGCCGGAGCCATCGCAGGCGCTGGCACAGCAACAGGTCTGGAACCGGGTTGTGGCGCCGTGGCAGCCCCCAACGGCGCGGGGCCTTCGCTGGTCCGCGGCGCGGCGGGCTGCGTCCAGCCTGCGGGAGCGGGCCCGCTGACGGCAGGCGCTGCCGGGGCCTGCGGCGCGGAGGCTGGCAAGCCCCCATGACGGCGGTCTACCGCTGGCACCTCTCCCCCCACGGCGCCCCGAACGGCGGACACCAGCGGCCAGCGTTCGCTGGAGCGCTGGTGTTCCTGTTTGCGGGCCAGCTCCTGGTAGGGGTCGGCCTTGCCTCCAAATTGCTGGAAGAGGTTCACGATATCGTCTGATTGCTTCACGGGTCACCGCCAATAGCAAAACCTGGAAAACCGAAACCCGCAGGGCTCAGCGCGCCAGCTGGAAATGGATGCAACCCCAGGCGTCCGCCGGGGCGGACTGGGCCACACGGAGCTGGGCGGCGCCAGCCTGTTCGAACCAGCTCTGATAGACCCCTTCGAGGAAGCCCCCGGTCCAAGGCGCATGGCCCAGCCCAAAAGCCGCCGACAAGGGGGAAAGGTTGTGGTGGATGTCCAGCTGCGCAGCGGTCTGGTGCAGACGGACCTCGCCCCAGCCGACCCGGTCCCAAACCGCCGACATGCTGCTTTGCAGGTCTTCCAGGGTGGCGCATGCCGGCAGCGGATGTTCGGCCGCAAACCGTGTGCCCACCCGGAACATCAGCGCGCGCAGGTCTTCGGGCGGCAGCGCGGCAGCAAACTCAGCCGCCAGGGCCTGCAGGAACCCCCTCCATTGCGCGGTGCACTGCTGATCGATGAGGCGTTGGGTGATATCGGGGTTGGCTGGCAGGGAAGCAGTTGAAAACATGGCGTGCGCACGAGCAAGCTTCGGGCCCGATTCGGCGGCCCTCGCGGGGTGGACTCAAGGGAGATACCCCATGCATCGTCTGATACATGTGGTTTCAAACAGGTTGTGCGGAATTCTAGGAGGCTTGCTCCGAAAAATGCGCTTTCAGTCGCCAAGCCAAAGGTCAACTTCCTTGAACGGCACCCTCCATGCCGATCTGTGTGGGCACAACACCACACAATATAATTAAAAACTATTACAAAACAATTTCAATAGCCACGCTTTCGTTCTTTGGCCCTCCCAAAGCCGCCCGCACGGCCTCAGGAGAATCAGGCGATGGCGGCCTGAATCACCCCACCGCCGAGGCACACCTCGCCGTCGTACAGCACCGCACTCTGCCCAGGGGTCACGGCCCACTGGGCTTCCGGAAAACGAAGGGCAAAACCTTCGGGTGAGGCCTCCAGGGTGCAGGCCGCATCCTGCTGGCGGTACCGCGTCTTGGCGGCATAGGCGCCCGGTATGGGTGCCTGCCCTGCACACCAGCTCACATCCTGCGCCACCAGGCGGTGCGACAGCAGCCAGGGGTGGTCATGCCCCTGCACCACACGCAGCGTGTTCTTTTCCAGGTCCTTGCGGGCCACAAACCAGGGCTCGTGCGCCCCGCCGCCACGTTGGGCCCCCTTTTCCTTCACCCCGCCAATGCCCAGGCCCTGGCGCTGGCCCAGGGTATAGAAAGACAGGCCCACATGTTTGCCCAGGCTGCGGCCCCGGTCGTCCAGGATGGGGCCGGGCGCATGGCTGATGTAGCGGTTCAAAAATTCGCGGAAGGGCCGCTCGCCAATGAAGCAAATGCCGGTCGAATCCTTTTTCTTGGCGTTGGGCAGGCCAATGTCCTCGGCGATGCGGCGCACCTCGGTCTTGTGCAGCTCGCCCACGGGGAACAGGGTCTTGGCCAGCTGTGCCTGGTTCAGGCGGTGCAAAAAGTAGCTCTGGTCCTTGGAGGGGTCCAGCCCCTTGAGCAACTCGAACAGGCCCGAGACGCTGTTCTGGCGTACGCGGGCGTAGTGGCCGGTGGCGATCTTTTCGGCACCCAGGCGCATCGCGTGATCGAGAAACGCCTTGAACTTGATCTCGGCGTTGCACAACACGTCCGGGTTGGGCGTGCGGCCCGCCTGGTACTCGCGCAGAAACTCCGCGAACACGCGGTCTTTGTAGTCGGCCGCGAAGTTCACATGCTCGATCTCGATGCCGATCACATCGGCCACGGCGGCCGCGTCCACGAAGTCGATGTTGGACGAGCAATATTCGCTGTCGTCATCGTCTTCCCAGTTCTTCATGAAGATGCCGACGACCTCGTGGCCCTGTTTTTTGAGCAGGTAAGCGGTCACGGCCGAGTCCACGCCGCCGGAGAGGCCGACAACGACGCGGTGTTTGGTGGGTGCTGTCATTGCCCCGATTGTATTTTTCAGGCCGCCGTCGCCTTGCGGGGACGCACAGAACGCGTAGCGACCAAGAGGTCATACAGCTGCTGCGCGGCTGGCGACAGGGTTTTGCCCCGGCGCTTGATCAGCCCCATCTGCCGGGTGACGATGGGCTCCACCAGCGGAATGCTCACCAGCGTGGGGTGGTCCTTGCCCGGCATGGCCAGGCTGGGCACGGCCGCCACGCCCAGGCCCGCCTCCACCAGTCCGAGCAGGGTGGTCACATGCTTGGCCTCGTACAGGCACTGCGGGCGGTCGGGCACGTTGGCCAGCGCCAGGTCCATCAGCAGCCGGTTGCCCGAGGTCTTGCCCACCGACATGAAGTCGTGCTGGCCCAGCTCGGCCCAACTCACCTTCTTGCGCCGCGACAGCACGTGGTCACGCCGGCAGGCGGCCACAAAGCGCTCGGCCAGCACCGGCTTGAATTCGATCTCGGCCTCCTGGCTGCCAATGAAATTGAGGCCAAAGTCGGCATCGCCCTGCGCCACGGCGACCAGCACCTCGTTGGCGCTGGCGTCATGCACCTTCACACGGATTTTCGGAAAGCGTTCGTGGTAGCGCTTGACCACCTGCGGCAAGAAGTAATACACGGCCGAAGGCACACAGGCGATCGTCACCTCGCCCATGCGGCGCGCAGCCACATCGCCCAGGCCCATGAGCATGCCGTCGAGGTCGTCGAGCCACACGCGGGTCTTGCGCGCAAAGTCGCGGCCCACGGCCGTGAGCGTGACACGGCGCGTGGTGCGATCGAGCAGGCGCACGCCCAGCGCGTCCTCCAGCTTGTCGATGCGGCGGCTGAAAGCGGGCTGCGACAGGTGGATGGCTTCGGCTGCTGCGCGGAAGCTCTGCAGCTCGGCCACGGCGGCAAAGGCCTGGATGTCGGCGAGATCGAATTTGTTGTTCATGGGACTGCCTTGAAGATGCGTTCCGGCTGTTGCATACCATGCATCAAACCATCGGAACATTGCAATTCACGGACGTGATTGGAGCATGTAAAAGCATCCTAAGCCTATTGCACAGCGTGCATCAATCATTGCCAACAATGCAATTCACAGATCAGCGAAGGCGCCGCACCATGCCGACCCATGAGCACCAACCTTCCTTGCGTTCTGATGCGTGGCGGCACCTCCCGGGGGCCGTTCTTCCTGGCCGACTGGCTGCCGCAGGCCCCCGAGGCCCGCGACCGCACGCTGATAGCGGCACTGGGCTCGCCGCATGAGCTGCAGATCGACGGCCTGGGTGGCGGCAACTCGCTGACCAGCAAGGTCGCCATCGTCTCGCGCTCCACGCAGCCCGACTGCGACGTGGACTACCTGTTCGCCCAGGTCAGCGTGCAGGAGGCCCGCGTGGACACGCGGCCCAACTGCGGCAACATGCTGGCGGGCGTGGGGCCCTTTGCCATCGAGCAGGGCCTGGTGGCGCCTTCGGGCCAGGGCACAACCCGGGTGCGGGTCTACAACGTCAACACCCGCTCGCGCATCGACGTGCAGGTGTGCACCGCCGGTGGCCAGGTGCACTACGACGGCGATGTGCGCATCGACGGCGTGCAGGGCACAGCCGCGCCCGTGTTGATGAATTTTCTGGACGCCTGGGGTGCTGTCACCGGGCAGATTTTCCCCACGGGCCAGCGCATCGACCATATCCAGGGCCTGGAGGTCACGTGCATCGACGCAGCCCAGGTCATGGTGCTGGTGCGGGCCGCCGACCTGGGCCTGCGCGGCGACGAAACGCCCGCAGAGCTGGATGCCAACACCAGCTTGCTCACCCGCCTGGAGGCCCTGCGGATCGAGGCGGGCCAGCGCATGGGCATGGGCGACGTGACGCACAGCGTGCTGCCCAAGCCGGTGATCGTTTCGCCAGGCGCACAACCGGGCAGCGTGGTGTCGCGCTACTTCACACCCCACCAATGCCACCGCTCGCATGCCGTGACGGGCGCCATCGGCGTGGCCGCCGCATCGGTGCTGCCGGGCACGGTAGCCACGGACGAGCGCAGCGCCCTCAGCGCCGGGCTGCGCCGCGTGGAGGTGCAGCACCCAGCGGGCCGCATCCAGGTGGAGGTGGAACTCAGCCACGTGGACGGCCAGTTCAAGCTGGTGCAGGCCGCGCTGGTGCGCACCGCCCGAAAGATTCTGGAAGGCACGCTGTTCGTGCCGGAAAGCACCGCAGCGCACTGATCTTGTTGCGAGGGACTCACCCCGCATTCCAGCCATTCCAACCATTACGACAGGAGACACACCATGACCCTTTTCCACCGCACCACCACGCGCCGCACGACGCTGGCCGCTGCAGCATTGGCAATGGCATCCAGCGCCTTCTGGGCCGCCGGAGCAGCCCACGCCGCCTACCCCGACAAGCCCATCACGCTGGTCGTTCCCACCGCCGCAGGCGGGGGCAACGACGGCATGGCCCGCGTGGTGGCACTCAAGCTCTCCACGCTGCTGGGCCAGCAGGTCATCGTGGAGAACAAGGCGGGAGCCAATGGCGCCATTGCGGCCGAATACGTGGCCCGCGCCGCGCCAGACGGGCACACCATCCTGTTCGGCTACATCGGCACCCATGGCATGAGCCCCGCGCTGCAGAAGCTGCGCTACGACCCCATCACGCAGTTCGAACCCATCGGCATGGTGAGCTACTCGCCCACGCTGATGGTGGTGAACCCCAAGGTCCCCGCCAAGACGGTGGGTGAGCTGGTGGCGCTGAGCAAGGCCAAGCCACAGGGCTACAACTACGCATCGGCAGGGAACGGCACGGCGCCTCACTTCTCAGCGGAAATCTTCAAGCTGGAGAGTGGCGCACAGATGGCCCATGTGCCCTACCGGGGCGCAGCCCCCGCCATGAACGACACCATGGCCGGGCAGACGCAGGTCATGTTCCCCAGCCTGTTCTCGGCCTACCCCCATGTCAAGAGCGGCAAGCTGCGCGCGCTGGCGCTGGCCGGGCCGAAGCGCTCTTCGCTGCTGCCCGATGTGCCCACGCTGGAAGAGGCGGGCGTCAAGGGCGTGGAGATCACCCAGTGGTATGCGCTGTTCGCACCCGGCAAGACGCCACGCCCCGTGATCGACCTGCTCAACAAGACCCTCAACACCGCGCTGGCTGACAAGGACGTGGTGCGCCGCATCGAGGAGCAGGGCGCCGTGGTGGACACCAGCACGCCCGAGCAACTGGCCCTGACCGTGAAGCAGGAACTTGCCAAGTGGAAGGGCGTGGTGGTGAAGGCCCAGCTCACCCCGGACTGAGCGGCGCCAGGGCAAGCCCAGCGGGCCGCGTGGGAACCCCGCCGCCCGCCCGTATTTCAACAACAGGAGACATGCATGAAAAGAATCGTGGCAGCGGCCTGCGCTGCATTCATCGGCCCCTGCGCCATGGCGCAGAACGCGGGCGTGACGCTGTATGGCGTGGTGGACCTGGGCTTGCGCAGCGGCAGTGGCCTCACCGCCTCCAACGCCGCTGCGCCGGGCTCCACCCACAGCCTGGGCAGCGGCACCCACACCACCAGCCGCTGGGGCCTGCGGGGCAGCGAAGACCTGGGCGGCGGCGCCAAGGCACTGTTCAACCTGGAGAGTGGGCTCAACGCCGACACGGGCGCACCCGCCAACGCCAGCAAATATTTCGACCGGGCTTCGTGGGTCGGCCTGCAGGGCGGGTGGGGCACGCTGGCCCTGGGCCGCCAGACCACCACGCTCGCCGACGCCATCTCGCCTGTGGACCCGCTGGCGATGCGCTTTGCCAGCTTCAACCCCAACATCGGCGTGACAGCGCTGAGCCAGCACGGCCTGGGCATCGAGTACGGCGCCGCGGGCGCCAATTCGGGCTCGTACCGGCTCGACAACGCCATCAAGTACACGGGCCATTTCGGCGGCTTCACTGCCCGCGCGATGTGGGGCCTGGGCGAGGTGGCCTCGCAGCAGTCGGCCCTGTCGTCGCGCGGCGTGGGCCTGGCCTGGGCAGCCGAAGGGTGGGCAGTGTCGGGGGCCTACCAGAGCTTCAAGGACGTGAACAAGCGCACGCTGGAAGGCAGCACACTGGGTGCCGCCTACCAGTGGGGCAGCGTGCGCCTGGCCGCCAACGCGGGCCGCAACAAGGCCGAAACGGCTGCGGGCCGCTTCACGGAGCAGCGCGTGCTGTCGGCCGGCGCAACCTGGGCTGCGGCACCGCTGGTGGACCTCACGGCGGCCTACTACAAGGTGGACCGCGCACGCACGGGCGCTGCCGACGACGGCTACGGCCGCCTGGTGGCGTTTGCCGAGTACAAGCTCTCGCGCCGCACCAAGGTCTATGCCGAGCTGGACAACACCCGCTGGCGCAACGGCTTTCAGGGCGCGGCCAACAAGGCGACCGCCACCGGCGTGTCTGCCGGGGTGGTGCACACCTTCTGAGGTGACGCGCGGGGTGCGGCCACACAGGCACTGGTGGGACTGTGCGACCATCGCCCCATGGAATTGCGCCAGCTTCGCTACTTCGTCCGCATCGTCGAACTCGGCTCCATGGGCCGCGCCGCGCTCGACCTGCAGATGGTGCAGTCGGCCCTGAGCCAGCAGATCAGCCGGCTGGAAGGGGAGCTGAGCACGCGGCTTTTGCAGCGCACCAGCAAGGGCACCGTGCCCACCGAAGCCGGGCTGGCCTTTTTCCGCGAAGCGCAGCTCACCCTGCGCCATGCCGACCAGGCAGCCCGCGTGGCGCGCCAAGCCCGGCTGTCGGGCACCGTGACCGTGGGCCTGGCGCCCACCACCGCCTCGGTGCTGGGCATCCCGCTGATGCGTGCGATGCGCGAGCGTTACCCCGACGTGCGGCTGCACATGGTCGAAAGCCTGTCGGGCCACCTCTCCAACATGCTCAACGCGCGCCAGCTGGACCTGGCCGTGCTGTTCGACACCCAGCCCGCGCGCCGCTGGAGCGTGCTGCCGCTGCTCGACGAGCGCCTGTTCCTCATCCGCAGCGCCCATGGCGGCGCCAGCACCTTGCCCGCCAGGCTGCCCAAACGCCTGCGCCTGGCGCAGCTCCAGCACGAGCCACTGATCCTGCCCACCGGCCCGCACGGCCTGCGCAGCCGCATCGACGCCGCTTTTGCCACCGCCAAGGTGGCGCCGCAGGTGGCGATGGAGATCGACTCGCTGGCCATGCTGATGGACGCCGTGAACGCGGGCCTGGGCAGCACCCTGCAACCCTGGGCCGCCGTGGGGCGCTACCCGGATGCCGCCACGCGCTTTGGCCTGGCCGAACTGGCCGACGCGCCCGCCAGCCGCCCCGCCGCGCTGTGCAGCCTCTCTGACGACGAACTCTCGCCCGCTGCGCTGGCCACCCGCGTGGTGCTGGCCGACTGCGCGCGGGCGCTGGTGCAGTCGGGCACCTGGGTCGGCGCCACGCTCGCGCAGGATCCTGCATAGCGGCCCACGCGGCCCCAGGCCATCACGATCCGTGATGGCCCCTTGCCCGTTCGGGCCTGCCCACACCAGGGCGAAATTCCTACAGTGGCGGCCACCCCCACGAATGGAAGACCACGGTGCCACACCACCCCACCCCTGCGGAACAGGAACACGCTGCCGTTGACGTGCTTGTCATCGGCGGTGGCAACGCCGCCCTGTGTGCCGCGCTGATGGCACGCGAGGCGGGCGCCAGCGTGCTGCTGCTCGAATCGGCCCCGCGCGCCTGGCGCGGCGGCAACTCGGCCCACACACGCAACCTGCGCTGCATGCACGATGCGCCGCAGGACGTGCTGGTCGATGCCTACCCCGAAGAAGAGTTCTGGCAAGACCTGCTCAAGGTGACCGGCGGGCTCACCAACGAACACCTGGCGCGCTTGGTGATCCGCGCATCAAACACCTGCCGCCCGTGGATGCGCCGCCACGGCGTGCACTTTCAGCCCGCACTGGCGGGCACGCTGCATGTGGCGCGCACCAACGCGTTTTTCATGGGCGGCGGCAAGGCGCTGGTCAACGCGTACTACCGCAGTGCCGAGCAGTTGGGTGTGCAGATTCGCTACGAAGCGCCCGTGGAACGCATCGAGATGGAGGGCCGCCGCTTCATCGCCGCACACCTGGCGAACGGCGAGCGCATTGCCGCCAGAAGCTGCGTGCTGGCTGCGGGCGGCTTCGAATCGAACCGCGAGTGGCTGCGCGAGGCCTGGGGCCAGAACGAGCGCGGCGAATGGCCTGCGGACAACTTCCTGATCCGCGGCACGGCCTACAACAAAGGCGTGCTGCTCAAGCACCTTCTTCACGACCACGGTGCCGACCGCATTGGCGACCCCACGCAGGCCCACATGGTGGCCATCGACGCGCGCGCACCACTGTACGACGGCGGCATCTGCACGCGCATCGACTGCGTGTCGCTGGGCGTGGTGGTGAACCGCGAGGGCGAGCGTTTCTACGACGAGGGCGAGGACTTCTGGCCCAAGCGCTACGCGATCTGGGGCCGCCTGGTGGCGCAGCAGCCGGGGCAGATCGGCTATTCGATCATCGACAGCCAGGCCATTGGCCGCTTCATGCCGCCCGTGTTCCCGGGCGTCAAGGCCGACACGCTGCCCGAGCTGGCCCAAAAGCTGGGCCTGCCGGTGGACACCTTCACCCGCACGCTCGACGCCTACAACGCCGCCTGCCGCGTGGGAACGTTCGACCACACCACGCTGGACGACTGCCACACCGAAGGCCTGGCGCCCGCCAAGACGCACTGGGCGCGGCCCATCGACACCGGGCCGTTCTACGGCTACGCACTCAAGCCCGGCGTCACCTTCACCTACCTGGGCCTGCACACCGACGACACCGCAGCCGTGCGCTTCAGCAACCTGCCCAGCCCCAACCTGTTTGTGGCGGGCGAAATGATGGCAGGCAACGTGCTGGGCAAGGGCTACACGGCCGGTGTGGGCATGAGCATCGGCACCGCGTTCGGCCGCATCGCGGGCACGCAGGCGGCGCGCGCCGCTTGGGCATCAAAAAAGGCCTTACCGCCTGATGGTATTGCCTCAATAGCTATCAATTCAGGAGCAAACCATGCAGACGCTTGAGGCCCTGGCCCGCGACGCTCGCGCGCTGGCAAACGGCGGTGCCGTGTTGTCGGCCCCCGAAACCGAGGTGGCGCGCCAGCTGCAGATCTGCAACGCCTGCCGCTACTGCGAAGGCTTTTGCGCCGTGTTCCCGGCCATGACACGGCGGCTGGAGTTCGGCAAGGCCGACATCCATTTCATCGCCAACCTCTGCCACAACTGCGGCGCCTGCCTGCACGCCTGCCAGTACGCGCCGCCGCACGAGTTTGCGGTGAACGTGCCGCAGGCCATGGCCCAGGTGCGCGGCCAGACCTATGCGGACTACGCCTGGCCGCCCGCGCTGGGCGCTCTCTACCAGCGCAACGGCCTCACGCTGGCGCTGGCCCTGGTGGCAGGGCTCACGCTGTTCCTGCTGCTGGCCGTGGTGCTGCACGGGCAAGGGCTGGCAGCGCTGTGGCACGCGCCCGTGGGCGGCTTCTACGGCATCTTCCCGCACAACGTGCTGGTGGGCCTGTTCGCGCCGGTGTTCCTGTTCGCCGTGCTGGCCCTGGGCCTGGGTGTGCGCCGCTTCTGGCGCGACGTGACGCCCGCCACCAGCGGCGCCCCGCTGACTGCGCCCGCCACGGCCGAGGCCACCGATGCGGTGCTGCGCCTGAAGTATCTGGACGGCGGCCATGGCGATGGCTGCCACAACGAGGACGACGCCTATACCCTCTCGCGCCGGCGGTTTCACCACCTCACGTTCTACGGCTTCCTGCTGTGTTTTGCAGCCACCAGCGTGGCCACGCTGTACCACTACCTGCTGGGCGCGCCCGCACCGTATGACCTGCCCAGCCTGCCCAAGCTGCTGGGCGGTGTAGGCGGCATCAGTCTGGCCATTGGCACTGCAGGCCTGTGGCGGCTGAACCAACGCCGCCATCCGCAACACGGCGACGCCGCGCAAAAGCCCATGGACCGTGCCTTCATCGCCCTGCTGTTCCTCACCGCCACCAGCGGCCTGCTGCTCTGGGCAGCACGCGGCAGCGCCGCCCTGCCGCTGCTGCTGTGCCTGCACCTGGGCGCGGTGATGGCGCTGTTTGCCACCATGCCCTACGGCAAGTTTGCGCACGGCATCTTCCGCACCGCTGCGCTGCTGCGCCACGCGGTGGAAAAACGCCAGCCCCACCCCATCGGTCTGGGCGCCGACTGAGCCCACGACCACAACACCCCCACGATGAAGGAGACACCGATGAACAAACGCACCCTGCTGCAGTGCGCCCTGGCGCTAGCAACCGCCCCCCTGGCGTTCGGCGCTGCCGCGCAAGACTTTCCGCCCAAGAAGCCCGTCACGCTCGTCGTGGGCTTTGCCGCAGGCGGTGCGGCCGACGCGGCGGCGCGACTGATTGCCAAGAAGCTGGGTGAGAACATCGGCCAGTCGGTGGTGGTGGACAACAAGGGTGGCGCCGGCGGCAATATCGCGCACCAGTTCGTGGCCAATGCGGCACCCGACGGCACCGTGCTGCTGTTCGGCTCAGTGGGCCCGCTCACCATTGCGCCGCACTTGATGAAGCTCACCTATGACCCGTTCAAGGACCTGGCGGCGATCTCAGGCGGCGTGAACTTCCCCAACGTGCTGGTCGTGCACAAGGGCGCGGGCGCAAAGACGCTGACCGAGTTTGTGCAGCTCTCCAAGAAGAAGCCTGGCAGCGTTGACTTTGCCTCCACGGGCGCGGGCTCGGCATCGCACCTGGCGGGCGAGCTGTTCAACCAGCGCGCGGGCATCGACATGACGCATGTGCCCTACAAAGGTGGGGCACCCGCCTTGCAGGATTTGCTGGGCGAGCGCATCACCTCCTACTTTGCGGCACCGCCCACGGCACTGCCCCATGTCGAGACAGGCAAGCTGATCCCGCTGGCCACCACCGGCCTCACGCGCCCCGCCTACCTGCCGGGCATCCCCACCGTGGCGGAGTCGGGCTTTCCGGGCTTTGAGGCACTCAACTGGTATGCCTTCGTCGCCCCGGGCAAAACACCCGTGCCACTGCTCGAGCGCTGGAACCAGGAGATCGTGAAGGTGCTGAACGACGCGGGCGTGAAGGAGGCGCTGAACAAACATGGCCTCACGCCGCAGCCCACCACACGCGCCGAGCTGACGGCCTTCATGAAGAAGGAATCGACGCAGTGGGCCTCCATCATCAAGGAGCGCAAGCTCACGGCCGAGTGACGGCCTCCGGCACTGCGCCATCCGCCCGCACCAGCCCATCGTCCAGCAGCTGCGCCAGCCACGCGCTGAGCTGGGCGGCATCGCCGTCCCACAGCCCGCTGCCCAGCAAGGCAGTGCAGGCATCGTGCACCGAGGCCCCGGCGTGCAGATCACCCACCCAGCGCGCCTCGGCGGCGTCCAGCGTGCGGAAATGCGGCTGAAAGCCCTTGCGCCACACCAGCAGGCCCAGGGGCGCGGGCAGGGCCACAGCCTCGGGGACTTCGGCGTCGGCATCGATGGCATTCCACAGGCTGACCACGTTGGTGGTCACCGTGCGCAGCAGCGCGCTGGGGTGCAGCACGGCGGGCTGAGTGGTCCAGTCGGCAGTGGCCTGGGCCTGCTCTCGGCCCAGCGCAGGATGGTCTGCCCCATCGAAGCGGGTGCGCAGGTCCCAGTCGAGCTGCGCGAGTTCGTGCAGCTCGGGGTTGGCCGGGTATTGCTGGCGCAGCGCGTCCACCAGCCCCTCCCCATAGCGGTTCAGGCTGCGGGTGTGCGGCGGGTGGGCCACGGCGTGGGCGCGTGCATGGGCGTCAAAGTGGTCCGACCCCATGTAGAGCGCCGTTTTGGCATAGGTGTCGGCCAGCACGTCGGCCAGCCGCGCGCGGTAGGCGTGGTGGTAGATGGGCAGGCGGCCTGTCGTCACCCCGTCTTGTGGCATGGCAGGCAATGGCTCCGCCAGCACCCGATCTGCCACCTGCCGCTGCACCGTGGCCAGGCAGGGCGCATCGGCCCCTTCGGCGGGCAGCGCCACCACGGGGGCCGCAGCGCCAGCGGGCGGGGCTGTGTGGTCTGCCGCAATGCGCCGGGCGATGTCCATCTCGGCCAGCAGCTCGGCCAGCGGCGGGATGTGGTCGTCGCGCTCGATCATCGCGGCCACGGCGCCAAAGCGCGCGCAGGCCCGGGCGTACAGCTCCCACACCGGCGCGGCCACCGGGTGGTCGTGTGTGTCGATGATGTGGTCGCCGTTGTCAGAATGCCCGGCCAGGTGAATCTGCTGCACGCGGTGCGCGGGCAGGGCATGCAGGTATTCCAGCGGGTCAAAGCCGTGGTTCACGCTGCTCACATGGATGTTGTTCACATCCACCAGCAGCAGGCAGTCGGCCTCTTGTGCGATGTAGGCCAGAAACTGCCACTCGCTCGCGCTGTCGTGCCGGTAGCGCAGGTAGCTGGAGACGTTCTCCACCACCAGCCTGCGGCCCAGCACATCCTGCGCGCGGCGGATCTGCGTGATCACGTGGCGCGCAGAGGCCTCGGTGTAGGGCAGTGGGTACAGGTCGTGCAGCTGCTCGGGGCCCGGGCCCGTCCAGCACAGGTGGTCGGACACCCACAGCGGCTCGATGCGGTCGGCCAGCGCCTTCACGCGCTGCAGGTAGGGCAGGTCCACGCCCTGCGCCGCACCGATGGACATGGCCACGCCATGCATGGCCACGGGGTAGTCGCGCCGCAGCGCATCCAGCACCGCCAGCGGCTTGCCGCCATCGATCAGGTAGTTGTCGGTGATGATTTCCAGCCAGTCCAGTGGCCGCTTCTGCGCCAGGAAATCGGCGTAGTGCTGCGTGCGCAGCCCCAGGCCAAAGCCGGTGCCGCGCGTGGCGATGGGGGCTTGCGTCATGTTGGGCGGGCAGCCCCGGCACTGCACAGGCAGCGCCGAGACCGCGCAAGTCATCAACCTTTGATGTCGCCAATCACACCCTTGTCCATCAGGCACTGCGCTGCCGTCTTGGCCTTGAAGCCGTGGCCCTTACAGGCGTTCTGGCCCTTGCAGCTGTGCTCGGCGGTGGCGCAGTCGCTGTTGCCCTTGCAGTCGTGCACGTTGTAGCAGTGCACCTTGTCGTTGGCGGCAATGGCTGCGCCCTTGGAGCCCTTGGGTGCATCGGCTGCAAAGCTCGTGGATGCCAGCGCCAGCAGGGCGGCAGACAGGGCGAACGAGGCAGTGGTCTTGGTGTTCGTGGACAGCATGGTGGATAACTCCGTAAGCAATGAGGGAAGGATCAGGCGGGTAGATCACGCTGCACAATGCCGCGCTCTCTGCCTGGTAATTCGTCCCCCGCGCGCTGCGGGTTACATGCAGTCCAAAAAAATTCTTGCGTTGCGCCTCGGCGCAACCGCGCCACTGCGCTATTGCGCTATTGCGCTACTGCGCAGAGGGTTCGGTCACCGAGATGTCGGTGTGCACCAGCGTGAGCGGAAAGCGCTGGCCTGCGAGGTAGTCCTCCAGGCAGCGCAGCAGCAGCGGGCTGCGATGGCGCTCGGGGCAGGCGCGGATCTCGTCGGCCGTGAGCCACAGCGTGCGCACGATGCCGGTGTCGAGCGTGCGCCAATCATGGTGCGTGCCCAGCGTGCCCGCAAACGCAAACCGCATGTAGGTGAGGTCGTCACCCGTGCGGGTTTTGGTGAAGCGGTTGAGGTACACGCCGATCAGCGCCGTGGGCTCAAAGTCGTGCGCGGTTTCTTCCAGCACCTCGCGCGCGCAGGCCTGGATGGGCGACTCGCCCGGGTCCAGGTGGCCTGCGGGGTTGTTGAGCTTGAGGCCGTCCGTGGTTTCTTCCTCGACCAGCAGAAAGCGGCCATCGCGCTCGATGAGCGCGGCCACGGTGACGTTGGGTTTCCAGCGGTGGGGCATGGCGCGCATTATGACGAAGGGTAGTGACACCGCGCCTACAGCGCGCGCGCCATGTAAACGGCCCCACCACCGTAGCTGGCCAGGCGCGCTTGCTGGGCCGCGTCCCCCAGTGCCTGCGGCGCGTAGCCGTGGTGCTCCCAGTAGGGCTGCGTTCCCTGCACCGACACCAGGGCGCTGTGCCGCAGGCCCTGCGCCAGGGCCTCGGCCCACAGTGGTTGCAGCAGGCGCCGGGCCAAGCCCTGGCCCGCATGCAAAGGCAATACCGCCATGTCGTGCAGGTACAGCGTATCGGGCCGGGCCACGGCCTCAAAGTCGCCATGCAGCGGGGTGACCTTGCCGCGCACGCTGCGGTAGGCCGCCAGGTAGGCGCACACCCTGCCGCCCTGCTCCAGCACCAGCGAACAATTGGCCGGGCTGGCCAGGCGGCGCGCAAACACGGCGCCGCTCTCCACAAAGCCTTCGCCGTAACAGGCCAGCTGCACGGCCAGCAGGTCGGCCAAATCGTCCAGCGCCAGCGGGCGCACCACCACGGACATGAAAGGGCTCTGCCCCGTCAATGCGGCAGCACAGGCGCCTGCACAAAGTCGTCCAGCGACAGGCCCTTTTCCTTCAGCAGCGCCTCCAGCACGGGCTGCAGGCGGCCCAGGCTTTCCTGCACCGTCTCACGCACGGTGTCCACCACCACCTGGGTGCTGCGCTCGATCTCGATGTTCAGGCGGTCGCCCACCTGCTTGTTTTCAAACACGGTGGCGCGGCGGGTCTCGGGGATCATCCAGATCTCGAACCAGCCCTCTTGCCGGTTCACCTCGGCCACCGTGAGGCTGGCGCCGTGGATGGCGATGTAGCCCTTGGCAAAGATGTAGCGGCGAAACGCCTCGGGCACGGCCACGCGCCACACCAGGTTGTTGTCGAACTCGCGGCGCTCGATGAGCGTGCCGGTGAAGTCCACATGGCCCGACAGCGGGTGGCCGCCGATCTCGGCGCCGTCCTTGGCCGCGCGCTCCACGTTCACGCGGTCGCCCTGCGCATAGCTGCCCAGCGTGGTGATGTTCAGGCTCTGCAGCATCACGTCGAAGTTGGCCTGTGTGGGCGACAGGATCTCGGTGACCGTGAGGCACACGCCATCGGTGGCCACACTGGCGCCAATGGCCAGGTCCTGGCAAAAGCCCTCAGGAAAATCGAGCGTGAACGTGCGCAGCCCTGCGCGGTCGTGGATGGCGGCAATGCCTGCCGTGGCTTGGACGATGCCTGTGAACATGGTGGCGCGGCTTGTGGAGCGTTGGAAGGGGAACCGGGAATTTTGCCACCCGGCCCCCACCGCGCGCTGGCGCCGGGTTACTTGGCGCGCAAGAGTTCACCCACCTCTAACAGCACCAGCTCGTTGTCATCCGCCTTGTTCGGGTCGCGGCTGCTGCTGAAGGGCAGGTTGTTGTCGTTGCCCACCACGATGTGCGTGCTGTCCACGATGTCCACGTTCTCGATGGTGAAGAACGGGAAGGTCAACACGCCGTTGTTCAGGGGCTTCTTGGCCAGGCGCTTGGGGTCCTGGATGTTCATGAGGTCGATGTAGCCGATCTTGCGGATCTCGCCACCCACGTTGGCGTCGCTCATCTCCACCTTGTAGACGCGCTTGAATTTGGCGAGGTCGTGGAAGCAGTCGGTGCGCTTCTGGCCTTCGGGGCAGGCCTTGTCGGCCGTGCCTTCGCCGTTGTCGCGCTCGATGATCAGGCCCGTGGTCTGGTCGATCATGTTGAAGTCACCGATCGCGTGGTGGTTGGCCTCCAGCACGTATTTCCAGTGGCGGCCGGTCCATTGCTCGGTCTTCACATCGAATTCGAGCACGCGCAGGTATTGCTTGCCGCCCACGTTTTCATAGGCCTTGGCGTCGTCGTTCCACAGCGCGCCTTCGAGCAGCGCGTAGAGCTTGCTGCCGTCCTTGCTGGCGGCCATGCCTTCGTAGCCCTTGGAGCGCTTGACCTCGAACGGTGTGGGTTTCGCATCGGGTGCGCCGGGCATCAGCACGCCGGGGGCGTCGGGCGAACGCACGACCCTGCCGTCCACCTTGGTCTCGAACACCGCCAGCACCTTGCCGCCCAGGTCGGCCTTGATGAGGAAGGGGCCGAACTCGTCACCGATCCACAGCGCACCGCCGGCAAACTGGAAGCTTTCGGGGTCGAAGTCGGCGCCCGTGAGGTAGCGCTTTTCAGTGCCTTCATGCGTGATGCGGAACGGCACCTTCTTGTCGGGGTCGTGCAGGAACACGGTCTGGCGGCGCTGGAACTGGCCGGACTGGAAGTCCACCGCGTAATGGTTCAGGTAGAGCATGAAGTCTGCGGAATTGGCTTTCGCACCGGCGCCGTTGTCGGTGAGGATCCAGAACGACCCATCGGCCATGCGCTTGATGCCCGAGTGGCCCTGGATGGGCTGGCCCTGGAAGGGCAGCGACACGCCCGTGTTGCGCCCGCCGGACTGGCCCATCACCGTGCCCACCGCGTCCACGCGGCGCGGGGTGGTGAACTTGCCGCTGACCTGCAGGTCCTGCGGCGCATCCTTGGGTGCAGGGATGACGGTGAAGGCCGGCAGCACAGCGTGACCGGCCAGGGTGGCGGGGTAGGCCTGCTGGGCGATGGCAGAAGGGGAAGCGGCGGCGCAGGCCAGCGCAGCGCAGGCGGCCAGGGCAGAGAATCGGGACATGGTGGCAGGGGCAAAAAAGTAAAGCGGCCACGATGCCGCCAGCGCGTGACGGGGCTGTGACGGCCACGCCGCTGGCTTGGTGGGCAGGGCTTCGCAATAGCTACTATTTTTATAGCTACCCAGGCTTACCCATCAGGCGCAGGAGCCCTTTTTTATCAGATCAAACCAGCCGCTGCACCGCCTGGCGCCGCCACACGCCATGGAAGTACAGCCCCTGCAACAGCATCGCGCACAGGTAGGTGGCGGGGTAGGCCGCCCAAGTGGCAACCAGGCCAAACTGGCGGCCCAGCACCCAGCCCAGCGGCACGATGAGGCAGGCCAGGCAGCCCAGCGAGATGAGCGTGGGTGCCAGCACCGTGCCGCTGGCGCGCATCACGCCCGAGTACACGCTGGCGCGCCCGAAGAAGAACGCGCCCCACACGGTGATGCCCAGCACGCTCGCGGCGATGTCGATCACCCGCGCGTCGGCCACAAACAGGCCCACCACCCAGGGCGCGGCGGCGAACACCAGCACGGCCAGGCCGCCGGTGAGCCACAGGTTCATGCGCATGCCGGTGCGGGTGACGGCCACCAGCTGCTGCCCCTGGCCCGCACCAATGGCCTGCGCCGCAAACACCGACGACGCCATGGCCACGGCCATCGCCGGGAACAGCACATACGACATGACCTGGCTGGCCGCGCCCCAGGCCGCCGTGGCGGCCGAGCCATGGGCGTTGACCAGGCTGAGCAGGCCCAGGTCGGCCAGCGAGCCGGTGATGAAGAACAGGCCCGTGGGCACACCCAGCCGCACCAGGGTGCGCAGCAAGGCCGCATCCAGCCGCACCTGCGCCAGCAGCGCCCGTGTGGGGGCCAGCACATGGGCGCGGCGCCGCAGGTGCCAGGCCGTGTAGCCCAGCGAGCACAGCGTGGCCAGCAGCAGCGCGGCCACGCCGCCCAGAATGCCCAGCGCGGGCAGCCCAATGGCGGGCACGCCCTGGATGAACGGCGGCGCACACGCCACCGTGACCGACAGCGACACCAACAGTGCACGCAGCGGCGTGACGGTGTCGCCCGTGCCGCGCAGCAGCGCGGCCGCGAGCATGGAGGTGAACAGCACGGGGAACAGCGCCATCATCCCCCGCGCATAGGCCACCGCCTGGGGCAGAACATCGGCAGGGGTGCCCAGCAGCCGCATCAGGGGCTGCACGGCCACCATCCCCAGGGCGGCCAGCACCAGGCCCAGCAGCAGCCCCGCGCACAGCGTGGTGCCCGCCACGGCATGCAGCCGGGCGTGGTTGCGCGCACCAACGGCCTGGCCCACCAAGATGGACGCCCCCGTGCCCAGGCCAAAGACGAAGGCGCTGAGCAGCAAGAACAGCGGCATGAACGAGGCCACCGCCGCGAGCGGGCCTGCGCCCAGCAGTCGCCCCACGTAGATGTGGTTCACCGTGCCGGTGAGCGCCTGCAGCATGTTGGTGAGCACCAGCGGGCCCAGGAAGACGAGGAAGCGGCGGTTGAGCGAAGGCGCCGGGCTGGCGGGGTGGGCCGGGCCTGTCATGGCTGCGTGCCCTCCGCGTGCTCTGTGGCACAGGGGCTTGGGGTGCTGTGGATGCACACCCGCGTGCCGACCACCACCCGGTCAAACAGGTCGATCACATCGGCATTGGCCAAACGCACGCAGCCGTGCGACAGCGGCACGCCCATCGCGCAGCCATCCGGGCAGCCGTGGAGGTAGATGAAGCGGCGCAGCGTGTCCACCGCGCCGCCCCGGTTCACGCCGGGTTCGCAGCCGGTGAGCCAGAGGATGCGGCTCAGGATCCAGTCGCGCCCCGGGTGGGCGGCGGCGAGTTCGGGCGAATACACCTCGCCCGTGGCGCGGCGGCCCACAAACACCGTGCCGGGCACGCAGCCTGCGCCCACCTTGGCGCGCACGCGGTGCTGGCCGCGCGGGGTGCAACCGCTGCCATGGATCTCGCCCACGCCCTTGAGTGCGGTGGAGATGCGGTAGCTGCGTTCCGTGGCCCCGTCCACCACCAGGTCCAGCCGCTGCAGCGCCACGTCGATGTGCAGTTCGGTGCCCGCCATCCCTGCCATCGGGGGTTCAGCCTGCGGCCACCAGGCCCGCGCCGTGCCCGCGCGTGAAGGCTTCTTCAAACACCGAGTAGCCCGACCAGTCGCTGTGCGCAAACGCCAGGCGCGCGGTGGTGGGGGTGGGTATCCAGGGTGTTTGCTCTGCTTTTGATAGCTGTTTGCGCTTACTGGTCGCGCGGTGAAGGCCTATTTTGCTCAAATATTCGAGCACCCCGGGCGTGGGGATGGCCATGGCGTGGCCGTAGCGGGTGATGTCCACGCGCGTGGCGCGTTCGCGCAGCTCGGGGTGGGGCACCGAGAGCGCGGCCAGCGCGGCGTCGGCCCAGTGCTGCCAGGGCTGGGTGGCCAGCTGCTGGCGGCCGTCGGCCACGTCGCCCAGTGCCTGGTAGTAGGTGAGCACGGTGGGGCCGGTGAGGGTGGCGCGCGGGTCCAGGCGCTGGTGTCCTGCGTTCACATAGCCCAGGGCTCCGGCCGTGGGGTCGGCGTAGAGCACGTTGTCCCAGGCGGGGGCGGCCCCGGGGCGGTCGGTCAGCGGTGCGCTGACATGGATGTTGGCCACCAGCCAGGGCGCCCACTGCAGGCGCTGCGCGGCGCCGGTGAGGAAGGCAGGCGGCTGCTGCACCACCCGCGCTGCCAGCAGCACGGGCAGCGCCACGATGCACTGCGGCGCCACCCAGCGCTCCACGTCGCCGGTGCGGTGGTTGAGCGCATCCACCTCCACGCCGTGGCGGCCTTCGGTGATGCGCAGCACGCTGGTGGCGGTGCGCAGCTGGCCGCCACCTGGGGCACTGCTCTGCAGCGGCTCGGCCAGGCGCTGGGTGAGCCAGCCATTGCCTTCGGGCCAGGTGAGCACGCTTTCGCGCGCTTCGTCCACCGCCTCGCCCGGGGCATGAAACCCGTGGCGGCTGGCAAAGTAGTGGATGCCCGCCCAGGCCGACACGCGGGCGGCACCCGCGCCGTAGTCGTCGCGGCAGCAGTAGTCGAGGTACCAGCGCAGGTGGTCATCATGAAGCCCCTGCGCGGTCAGCCAGCCATCAAAAGTAATAGCATCCAATGCTTGATGGGCAGGCGCAAGCGGCTGTTTTTGGCCCCATCGCTTGAGCGCGGGCATGGCAAACCGGGCGGCGCGGGCCTCGGCGTCCACGGCGTGCGCAAAGCGGCGGTACTGCGCCAGCGTGGCCTCGCCCACGCCCTGCACGGGCAGCAGGCCTTCCTGCCATTCGCCCTCGAAGAACAGGCGTTCCTGCGGGCTGTGGCACAGGTGGCGTTCGTCGTACTGCCAGCGCCCGGCCACGCGCTGGCGCACGCCCAGTTCTTCGAGCAGGTCCTGCACCTCGCGCGCGTCGTCGCCGGGCACGGGCAGGTAGTGCGCGCCCTGCGGGCAGGGCAGGCCGCCCACCACGGTGCCGCGGCTGTTGCCACCGGGGGTGTCTTCCAGCTCCAGCAGCGCAAAGTCGTGCACGCCCGCCAGCCGCAGCGCGCGTGCTGCGGCCAGCCCGGCCACGCCACCGCCTGCAATGACCACCTGCGCGCGCCGCACCACGGCGGGCGCGGGCAGGCGGCCGGTTTTGAGCAGGTCGCGCAGCTCGTGGCCGCGCGCCATGTCGATGCCGGTGAAGCCGCCCAGCAAAGGCGGCGCGGTGCGCTCACACCCGCCCAGGGCGGATGTGGCCAGGGCGGCAGCGCCCGCCACAAACTGGCGACGCTGCAAAGTCCATGCGGTCATGCCATCGTCCCTTGCACCGGGTCAGTCGGCCCAGCGGGCACGGACCTCTTGCAGCACGGGCAGCAGCGGCACAAACAGCGGCACCAGGGCCGGGTCGAAGTGTTTGCCCGCCTGCGCCGTGATGTGGTCCATGGCCTCGTGCACGGGCCAGGGCTCCTTGTAGGGGCGGCGGGTGGTGAGGGCATCAAACACATCGGCAATGGCCACGATGCGCGCCGAAAGCGGGATGGCCTCGCCCGCGAGGCCCTGGGGGTAGCCGCTGCCGTCCCACTTTTCGTGGTGGGCCTGCGCAATCTCGCGCGCCAGCTGCAGCACCCCGGCGGGGTGTTCGCCAATGATCTCGGCGCCAATCTCGGGGTGGCGGCGCATGGTGGCCCACTCGTCGGCATCGAGCGGGCCGGGCTTGCGCAGCACGGCGTCGGGGATGCCGATCTTGCCCACGTCGTGCATGGGTGCGGCGTTGAGCAGGTCTTCGGCCCAGGCGGGGCTGCAACCAGCGGCCAGCGCGAGCTGCTGCGCAAAGTGGCTCATGCGGATCACATGCATGCCGGTTTCGTTGTCTTTGTATTCGGCCGCGCGGCCCAGGCGCAGCACGATCTGCAGGCGGGTTTCGCGCAGTTCGTCCAGCCGCACCAGCGACAGGTGGGTGCGCACCCGCGCGCGCACCACGGGCGGGCTGACGGGTTTGGTGATGTAGTCCACCGCGCCTGCATCGAACCCGGCGGTTTCGTCCTGGCTGTCGGTGAGCGCGGTGATGAAGATCACCGGGATGGCGGCAGTGGCCGCGTCGGCCTTGAGCGCGCGGCACACGGCATAGCCGTCCATGTTCGGCATCATCACGTCGAGCAGCACGAGGTCGGGCCGCTGCTCGCGCGCCACCTGCAGCGCGCGCTCGCCATCGGTAGCAAACAGCAGGCGGTAGTCGGCCTGCAGGATGTGGCGCAGCACCTGCAGGTTGGTGGGCTCGTCGTCCACCAGCAGCAGGCGGGGGCGCAGGTCGGGGGCGGGGTTCATGCGGGGTTCTCCGTGGGCGCGTCGATCCAGTGGGTGTTGAGCAGCTGCAGTTGCGCCAGCGCCTGGTCGAAGTCAAAGCTGTCGATGGCCTCCTGCAGCCGCTCCATGGCGTCGGCGGGCAGCAGCTGCGCCAGCTCGTCCAGGGGCGGCTGGGCCAGTTCGGAGCGCACCAGCGCCTGCTGCAGCGCCTGGGCCGCCGCAGCGGCTCGCGCGCGCTGCGTGGGCGCCAGCGGCGCGTGCTGGCCCACGCCGGGGGCCGGGGCGGCGGCGGCGTCCAGCTCCTGCGCCAGCGCCTGCTGCACAGCGTGCAGGGCGGCGGGCAGCGCGGCCACCAGCGAGCCCAGGGCGGTGCGGTCCAGCGTGTGGGCTGCTTCTTCGATGCGCTGGGCCAGCGTCTGCACGGGCGCGAGCGCCAGGTTGCCCGCCGCACCACGCAGGCGGTGGGCCAGGGCGCGGGCGCCGTCCATGTCGGGCTGGGCCACCAGGGCCTGCAGCGCGGCGGGTGCGGTGTCGTATTCGCCCACAAACCGCGCAATCGCGTCGCGCAGCAGCGCACGCTGGCCCCACAGGCGGGTGCCGCGCTCCCAGTCTATGGCGATGTGGATGGCGGTGTGCGCCTGCGCCGTGGGCACCGGCACGGGCGCCAAGTTGGCCAGCGAGGACGCAGCCGTGAGGCCGCCCCAGCCCGAGGTGGCGGGATCGGGCTGCAGCTTGAGCACGCGGGCGATCTCGCGGAACAGGCGGGCGGGCTCCAGGGGTTTGCTGGCAAAGCCGTCCATGCCCGCCGCGCGCGCGTTGCGCCGGTCCTGCTCCAGCACGCTGGCCGACAGCGCAATCACGGGCACGGGTTTGCGGCGCTGGTCCTGTTCAAACGCACGTATGCGGCGCGTGGCCTCCAGGCCGTCCAAACCGGGCATCTGCAGGTCCATCAGCACCAGGTCAAAGCGGCCTGACTGGAAGGCCGCCACGGCCTCTTCGCCGTCGCGGGCGATGGTGGTCTGGTGGCGGCCCTTGTCCAGGTGAATCTGCAGCAGCTCGATGTTGGCGGGCACGTCGTCCACCGCGAGGATGCGCAGCGGCGGCAGCTGCACGGCGTGGCTGGGGCTGGCCACGGCCTCGGTGGCCTGGCCCAGGGGCAGCGGCAGGCACACGGTGAAGGTGGTACCCACGCCCAGGGTGCTGCGCACGCTGATGCTGCCGCCCATCAGCTCGACCAGCTGGCGCGAGATGGTGGTGCCCAGGCCCGTGCCGCCAAACTGCCGGGTGGTGGACGCATCGGCCTGCGCGAAGGGGTCGAAAATGCGGTCCAGGTGCTGGGCAGCGATGCCGATGCCGGTGTCTTCCACCTCCATCACCAGCGTGCCGTCCCGGTAATCGAGCCGCAGCAGCACATGGCCACGCTGGGTGAACTTGAGCGCATTGCCCAGCAGGTTGAGTAGCACCTGCTGCAGCCGCAGCGCGTCGCCGCGCAGGTAGGGCGGCACCTGTTCGGTGGTGATGCACTGCAGCTCCAGCCGCTTCTTGGCGGCGTGGATGCGCAGCGAGGCCAGGATCTGGTCGCACACCTCGGGCAGCGAGAAGTCGGCGATCTCCAGCTCGACCGCGCCTTTTTCGAGCTTGGCGGTGTCCAGGATGTCGTTGAGCAGGCGCAGCATGGAGCGCGCCGCGTGCTGCACGGTGCTGAGGTGGCGGCGCTGCTGGGCGTCCATGGGGCTGTCAAGCAGGGCCTCGGTGAAGCCGATGATGGCGTTCATGGGCGTGCGGATCTCGTGGCTCATGTTGGCCAGGAAAGTGCTGCGCGCGGCAGCGGCCTGCTCGGCGCGGTCCTTGGCGGCGCGCAGCTCCTGCTCCATCGCGCGGCGCTGGCTCAGGTCGGTGGCAAATTTGACCACCTTGAACGGCCGCCCCTGCGCATCGAAGATGGGGTTGTAGGTGGCCTGGATCCAGATGCGCCGCCCGCCCTTGCCCAGGCGCTGGTACTCGCCGCCTTCGAGCTGGCCATCGCGCAGTTGTTGCCAGAACGCGGCGTATGCATCGCTCTGGGCATAGGCGGGCTCGCAGAACATGCGGTGGTGCTGGCCCACGATCTCGTCAAGCCGGTAGTCCATCAGCTCGCGGAAGTTGGCGTTGGCGGTGATCACATGGCCCTGCAGGTCGAACTCGGCCACGGCCAGCGCGCGGTCGATGGCGCGCACGGTGCTTTCGAACTCGGCGTTGCGTTCCTTGAACACCGTCATGTCCATGATCACGCCGTCAATCCACTGCACCTCGCCGTCCTCGCCCACCACGGGGCGCCCGCTTTCGGACACCCAGCGCATGCGGCCCTGGCGGTCCACCAGGCCAAACTCCACGTGGTAGGGGCGGCGCAGCGCGATGGCGGCCGAGACCTCGTTCCACAAGCGCGGCACCTCGTCGGGCACCGTGAGCTGCGTGAAGTTGACGCGGCCTTCCAGAAAGTCCTGCGGCGCCCAGCCCGTGAGCGCCGTCACGGCGTCGCTGATGAACAGCATGGTCCAGTCCGCGTCATAGCGGCAGCGAAAGCTCACGCCCGGAATGTTGCCCATCAGCGACCGCAGGCGCTGTTCGCTCTCGCGCAGCTCCTGCTCCATGGCGTGGCGCTGGCTCAGGTCGCCGATGAAGCCCACAAACAGCGGGTCGCCGTCCAGCTTCACCCGCCCCACCGAGATGCGGATGGGCACCGTGCTGCCGTCGCGCCGCAGCGCCAGCACCTCGCGGCTGCTGCCCCCCACCACACCGCCGCCCTGCCCACCCAGGTAGCGCTGCAGGTAGCCGTCGTGCCGTGAGCGGTGCGGCTCGGGCATGAGCATGGACACGTTCTGCCCCAGCACCTCGGCAGCTGGCCAGCCCAGGATGCGCTCGGCCGCCGCATTGAACGACTGCACCACACCCCGGGCATCGATCATCACGATGCCGTCCACCGTGGTTTCGGCAATCGCGCGCAGGCGCGACTCGCTCTGGCGCACCTTCATGAACATCTGCCGGTAGCGCAGGCCCGCGTTGATGGCCACCACCAGCAGGCCGATGACCACGGCCACCACCGCCACGGCCACGGCCAGCGATGTGCTTTCGGCGGCGGCCAGCAGCTCCAGTGCGTCGGGTGCATCGGTAAACCTGAGCGCCGCCATGCCCGTGTAATGCATGCCCGCAATCGCCAGGCCCATCACCGCCCCGGCGGCGCCATTGAGGTACAGGGCGCGCCATTGCACCACGCGCTCCAGCCCGAAGCGCACCCACAGCGCCACAATGGCCAGCAGCACCGCCACCAGCACCGAGGCCGCAAACCCCCAGGGGTCGTAGCGCATCACGCTGGCCCACTGCGATGCCGCCATGCCGATGTAGTGCATGGCGCCGATGCCCGCGCCCACCAGCACCCCGCCGACCACCAGGGCCATGCGGCCCACCGTGCGGCGCATCAAAAGCCCCAGCGCAATCCACGACGCCAGCACGCTGGGCAGCATGGACACCACCGTCGTCACGGCATCAAACTGGCCGCGCGCGCACACGGCAAAAGCCAGCATGCCAATGAAGTGCATGGACCAGATGCCGCCGCCCAGCGCCAGCGCGCCGGAGCCCCGGGCCATCTGGCGCATGAAGCCGGTGTCCGCCCGCCGGGCCAGGGCCGCCATCTGCAGCGCCAGCACCGAGGCCATCACGGCCATCAGCACCGACAGCGCCACGAGCCAGGGGTCGTGCTGCGCCCACAGCAAGGGGTAGGCCGGAGCGTTGGAGAGAAAAAGTGAGTCCAGCATGAAGTTCGCCCATGGCAACCCGGTGGTTGCCATCATTTGTATCCCATTGTCACGCCCGGCGCCTTCGGGACTCCCCGCCTACCCGGCCACAGGGGCCGGGGGCGCCAACGCGTCAGTGGGCCACGACCTTGCCCCATTCACGCTCATAGGTGTGCACCAGGGCCTGGTTGGACAGGCGATTCACCTCGGCCGGCACCCGTGCCATGTCCAGTGGGAACTCGAACAGCAGCGGCAGCGACGGCCGGCTCAGAAACCGCAGGCCGTCCGGCAGGGACTCGGGCATGCGCCAGGGCCGGCGGCTGGCCACCACATAGCCCCATTCGCCAAAGCTGGGCACATGGGCGTGGTAGGGCGCGGTCTGCAGGCCCACGGATTCCATGGTCTGCACCACCGTCCAGAAGCTCTGCCGCGCCACCAGCGGCGAGGTGGTCTGCACCACGGCATAGCCACTGGCCGCCAGGCGCTTGTCCAGCAGCGCATAGAAGCTGTTGGTGTAGAGCTTGCCGATCGAGAAGTTGGTGGGGTCCGGGAAATCCACCACGATCACATCAAAAAGGTCTGTCGCCCCCACGCTCCCCGCTCCGCGTGGTTCGCTGCCCCCCGAGGGGGCCTTCGCGCCTTCGGGCGGCCGGGCGGCGCTCACGCTGCCTTGCTGCAGCCAGCCAAAGGCGTCGGTGTTGACGATCTTCACCTTGGGGTTTTGCAGCGCGTGGTCGTTCAGGCGCGCAAGCGCGGGGTTCTGGCTGAAGATCTGCGTCATGGCCGGGTCCAGCTCGACCAGCGTGACAGATTCCACCGAAGGGTATTTGAGGATCTCGCGCACGGCCATGCCATCGCCGCCGCCCAGCACCGCCACCCGCTTGGGCGCCCCATGGGCCGCCATGGCGGGGTGCACCAGGGCCTCGTGGTAGCGGTACTCGTCGCTCTGCGAGAACTGCAGGTTGCCGTTGAGATACAGGCGGTGCCCCGCGCGCCCGTGGGTGACCACAATGCGCTGGTAGGGCGATGCGGAGGTGAACACGATGCGGTCCTGGTAGAACTTGTCCTCGGCAAAACTCGTGATCTGCTCAGCCCCGGCCAGCGCGGCCAGCAGGATGCCCAGCACCATCACGCAGGCCGCCAGGTGCGCCTTCAGGCGCCGCAGCTCGTGCCGGAACAGCCACACCGCCCACAGCGCCACGGCCGCGTTCATCACCCCGAACAGCAAGCCCGTGCGGATGAGCCCCAGGTGCGGCACCAGCAGCAGCGGAAACGCCATCGACACCGCCAGCGCCCCCAGGTAGTCGAACGTGAGCACCTGCGAGACCAGGTCCTTGAGCGCCACATTGCGCTTGAGGATGCGCATGACCAGCGGAATCTCCAGCCCCACCAGCGTGCCCACCACGAGCACCATGCCGTACAGCAGAAACCGGAAGGCCCCCGGCGTGTAGGCATTGGCCAGGAACAGCGTGGCAGGCAGCAGCCCACCGACCAGCGCGACCAGCAGCTCAATGCGCAAAAAATGCGCCGGCAGCTGCCGCTCAAAGTACCGCGACAGCCACGAGCCCACGCCCATGGCAAACAGGTAGGTGCCGATGATGGTGCTGAACTGCAGCACCGAGTCGCCCAGCACATAGGACGCAAGCGCCCCCGCCGCCAGCTCGTACAGCAGCCCGCAGGCGGCCACGACGAAGACGCTGATGAGCAGGGCGATTTCGATGGGGCGGGGGCCGGTCGGGGCGGCCAGGGCCTCGGGCGGCGAAACGGACGGGGTCAAATCAGGTTCCAAGGCGGTCACCAGCGCAGGCCAGGGGCCAGCGCTGCGTCAGGCTGCGAGAGGCGTCAATGAATCGCCGCCGCCACGATGATGCTGATGCCCAGGCACATCGCGGCCACCACCAGCCCCAGGGCCTGGTTCTGTTTTTCGACAATTTCGCGCCACAGGTCGTAGGGCGTGATCTTGTCCACGATGACAAAGGCCAGCCAGAAGATGATGACGCCAATGATGGCGTAGAGGATGGACCCGAGAAATGCTGCGGGTTTGAGCCATTCGAATCCCATCATGGTGTGATCTCCTTGAAACGTGGTGTGGGTGAGTGTGGCTGGCGGATGAACAGAGACAAGCGCCGCATTACTTGTGGCTGCCGCCCGACGAATATCCGCCGTACGAGCCCCCCGAGCTGCGGTAGCTGGAGGACGAGGAACAGTTTTCGACCCGGGGATCGCAGCTGGAGCAGCGGCTGAGCAAGATGAGCAGGATCAGGATCACCACCGCGATCAGGATGATGGTGCCGCAGCCCAGGCCCGACTTGGCCACAAAAGGCCCGGGGTCGTTGCGCTGCAGCACGTCCTTCTTGTCTTCGAGCTTGAAGGCCTTGGCCACGGTGTCGCTGGCGAGCTTGTCGCCAGCGGACCAGGTGATCTCGTTCGGGCTCTGCTCCATCGACAGCAGGCCCTTGCTGCTGGCGAAGTCGCGGTTGGTGGTCTTCTGCCCGCGCGTGACCTGCCAGTAGAACTCGCCCAGCACATAGGTGGTTTCGGCCTCGTAGCTGTACTTGAGGTCGTACTTGGTGCCCATGTAGGTGGCCGAGCGCCCGGTGGCTGCCATCTGCGGCGCGCCGGTGGTGGGGCGCACCATGCTCCAGCCTTCTTCGGAATCGACCAGGAACGCAAAGCCGCGCTTCTGGTTGTAGAGCAGGTATTCGCTCCAGCCGAAGTGTTCGTCGTCGCCAGGCTCCACGCCCATGCGGTGCTGAAAACCCACCACCTGCCAATGCACGCCCTGCAACTGGCCCTTGCTGCCCAGCGGGATGAGGGGCTGCACGGGCTCGTCCTGCTCGGCCGCGCGCAGTTCGCCGCCCACGCCGCTATCGAGGCTGATGATGCTGGCGCACGAGCCGCAGGTGATGCTCTTGGAAGTGGACAGCTGCACCTGCACGGGTGCACCGCAGTGGGGGCAGTTGAACTGGCGGCCCTTTTCGTCCTTGGCCGATTCGTCCTTCAGGCCCTGCAGCTGCAGGTCTTCCAGCAGCACTGCCTTGCCGCGCTCCACGTGGGGCGGGGTGTGGCCATAGTCGATGCTGACCACTTCGCCGTCGGCGCTCCTCAGCTCCACCATGCCAAAGGGCTGGCCCAGCGGTGGCAGCTTGGGCAGCTCGCCCTGGGCCGAAATCAGCTGCGCCTGGCCGGTGTAGGCCACGCTGTAGGGCGTGCCGTTGATGGCCGTGGTGGTGCCAATGCGAAAGCGCTCGGGCGCGGGCATCTCGCGGCCGGGGTCGATGGGCCGGGTGAAGACATAGGCACCGTTGTCCTCGCCCAGCGTGGCCAGCGTGCCGTCGTTCAGGAAGGCGGCCCATTCGGTCCACACGCCCGCGTCGCCCTTGTATTGCAGGCGGCCGATGAGGGTGAAGGGAACGTCCTTGCCGTCGAGCTGGATACGCCCGCTGGCCATGAGCTGCAGCGGGCTGTGATCGTCGAACAGCTCGGCCATCTTGCCCAGGCGCGTGAGCACCTCGCCGCTGCGCACCACGGTGCTCTGGCAGTAGCCACACACGGCGTGCGTGGACTGCGCGCTCTTGAACTCCACCGGCGCGCCGCAGCCGGGGCAGGGCGCGCGGTAATAGCGCTGGGTGGGGTCGGTGGCCATCGTCTGGAGTGTTCTGCCTGCGCCGCATCACGCGGCTTTGGGGCTTTTCAGGCCCCTTGCGCGCGTCCCTCCTGCGAAGACAGCTATATTTATGATAGCAATTGGATCAAAAGGCGTGGCGCGCCTTCTAGACCAGCTTCTTGAGCAGTTCGGCTTTCTTGGCGTCGAACTCTTCCTGCGTGAGGATGCCCTTGGACTTGAGGTCGCCGAGTTTTTCGAGCGTGGCCATCACTTCTTCGGGCCGCACGCCCACCGGTGCAGCCGCCGCCTGGGCCGCCGCTGCGGCGGCGGGTGCCACCGGCGTCTGCAGGCCTTGCTGGAGGTTCTGCGCGAGCACCTGGCCCAGCGCCACGCCCGCGCCCAGGCCCATGGCGTCGCCCGCAATGCCGCCACCGCCGCCGCTGGCTTCGGCAAACTTGGGAATGGCCTGCGCCGTCTGGTACTGCATGAACTTGGCCATGTCGTTGCCGACCATGCCCATGCCGATCTTCTGGTCGAGGATCTTCTGCAG
>CAYXSL010000010.1:0-47898 GCA_964466605.1 uncultured Verminephrobacter sp.
CAGGTCGCCCACCGGGTCGTCGCGCATGGCCATCTCAGCCACGATGCCGATGCCCAGGCCCAGGCGCACATAGGTCTTGATCACGTCCGAGTCGATGGCTTCGAGCACGATGCGCGGCTGAAGCTTGCGGGCGGCAAAGGCCTGGTCGATCTTGCCCCGGCCGGTGAACGAGGGGTGGTAGGTAATCAGCGCCTCATGCGCCAGGTCGTCCAGGCCGATGCGTTCCTTCTGCGCCAGCGGGTGGTCGTTGGGCACCACCAGCACATGCTGCCATTCGTAGCAGGGCAGGGTGACCAGTTCGGGGTAGTCGGCCAGGGATTCGGTGGCCATGCCGATCTCGGCCACCTCGTCGATGATCATGCGAGCCACTTCGTGGGGCGTGGCCTGGTGCAGGCTGATGTTGACCTTGGGGTAGGCCTCGCGCAGGCGGGCCACGGGCACTGGCAGCACGTAGCGGGCCTGGGTGTGGGTGGTGGCAATGCTGAGGGTGCCGCTGTCCTGCGCGCTGAACTGCTCGCCGATGCGCTTCAAGTTGCCCACCTCGCGCATGATGACTTCGATGCTCTTGAGTACATGCTGGCCGGGCTCGGTGATGCGCTTGAGGCGCTTGCCGTGGCGGGCAAAGATGTCCACGCCCAGTTCTTCTTCCAGCTCGATGATGGCCTTGGACACACCCGGCTGGGAGGTGTGCAGGGCCTTGGCGGCTTCGGTCAGGTTGAGGTTGCGGCGCGCCGCCTCTTGCACGAAGCGGAATTGGTGCAGGTTCATATCTGATATCGCCTAAAGATTTGCATTATTATGCTGCAGTCATCTAAGCGATGCCGGGCACATCGGCAGAATTTTCAGTCCCGCGGGGCCTCGCAGGCGATGTCGGCCATCAAGGCGGTCATGCGCGGGTCTTCGCCGATCGCGGTCTGGACGTGGAACTGCACGCCGGGGTGGGCAGCATGCAGTTGCTGCACCAGCACGGGCAGGTCTTCACGCGCATGTTTGCCGGTGCCCAGGAACATGGGAACCACCGTGATGTGGGCGGCGCCCTGGCTGACGAGCTGCCGGCTGGCCTCTGCCAGGCTGGGGGTGCACAGCTCCAGGTAGGCGCAGGCCACGGGGCGTGCGGGGTGCTGCGCGGCAATGCGCGCGGCCACGGCTTCGATGGGTGCGCGCCACAGCGGGTCGCGGGAGCCGTGCGAGAACAGGACGATGGCTTTTTGCATGGGTCGGGGAATGGCGTGCTGCGGCAGTCAGCGCCGAAGCACCAGCCACCCAAAGGCGGCCAGGGAGAGCACGGAATAGATCAGCCCCGGCGCGGCGGCTGTGAGCATGGGCGACCAGTTCTGCAGGTTGCCTGCATAGCCGAAGACGTTGTTGAGCAGAAAGAAGCTGATGCCCGCCATGACCCCGCCAAATACATAGCCCGCAATGCCGCCCGAGCGGAAATGCAGATAGGCAAAGGGCAGGGCCAGCACCACCATCACCAGGCAGGAGAGGGGGTAGAACACTTTGCGCCAGAACTCGATCTCGTACTTTTGCGCTGACTGGCCATTGGCGTTCAGGTGCCGGATGAACTGGAACAGGTCGAGCGTGGCCATGCGGTCGGGCTTGAGCAGCGAGGCGGCCACCATGTCGGCGCTGATGCGCGTGGGCCACTGCAGGCTGGGGGTGTCCAGGCGTTCCACGCGCGCTTCACCTTTGTTGTCGGCGGCGCCGTGGTGCTCAAAGCGGCTGCGCTGCACGTTGGCAAGTGTCCAGGCGCCGTCCGAGCCGAACTGGCCCGAGGCGGCGCGGGTCTGCGAGGCTAGGCGCCCTTTGTCATCGAACTCGAAGATGCGCACATCCAGCATGCCGCCGTTGGGCGTGAGCGCGCGCACGTTCACGGCAAAGGAGTGGTTGTCCTGCCGCTCCTTGAGCCAGGCACCGGTGGCGCCGGTGGTCAGTTTGCCGAGGTAGCGTACCTTGATGAGCTGGGCGGTGCGGTCGGTGAGCGGGGCCAGGTAGTCGCCCACGGCAAAAGTCAGCACCACAAACACGCCGCCCAGGGTGACCAGGGTGCGCAGTGCACGCCAGGGGCCCATGCCACTGGTGCGCATGATGGTGAACTCGGAGCTTTGGGCCAGGCGCGCCATCACAAAGATGGTGCCAATGAGCACGGTGATGGGCAGCAGCTCGTAGAGGTGGCTGGGAATGCTGAGCACCACAAACAAGAGCGCATGAGAGAGCTGGTAGCCCTCCGCACCGGTGCGGCCCACCCAGCGCAATTCATCGACCAGGTCGAAGAAGAAGAACAAAGCCAGAAAGCCGACCGTGACAAAGGTGACGGCGGACAGGGCTTCGCGGTGGATCAGGCGGCGAATGGTCTTCATGCGGCTTGCCCTCCCCGTGGCTGGGCTGGCCGGGTCTGTCGGGGCGACAGCAGGTGCCGCACCGTCCATTGGTTGTGCCGCACCGCGAGTACCAGCAATGACACGGCCAGCATGCCACCGTGCAGCAGCACCATGAAGCTTGCCAGGCCCAGCCGGCCTGCACCCACCCAGCTTTGGCCCAGGGTCATGAGGTTGTAGTAGACGATGAACCCAAACAGCGCAAACACCAGGCTGGTACTGCGCGCGGCGCGCGGGTTGGCACTGGCCACGGCCAGGCCGAGCAGCACAAAGTTGAGCGCGGCCAGCGCCAGGCCCAAGCGCCAGCCTAGCTCAGCCCGGTAGGCGGGCAGCGGCTGCATGAGCAGGCTGAGGGTGGTGCGGGTCTTCACGGCCAGCTCTTCGGCAGAGCCCGGAGAAGCGGCGCCGAGACGGGTGCCATATTCGGAGAAGTCGCTGATCTTGACGCCGGGCTTGTCGCGCGAGGTCTCCAGCCGCTGGCCGTTGCTGAGCAGCACCATGCGCTCGCCCGCCTGGGTTTCCAGGCGTGCGCTGCGGGCCGACGTGACGGACTCCCGGCGGCCATCGTTGGTGGCAATGAAGACGTTGTTGGCGGCCTGGGTGTCGGGGCTGTCCTTGTCGATAAAAAACACCCGGCTGCCGTTGGACGATTCCTGGAATTCTCCGGGTGCAATGCGGTCGATGTCGCTGCGCTGCTCGTAGCGGGTCTTGAGTTCCTGGATCTGCGAGTTGGCCCAGGGCCAGACCAGCAGCGACAGCACGGCAATCACTACCATCACGGGCCATGCAAACCGCAGCAGGGGCTTGACCAGGCTCAGCAGGCCCCGGCCGCTGGCGAACCAGATCACCATCTCGCTGTCGCGGTACATGCGAGAGAGAGTGCCGACCACGGCGATGAACAGGCTCAGGCTCAGGATGATGGGCAACTGCCCCAGCACGGTGAAACCCATCACCAGCATCACATCGGAGGGGTTCACGCTGCCTTTGGAGGCCTGGCCCAGGGTGCGGATGAGCATCATGGTCATGACCACGGTCACCAGCACCACAAGCGTCGCGCCGAAGCTGCGTGCCAGCTCTTTGCGAATGGATGAATCGAATAACATTGGCTCAGCGCGTGCTATGCATTTTTGCGTGCGCATCAAAGCGCATGGCCCGCTCAAAAGGAAAACACCGATTATGAACTTTGATCTCAAGACCCTGGATTTGACAGCAGCCGCTTCGGAGAAATGCGACCTGCTGGTGGTGCTGATTCCAGAGGGTTTCAAGCCAGGGGCGGACGCCTTGTCTGCCCTGGTGGCGCTGGCGCTCAAGAACGGAGATCTCTCGCTGAAGGCGGGCAAGCAGCTGCAGCTGTACCAGGTACCCGCCGTGGCCGCGCGCCGCGTGGTGCTGGTGGGGGGCGGCGATGGTTCTGCCCGCGCGCTGCGGCAGGCCGTGCTGGCCGTGGGCGGTGCGATCAAGGCCCCGCACACCAAGCGGGCGGTGCTGTGCTGGGCGGGAGCCGCCTCTGCGAATGCTGTTGGCGCCGCCGTGCAGGCGGTGGCCGAGGCCAGCTACGTCTACACCACCACCAAATCCAAGGCAGAGCCCCGCAGCCTGGGCCGCTGTGTGATCGGTGTTGCCAGCCCCGCCGAGGTGCGTGAAGGTTTTGACAGTGGTGTGGCGCTGGTGGCGGGGGTCGAGTTTGCGCGGGAATGGGGCAACCGCCCGGCCAACCATGCAACGCCCAGCCTGCTGGCCGATGCTGCGAGGACGCTGGCCAAGCTGCCGCGCATCCAGTGCAAGGTCCACGGCCCGGCCGAGGTCGGCCGCCTGGGCATGGGAGCCTTCATGGCGGTCGCCCGTGGCTCAGAGGAGCCGCTGCGTTTCATTGAACTGCGCTACAACGGCGCCGCCAAGGACAAGGCGCCTGTGGTGCTGGTGGGCAAGGGCATCACCTTTGACACCGGTGGCATCTCGATCAAGCCTGCGCCCGAGATGGACGAGATGAAGTTCGACATGTGTGGCGCAGCCAGCGTGCTGGGGACATTCCGCGCCCTGGGCGAACTGCAACCCGCCATCAATGTGGTGGGGCTGATCCCGGCCTGCGAGAACATGCCCGATGGCCGCGCCGTGAAGCCCGGCGATGTGGTGACCAGCATGAGTGGCCAGACCATCGAGATATTGAACACCGACGCCGAAGGTCGCCTGGTGCTGTGTGATGCACTGACTTATGCGGCCCGCTTCAAGCCTGCGGCCGTGGTGGACATTGCCACCCTGACCGGCGCCTGCGTGATAGCGCTGGGCGGCGTGCGCAGCGGCCTGTTTGCCAACAACGACGGATTGGCCACCGCACTGCAAGAGGCGGGTGAATCGGCACAGGACCCTTGCTGGCGCATGCCGCTGGACGACGACTATGCCGACGGTCTCAAGAGCAACTTTGCCGACATGGGCAACGTGGCCGGCCGTGCGGGTGGCTCCATCACAGCCGCCAAGTTCCTGCAGAAATTTGTGGGTGACATGCCTTGGGCGCACCTGGACATTGCGGGCACGGCCTGGCGTGGCGGTGCGGCCAAGGGCTCCACAGGGCGCCCGGTGGGTTTGCTGGTGCACTATCTGCTGGCCCAGGCCCACGCCAAGGTGGGCAAGGCGGCCCACACACCAGGTGCTGCCGCCAAGCCCGCAACCAAGCGCGCATCCCGGGCCAAGGCAGCCTGATCAAGCGGCCGCACCATGACAGAGGTCGCCTTCCACTTCAATGCGCCAGACAAGCTGGCCTACGCGTGCCGCTTTGCGCGCAAGGTGCAGCGCAGTGGGGCGCGCCTGGTCATCACCGCACCGGTCGAATCGCTCGAGACCCTGGATCGCATGCTCTGGGCGATGGCACCACAGGACTTTGTGGCCCACTGCCGCAGCGACGCAGACGAGGAACTGGTGCTGGCGTCCCCGGTGTTGCTGGCGGTCGATGCGCGGTCGTCAGCGCACCATGAAGTGCTGCTGAATCTCAACACGGGAATCCCCGAAGGCTTCGGGCGGTTTGATCGGCTGGTGGAGGTGGTGAGCGCCCATGACGAATCTGATCGTGCCGAGGCGCGCACACGCTGGCGCCACTATGCCTCCCGGGGCTATGCCATAACGCGCCACGATCTGGTGCTGAAAGGCGGCTGATGGCCACCCCCCCCAAAGCGCCTCCCCGTTTTGTGCCCACACTCACCGAAGTGGTGCAGGTGCCCGTGGCGCCGCAGGCGACCACGCCGGTGGAACCCCGTGCGCGGACCACGGTCATGCCACCCCCGCATCCCGCGGCACCTCTGGACATGCGGCCCCCCGTTGGTACCGCATTGCCGTCCGTGCCCCGGTCAGCGAGCCCGCCAGTTGCCGCGTCAGCGAGCGGGATGGCCGGTGCCAGCCAGGGAACCGCGAGGGCCGATGCCCCTGCGCCCCAGCAGCGCATGCCGGGCGCTGCTGCGCCTCTGCCGGGAGGCACGCCAATGGCGCGCGCAGCAGCCCCTGCGCTGGAGCGGCCCATGCCTGAGGGCATGGAGGAATACATGGTGCACCGTGTGATGCAGCGGGTGGATGTTGTGCTGGATCAACGTCTGCGCGAAGCGATCGCCACGGTGGTGCAAGAACAGACAAGATCGGTGCTGCCCAGGTTGCGGGAAGAGATCGAATCTGTGGTCCGCCACGCGGTGTACGAGGCCGTGGCCGAGGAGCTGGCGAGCGGTGCGCCCGCAGCCAGCAAGGGATGACAGGGTATTCCCCTGTGGTTTCCCTCGCATTTAATCGTGTTCCCTAATGATCTGGCCCGTAAATTGCGATATGTTCGCCTGCGTTGAGACACAAGAAGATTCTCAGCGTTTATCTTTACTGGAGATTGATATGCAATTGAAGTTGAAACTGACCGTGGTTGCTGCTATCGCAGCTGCAGCTGGTGTGGCCTCTGCACAAGAGCAGGTGGTCAAGATCGGCCACGTGGCTCCGGTTTCCGGCGCCCAAGCCCACTACGGCAAGGACAACGAAAATGGCGCCCGCATGGCCATTGAAGAGTTGAACGCTCAAGGTGTCACCATCGGTGGCAAGAAGATCAAGTTCGAACTGGTCGCTGAAGACGACGCTGCAGATCCAAAGCAGGGCACCGCTGCTGCACAGAAGCTGTGCGATGCCAAGGTTGCTGGCGTGGTGGGCCACCTCAACTCCGGTACCACCATCCCCGCTTCCAAGGTCTACAACGACTGCGGCATTCCCCACGTCACCGGCGCTGCGACCAACCCCAACCTGACCAAGCCCGGCTACAAGACCACCTTCCGTATCATCGCCAACGACAACGCCCTGGGCGCTGGCCTGGCGTTCTACGCTGTGGATACGCTGAAGCTCAAGACCGTTGCCATCATCGACGACCGTACCGCTTACGGCCAAGGCGTGGCAGACGTGTTCAAGAAGACGGCCACTGCCAAGGGCATGAAGGTGGTGGACGAGCAGTTCACGACCGACAAGGCCACCGACTTCATGGCGATCCTGACCGCCATCAAGGCCAAGAACCCTGACGCGATCTTCTACGGCGGTATGGACCCCCAAGGCGGCCCGATGCTGCGCCAGATGGAACAGCTGGGCATGGGCAACGTCAAGTACTTCGGTGGTGACGGCATCTGCACTTCTGAAATCGCCAAGCTGGCCGCTGGTGCCAAGACCCTGGGCAACGTGATCTGCGCCGAAGGTGGTTCTTCGCTGGCCAAGATGCCTGGCGGCACGGCCTGGAAGGCCAAGTACGACGCCAAGTACCCCAACCAGTTCCAGGTGTACAGCCCCTACACCTACGACGCTACGTTCCTGATCGTGGACGCCATGAAGCGTGCCAACTCCGTGGACCCCAAGGTCTACACGCCTGAGCTGGCCAAGGCCAACTTCAAGGGCGTGACTTCCACGATCGCCTTCGAGCCCAATGGCGAAATGAAGAACCCTGCGATCACGCTGTACGTCTACAAGGACGGCAAGAAGACCCCTCTGTAATAGAGAGTCGTTTATTGCAAGGCGCTCAGGTGCCTTGCAAAAACAAAAAGGCTTCCTTCGGGAAGCCTTTTTGTTTTGGTGTCTGTGAACCCTCCTTGGACTGGGTCGTAGCGGGCGTGCGTCTTAACGCCGCACTTGCAATGAACCAGGGTTCACGATGTTGGTCGGTGTGCCCTTGATGAAGTTCACCACGTTGTCAAAGGCCGCGCCAAAGTACAGCTCGTAGCTGTCCTGTTCGACATACCCGATGTGCGGGGTGCAGATGCAGTTTTCGAGCCGCAGCAAGGCGTGGCCTTGCAGGATGGGCTCGCTCTCGAACACATCGACGGCCGCCATGCCGGGGCGCCCCCGGTTCAGCGCGGCAATCAGCGCGTCGGGTTCAATGAGTTCTGCGCGCGAGGTGTTGACCAGCAGGGAGGTGGGCTTCATGCACGACAGGTCTTCAAGCGAAATGATGCCCCGGGTCTCATCGTTCAGGCGCAGGTGCAGCGAGATCACATCGCACTGCGAGAAAAACTCCTCGCGCGTCGTGGCAGCCTGGTAGCCATCGGTCAGCGCCTGCGCACGCGAGCCCTCGCGGCCCCAGATGCGCACATTCATCCCAAACGCCCGACCGTAGCCCGCCACCAGCTGCCCGATGCGCCCATAGCCCCAGATGCCAAGTGTTTTGCCGCGCAGCACATTGCCCAGTCCAAAATTGGCAGGCATGGACGCGGTCTTCAAGCCGGACTGTTGCCAAGCGCCATGCTTGAGGTTGGAGATGTACTGGGGCAGCCGGCGCATGGAGGCCATGACCAGCGCCCAGGTGAGCTCGGCGGGGGCCACCGGGGAGCCTACGCCTTCGGCAACGGCAATGCCGCGCTCGGTGCAGGCGGCCACGTCAATGTGGCTGCCGATCTTGCCTGTCTGTGCAATGAGCTTGAGGCGGGGCAGTTTTTCGACGAGCTGGCGGGTGATCTGGGTGCGTTCCCGCACCAACACGATGATGTCGGCATCCTTGAGCCGCACGGAAAGCTGGCCCAGTCCCTTGACGGTGTTGGTGTAAACCTTGGCGGTGTACGCGTCGAGCCGGGAGGCGCAATGCAGCTTGCGCACTGCATCCTGGTAATCGTCGAGGATCACTATGTTCATCCCGACATTGTGCCTTGGCAGAGATTGCGTACCGCCCCAGGTGGCCGCTTGGCGCACCAAAATCCCCGGCTTTTGGTGACGGAGTGTTGGAGTTGCCCGGCCAGGTGCTCCACCGATGGGCGGAGTCAAGTCGGGCCCATGGATGTGTGGCGCTGGTGTCCTTGCTGTCTGAGTCCAAGCGAACTCGCGCTTTACCTTCAAGGCGGGCCCCTCCATCACCGTGGGGCTGCCATGCGATCCTCGAAAAGTCTCCCGGCGGGCTTCAGGCCCGCATGGCTTCCGAAGCCACCATGCGGTCCAGCTCGGCGCACACATCGGCCATGCGGCCCGCAATCACCAGGCGACCCGTGCCCGAGTCGGACACCCGCCGCAGGACCTTGGGCGGCCGCGGGCCGCTGGCATGCGAATCAATGGGCCGTGCAGACAAAAATGCGTGGCGGTGGCTGCCCATGGGGTTGGCCGTGGGCAAAAAACACCTGCCTGCTGGCGCAGGCTGCCGCGCGGGGGCCTCGGAGGGGCGCAGCGGAGGCTTGACCGTGAAAGGCCAGTTGCCACGCAGTGGCCGGGGGCCCTGCTGCGGAGTTGGCTGGCGTGGGCGGCCCGCTACTGCGGTATTTGCGTCAGCAGAGGCATCTGCACGCGCAGGCTGTACCAGCAGGCGCTTCAGGCCGCGCAGCGGATGTTGCAATGCAGCAAGGGTGAACAAGGCAAGTCCCATGTGAAAACTCCGAAGGTCGGGGGTTGAACACAGGCAGGATTGCAAAGTGATTTCAGGCCATGCTATTTGCCGCGCCTTGGCGGACGTGCGGGTGCCTGTGGTGCAAGAGACTGGCATCACAAGACAAACAACGTCGCCGCAAGGTTACGGCGGGTGGCATGGCATGGGGTCTGCACCGCAGGGCTGGTGTGCTGTACCCAGCCCACCAAACGCCCGCCACCCGCAGTGCGACCCAAACGGAGCGGTCTACATCAGCATGGTGTTGCGGATGAGCCCCACGGCCAGGCCTTCGATTTCGAAGGGTTCTCCTGGCTGGACCACGATCACTGGGTAGTCGGGGTTTTCGGGCAGCAGCTCGATGGCGGTGGCGGTGCGGCGCAGGCGCTTGACGGTGACATCCTCACCCAGCCGGGCCACGATGATCTGCCCGTTGCGGGCCTCGCGGGTGGACTGCACGGCGAGCAGGTCGCCGTCCATGATGCCGGCGTCGCGCATGGACATGCCGCGCACTTTGAGCAGGTAGTCGGGCTTGTGCTGGAAGAGGCTGTTTTCCACGCTGTAGGTCTGGTCCACATGTTCCTGCGCGAGAATGGGCGACCCCGCTGCCACGCGCCCCACCAGGGGCAGCACCAGTTGTGACAGGCCTGGAATAGGCAGGCTGAACTGGTTGCCACGTGCCGCATTGATGGAGCGGACCGTGTCGCCGCGCAGGCGAATGCCGCGCGATGTGCCGCTGACCAGCTCGATCACCCCTTTGCGGGCCAGGGCCTGCAGGTGTTCTTCGGCAGCGTTGGCCGACTTGAATCCCAGCTCGGCCGCGATTTCTGCGCGGGTGGGGGGCGCGCCAGTGCGTGCAATGGCGGTCTGGATGAGGTCCAGGATCTGCTGCTGGCGGGCGGTGAGTTTGGGGTTGTCGAGCATGGTGGTTTCCGGTGGCGGCGGTTACAGTGGCGAACAACTGTTTTTTAATCCAGTAACTGTATTTTTCACCAGTTTTTCGGAGTATGCAAGTGAGCGGGCAAAAAATTGTGGTTTTGGGCACCGGGGGCACCATTGCAGGCACCTCGGCGCAGGCGGGGGACAACATCGGCTACACCGCAGCCCAGGTGGGGGTAGAGCAATTGCTGGCCGCCGTGCCGGGCCTGCAGACGCTGGCGGGCGGCAGGCTGGTGGCCGAGCAGGTGGCCCAGGTGGACAGCAAGGACATGGACGACGGCGTCTGGCGGGCGCTGGCCCTGCGCTGCGCTCACCACCTGGCGGACCCTGACGTGCGGGGCCTCGTCATTACCCACGGCACCGATACGCTGGAAGAAACCGCCTGGTTTCTGCACGAAGTGCTGGACGCCACCAAGCCCGTGGTGTTGACCTGCGCCATGCGCCCCGCAACGGCGCTCACGCCCGATGGCCCGCAGAACCTGCTGGACGCCGTGGCCGTGGTGCTGGCTCCCGGTGCCACCGGGGTGGTGGCCGTGGCGGCCGGAGAACTGCATGCCGCCCGTAGCGTGCAGAAGGTCCACCCGTACCGGGTGCATGCCTTCAATTCGGGCGATGCCGGCCCCCTGGGCTGGGTGGAAGAGGGGCGAGTGCGCCTTGTGCAAAATTGGCCTCTTCCGCCCGTTGGGCGTGCCTTTTCTGCTATCAAAACAGGAATTGAGTCCGCTGAATGGCCTTGGGTGGAGGTGGTGCTGAGCCACGCAGGGGCACGGGCCCGGACCGTGGATGCGCTGGTGCACGCCGGTGTGCGGGGGCTGGTGGTGGCCTGCACTGGCAACGGGACCATTCACCATGCGCTAGAGGCCGCCTTGCTGCGGGCGCAGCAGGCCGGTGTGCGCGTGGTGCGGGCCACCCGGTGCGCCGAAGGGCAGGTGCTGCCCAAGCCCGGCGATGTGTTGCCGGATTCCGGGGGGCTGTCGCCAGTGAAGGCACGGGTGGCCTTGCTGCTGGATCTGCTCCAGGCGCACTGACGGGGCTGGCTGCTTTATTTTTATATATGTTCGCGGCACTCAAGACGCACGCCTGGGCCTATCCGGCGTTGGAGGTGGTGCACATCGTCGGCATCGCGCTCTTGCTGGGCAACCTGGTATTGCTGGAGCTGCGGGTGTTTGGCCGGGGCGCCGCGCTGCCGGTGAAGGACCTGGCCCGGCTGAGCCTGTCGCTGGCGCTGTGCGGTTTTGCTCTGGCCGCCGCATCGGGCCTGCTGATGTTTGCCACGCAGCCTGCCGAGTTGCTCAGCAACCGGGCATTCACCTTGAAGATGCTGTTGTTAATGCTTGCGGGGTGCAATGCCGCATGGTTTCATGGGCGCGGTTCGCTCACGCGGCTCGATGCCCTGGCCCGCGCGCAGATGCTGGCTTCCACGCTGATCTGGCTGGCTGTTGTGGTGTGTGGCCGCTGGATTGCCTACCTGTGAAGCGGTGAAGCCTGTCCGGTTCTTCTTTACTTCAGGAGTCTGTATGAGCCTGCAACGACGCCACCTGCTTGTCGCCGCCACTGCCTGGCCCCTCTGGGCGCAGGCGCACCATGGCTGGAGCAGTTTTGACCCGGACCGCCCCATTTATCTGGAAGGCACCGTGCGCAAGGTGCGCTGGCAAAACCCCCATGCAGAACTCTCGCTGGAGCTTGCCGCTGGCCTGAAGCTGCCTGCCGACCTGGTCCAGCGCCCCGTGCCTGCGCAGACGGCGCCGGTGGATGGCCGGGCGCTGCTGGCCAAGGCCGTGTTGCCCACCCGCAAGGACCGGCTCTGGGAGGTCGAGCTGGCGCCCCTCACGCGCATGCAGGCGTGGCAGGTGCAGGAGATCCGGCCGGGCGCCCTGGTATCGGTGGTGGGCTTCACCTTGCGCGAAGAAAAGGGCGACCCGGTGCTGCGTGCCGAGTACCTGTATGTCGATGGCAAGGCCTACGGCCTGCGGTCCAGCCCCGCATGACGTGTGGGGCAACACCCGAGTGAGGGGGCGCTGCCGCGGAGCCGCTGTCGGGCAGCGTTGGTGGGCAGGCTTGTTGGCACCATAAAAAAAGCGACGCCCCTGTGCAGGGCGTCGCCGGTTCGGAGCGATCAGCGTGGCCGGGGCCGCCGCATTAGTGATCACTCTGTTTTTCAGTTTCAGCTGGCCAGGGCTTGCAGTGCGCGTGCCGTGATCTCGTCCACGCTGCCCGTGCCGCTGATGGCGCGGTACTTGGGGGCCAGCTCGGGCTCGGCCTTGGCCCAGTTGCCGTAGTAGTCCACCAGGGGGCGCGTCTGGTCGCTGTAGACCTGCAGGCGCTTCTTGACGGTTTCTTCCTTGTCGTCTTCGCGCTGGATCAGCTCTTCGCCCGTCACGTCGTCCTTGCCTTCTACCTTGGGGGGGTTGAACTTGACGTGGTAAGTGCGGCCACTGGCGGGGTGCGAGCGGCGGCCGCTCATGCGTTCGATGATGGCATCGAAGGGCACGTCGATTTCGAGCACGTAATCGAGCTTGACGCCTGCGGCCTTCATTGCGTCTGCCTGGGGGATGGTGCGGGGGAAACCGTCGAACAGGAAGCCCTTGGCACAGTCGGGCTGCGCGATGCGTTCCTTGACCAGACCGATGATGATGTCGTCACTGACCAGGGCACCCGAATCCATCACGGCCTTGGCCTGCAGGCCCAGCGGGGTGCCGGCCTTGACGGCGGCACGCAGCATGTCGCCGGTGGAGATTTGCGGGATGCCGTACTTCTGGCAGATGAACGTGGCTTGCGTGCCCTTTCCGGCGCCAGGCGCGCCCAACAGAATCAGTCTCATGGAAGTCCTCGAAGGTTAGAAATCAGTGGGCGCCGCTGGCAGGGACGCGCGAAGGGCGCCTGTAGCCGTTCTGTGCGCCCGGGATGCGGTGCTCTCGTTGCGGTCGAGGATAGCATGTGACCACCTTGCGCTGACTTACATGGGCGACTAGATGGGCGACAGTCTCCCCAGGCCGCGCCCCTGCAGGGCAGTGCAGTGCGGGCCGGACCCTCAGCCCAGCAGCGCGCGCACCCGTTCCAGGTCTTCGGGCGTGTCCACGCCCGGGCCCGGGGCCGTGCCTGCGATATGCACGGCGATGCGGTGGCCATGCCAGAGGGCGCGCAGTTGTTCCAGCGCCTCCACCGCCTCGGTGGGTGCCGGGGCCAGTTGCGGAAACTGCCGCAGAAAACCGGCGCGGTAGCTGTAGATGCCGATGTGCCGCAGCGGCGCAAAACCCGCCAGCGCCGCGACACCGGGGGCCGCAGCCTGCGCGGCGCCCTTCCACCAGGCGGTGCCCGCATGGTCGCGCGCAAACGGAATCGGCGCGCGGCTGAAGTAATGCGCCAAGCCCTGCGCATCGAGCACCACCTTCACCACATTGGGGTTGGCCACATCGGCCAGCGAGGCAATCGCATGGGCTGCCGTGCCCATGCTGGCTTCGGGCCGCGCAGACAACAGGCCTGCCACGGCGTTGATGAGCGCCGGGTCCATCAAAGGTTCGTCGCCCTGCACGTTGACCACGATGTCGTCGCCCGCCAGGCCCAGCTGAGTACAGGCTTCGGCCAGCCGATCGCTGCCGCTGGCGTGGTCGGGCCGGGTCATGACGGCCTGCACGCCGTGGGCTTGGCAGGCTTGCAGGATGCGGGCATCGTCGGCAGCCACCACCACGCGGGTGGCGGCGCTTTGCGCAGCGCGCTGGGCCACGCGCACCACCATGGGCAGCCCGGCGATGTCGGCCAGCGGTTTGTCCGGCAGGCGGCTCGACGCCATGCGCGCCGGGATCAGCACCGTGAACGGGCTGGCTGCTGCCGGGGCGGCGGTGGCGCTCACCGCTCCAGTTCCTCGTCGGTCAGCGTGCGGGCTTCGTTTTCCAGCAGCACCGGAATGCCGTCACGCACCGGGTAGGCCAGCCGCGCGCTGCGCGAGACGAGTTCTTGCGCCTCGCGGTCGTAGGTCAGGGGGCCTTTGGTGACGGGGCAGACCAGCAGTTCAAGCAGTTTGGGGTCCATGGGGGCGTGGCTTTCCAGGAAGATTCAGCGGGGTGGGGCAAGGCCCCTTCAAGCAGGAGGGGATGATAGCGGCGGCCTGTGTGCCGCAGCCTGGGCCCGCAGTGCGGACAGCTTGGTACCGAGCGCAGCAAAAAAGCGGGGGTCGATCTGCACCGCCAGGGGCACGGCCAGCGCCTCGGGGTGCAGGGGCCACAGCTTGACGGCGTCTTTTTCGGTGCAAATCACAGCCTGCCGCGCGTCTGGTGGGCGCTTCCAGCTATCAAAATCATAGTGATCTGGCAAGGCCTCGGTGTGCTCCAGCGTAAGGCCTTCCGACCGGAGCATGGTAAAGAAGTCATCGGGCCGCGCCACGGCGGCCAGCGCATGCAGCGGCTGGCCGCGCAGTTGCGCCAGCGGCACCTGGCTGCCGTCGGACCGCACCGCCCAGGGCGCCAGGCGGCGCTGCAGGCCAAACGCAGGGGCTGTGGTTCCGCCGGGAGCTGTGGTGCCCGCATGCAGCACAAAGTCCACCTGGCGCGGCCAGGGTTCGCGCAGCGGCCCGGCAGGCAAGAGCCAGCCATTGCCCACGCCCTGGTCGTTGAAGATGCAGATTTCCAGATCGCGCTTCAGCGCCAGGTGCTGCAGGCCGTCGTCGCAGACGATCACATCGGTGCCGGGATGGGCCGCCAGCAGTGCGCGTGCGGCCGTGATGCGGCGCGGCGCTACAAACACCGGCACGGCGGCATCGCCCCCAAAACTGCGTGCGATCAGCGCGGGCTCGTCGCCTACCTCGCTGGCCGGGCTGCCGGGCAGCACCGCGCGGCAATCCTGGATGCTGCGGCCATAACCACGCGAGATCACGCCCACCTGCAGGCCCTGTGCCTGCAGATGTTTCACCAGCGCAATGACCACCGGCGTCTTGCCTGCGCCCCCGGCAATCACATTGCCGACCACGATCACGGGGCGGCCGGGGTGTTCGGAGCGCAGCAGGCCGGTGCGGTAGAGCGTGCGGCGCAGCGCCACCAGCGCGCCATACAGCAGCGAGACGGGCCACAAGGCCCAGGCGGCCCCGCCGCGCTTTTGCCAGAGGTGTTGCAGGCCTTGTTCGACCGTGCTGCGCCCGGTGGGCGGGCGGGCAGGGGAGGGCGCTGCCGGGGGCGGCTGGGGCCCGGGGGCGGCGCCCATGCCCGTCAGCGGCTGGCCGCGCTGGTCGCGCGTGCGGACGTGGACGACGACTGCGTGGCGAAGGTGATCTGCGTGAGGCCCACGCGGCGCGCGGCCTCCATCACCGTGACCACGGACTGGTGCGGCGCCATGGCGTCAGCGCTGATGATGACCACGCTACCGGGGCCCGCCGTGGCCGCAGCGCGCAGGGCCTGGGCGATGGAGTCCACGCCCTTGCCGTCCACGCCGGTCTTGTTGACCGCATAGCGGCCATCGGCCGCCACGGCCACGATGATTTCCTTGGGGTGGTCGCGCTGCTGCTCGGCGTCGGCCACGGGCAGGGTGAGCTGCAGCTCGGTGAACTTGCTGTAGGTGGTGGTCAGCATCAGAAAGATGAGGATCACCAGCAGCACGTCAATGAACGGGATCAGGTTGATCTCCGGCTCTTCCTTGGCGCGGGGGCGGAAGTTCATGGGGCTTGGGGTTGGCTTTACTTGGCTTTGCGCAGACGCAGGATGTGGCGTACGAATTGTTCCGAAGCCAGCTCCAGGGTGAGCAGATATGCGTCCACGCGGGCGCGGAAGTAGCGCCAGAAGATCAGCGCCGGGATGGCCACGATGAGGCCAAAGGCCGTGTTGTAGAGCGCGATCGAGATGCCGTGCGCGAGTTGGGCCGGGTTGCCGCCGCCCATGGCCTGGCCCACGCCACCGCCGCCTGCCTGCGAGCCAAAGATCTCGATCATGCCGATGACGGTGCCCAGGAGGCCCAGCAGGGGAGCTGCCGAGGCGATGGTGGCCAGGGCCGAGAGGTACTTCTCCAGCCGGTGCGCCACGGCGCGTCCGGTGCCTTCCATGGCGGCGCGCAGGTCGGTTTCGCTGCACTGGGGGTTGCTGTTGAGGGTGCGCAGGCCGCTGGCCAGCACCTCGCCCAGGGCCGAGTTCTGCGCCAGCTGGTTCACCACATCGGGGGTGGGCAGGGCCTTGGACGACACGGTGATCGCTTCATCCAGCAGTTTTGGGGGGGCGACGCGGGCCGTCTTGAGGGCCACGAAACGTTCGAAAATCAGCGCCATTCCCAGGACGGAACACGCAATCAGGGGCCAGATCGGCCAGCCTGCGGCTTGTATGATGGACAGCAAATCTCTCTCCGCGCAGATGAAAGCAATCGGCGATTATGGCCCAGCTTGCGGGGGGATTAGAGCGTGTTCATAGCCTGTCCATGGTGCCCGCAAAGCAGCGAACTGCCGCAGTCTGGGTGCACAGAAGTGCGCCTTGCGGTGGGCTCCTTGCATCCGCTGCCTTTGCGGGGCAACGGGCACCATGGGCAGGCTATGAACACGCTCTCGACGTCACAAACCGTTACGTTGCTGTGCGCGCCGCTCGCTTGCCCGCTCACCCACAAAATCTGTGGATAACTTTGTGGGCAACCCCTGTTCCAGGCCTCGCAAAGTGGCTCCAGGCCGTGCTTGCAACAGATTGATGAAAAATTGCGCAATGAAAAATCCTTATAAATCAATGACTTGTACGTGCGCTGGTGTTTTGCAGGCGGTTTTTGGTTATGAGCCTGTGTGCTCTGGTGCACGCGGGTTTCTGTGGAGTACTTGCACGGTGAGCCCCGCGCAAACGCCCGCCGTTTCTCATGTTTGAGCGCACAAACCCAGGCGTGGCGCCGCGTGTGTGGGAAGTTGGCGCGCTGTGCCGCGCCATTGCTGATGCCCTGGAGGCGCGCTTCAATCCTGTGGCCGTGCGCGGCGAGATAACGGGCTTCTCGCGCGCATCCAGCGGGCATTGCTATTTTTCGATCAAGGACGCCAACGGCCAGCTGCGCTGCGCCATGTTCCGCCGCGCCGCCAGCCTGCTTGACTTTTCGCCGCGCGATGGCGAATTGGTGGAAGTGCGCGGGCGCCTCGGGGTGTACGAGGCGCGCGGCGACCTGCAGTTCATCGTCGAAAGCATGCAGCGGGCCGGGCAGGGCGCGCTGTTCGAGCAGTTTCTGCGTTTGAAGGCCCAGCTCGATGCTGAAGGCCTGTTCGACACCACCCGCAAGCGCCCGCTGCCACTGCTGCCGCGCGCCATTGGCCTCGTGACCTCGCCCGGTGCGGCGGCGCTGCACGACGTGGTCACGGCGCTGCGCCGCCGTGTGCCGCACATCCCCGTGGTGCTGGTGCCTGCGCTGGTGCAAGGGGCGGCCGCGCCGGCGTCGCTGGTGGCGGCGCTATCAAAAATGTATCTGCTTGCGCAAGCGGGTCGCGCCCAGGGGGCCGATTTGGCCCAAAATCCGCCGCTGGATGTAATCCTGCTCGTGCGCGGTGGCGGCTCCATCGAAGACCTGTGGGCCTTCAACGACGAGCAACTGGCCCGCACCATCGTGCAAAGCCCGGTGCCGCTCATCAGCGGGGTGGGGCATGAGACCGACTTCACCATTGCCGACTTCTGCGCCGACCTGCGCGCGCCCACGCCCACGGCGGCGGCCGAGCTGGTGGCCCAGCCGCGCGAGGTGTGGCTAGGCGCCCTGGGGCTGCTGGCCGGGCGCCTGGCCGATGGCGTGGAGCGCCAGCTCGACGCGCGCCACCAGCGGCTCGATCAGGCCGCCGCACGCCTGGGCCGCCCCTCGGGCCTGGTGGCGCGCGAGCAGTTGCAGCTGGCCCGCCTGGCGCAGCGCATGCGCCATGGCGTGCTCCTCAAACTGCAGCGGCTAGGCCAATACCAGCAGGCGATGGAGGCCAATTTGCCTCAAAAAATGCAGCGCTGCGTGGCGCAGCACACCGAGCGGCTGGAGCGCGCCGCCCTGCGCCTGGACCTGCTGGACCCGCGCCTGGTGCTGCAGCGTGGCTATGCGCTGCTGACCGACACCGGGGGCCGGGCCGTGACCAGCGTGCAGCAGGCCCATCCGGGCGATGCCCTGCGTGCCACGCTGGCCGACGGGATGGTAGACGTGACGGTGGCGGCGCAACCCCGCCTGCTGTGAGCGGTGCCGCAGGGCGGGCGTGCCAGTTTTCTCAGGCCCTGTGTGCGTTGAGGTCTCCCTGAGCCTGCACAGGTCACCTGATGTTCCTACAATGCCCCCTCGCGCTGTGTCCGACTGCATTGCTCAGGAAAGAACGCGTTGCAGGCGGCATCCCAGAATTTCAAACCACGAGGAAACACCACCATGGAACATACCCTTCCCCCGCTGCCTTACGCCATCGACGCCCTGGCCCCGCACTACAGCCAGGAAACGCTGGAATTCCACCACGGCAAGCACCACAACGCCTACGTGGTGAACCTCAACAACCTGCAAAAGGGCACCGAATTCGAATCGATGACGCTCGAAGAGATCGTCAAGAAGTCGAGCGGCGGCATCTACAACAACGCTGCGCAAATCTGGAACCACACCTTCTTCTGGAGCTGCATGGCCCCCCAGGGTGGCGGTGAGCCCACCGGCGCACTGGCTGCCGCCATCAACGCCAAGTGGGGCAGCTACGCCGCGTTCAAGGAAGCCTTCGTGAAGTCTGCCGTGGGCAACTTCGGTTCGGGCTGGACCTGGCTGGTGAAGAAGGCCGACGGCAGCGTGGACATCGTCAACACCGGCGCCGCCGGCACGCCCCTGACCACCGCCGACAAGGCCTTGCTGACGGTGGACGTGTGGGAACACGCCTACTACATCGACTACCGCAACATGCGCCCCAAGTTCGTCGAGACCTTCCTCGACAAGCTGGTGAACTGGAAGTTTGCCGAAGCCAACTTCGCCTGATGCGCAGCGCATGGCTGCCGGGGCGGGCCCTGGCGGCTGTAGCCAGCAACAAAAAACGGCCCTCGGGCCGTTTTTTGTTGTCTATTCAAAGCTTTTCAGGCTGCCTGCGCGCATCCATCAAGCGATGTTTGCTATGAAAATGATAGTTTTCATGCGCGGCCGATGCTGCTTGCGCATCACCTGCGGCTGAAGGGGGCCCCGGCCAGTTTGGTGCCTGCCTTGATGTTCTTCTTGGCAAACCAGCCCTGGTTCATCTCCAGCACATACCGCACCGGCTTGGCCGAGCAGTGCGAGTCCAGCGTCTGGGGTTTCATGTCGGCCAGGTTGACGATGGTGCCGTCGTCATCCACAAACGCGGCCGTGAGCGGCAGCAGCGTGTTCTTCATCCAGAAGCACTGCTGCGCGGGTTGTTCAAACACAAACAGCATGCCTTCGTGCTGGGGCATCTCCTTGCGGTGCATGAGCCCGGTCTGGCGCTCTTGTGGGGCGGCAGCCACCTGGGCGTCGATGCGGTGCATGCCGGCGGTCAGTTCCACGCGCTGCAGATGCAGCTGGGGGCCTTCCTGGGCGGTGGCGACGCCAGCGGGGACCACCAGCGAACATGCCACGCATGCGGCAGTCCAGAACCGAGCGGCGTGCCGGGCAAGGCGCTGAATACCCGTGGCAACCGGCAAGGCATCCAATGGAAGGGCAGGGGTGGCGCGGGAGACGGTCATGGGCGGAGCTTTCAATTCAACAAGGAACATGGCGACAACAACGGACTGCGCCAGGGACGGATTGCACAGGCCGCAGAAAGTTCTGGTTCTGTGTGCAGGGTCGCGGCACCAAAGAAAACGCCCGCGGGTGCGGGCGATTTTGAATCAGTGAAGGCCTGGGGCCCCGGTGAAGGGGATGCCTGGCCTTGCCAGACTGCTTCAGGCGGCCTTGTGGGCGGTTTTCTTCTTGGCGACCTTTTTGGTGGTCTTTTTCTTGGCGACCTTCTTGGTGGCGGGGGCGGCAGATTGGGCCGTCATGGGGGCAGCAGCGGGTGCGGTGGTGGTGGAGGCGACTGCGGGTGCCTGTGCAAAAGCACCAGCAGTGAACAGACCGGCCACGAGGACAGCGAGGAGTTTTTTCATATATGCCGTTTCCAGGGTGAACGAAGGTTGAAGGGCCGTGCGAGAACCGCACGGCTCCACTTGCAACGATAGCAGCGCCCGGTGCGTTGACAGGGGCTTGGGCGAAAATTTTTGTCATTAGAATGGTTTGAAACCACACCGCGACACCGCCACACCGGTGGTGGGTGTTTCTTTTCCCGCTTTTCCTCGCTTTGCCCTCACCGCCCGAATCCCCGTCGGCGCACACCGGAGACTCCCCCCATGACCACCTACCAGCACATCGTGGTGCCTGCCGCAGGCCAGAAAATCACCGTCAATGCCGACATGTCCCTGAACGTGCCGGACGAGCCCATCATCCCTTTCATCGAAGGCGACGGCACGGGCCTCGACATCACGCCCGTGATGATCAAGGTGGTGGATGCCGCCGTGGCCAAGGCCTATGGCGGCGCCAAGAAAATTCACTGGATGGAGGTGTACGCGGGCGAAAAATCCACCAAGGTCTACGGCCCCGATGTGTGGCTGCCTGAGGAAACCCTGGCAGTGCTGCGCGAGTATGTGGTCTCCATCAAGGGCCCGCTCACCACGCCCGTGGGCGGTGGCATCCGCTCGCTCAATGTGGCGCTGCGCCAGGAGCTGGATCTGTATGTCTGCCTGCGCCCCGTGCAGTACTTCAAGGGCGTGCCATCGCCGCTCAAAGAACCCGAGAAGACCAACATGGTGATCTTCCGCGAGAACTCGGAAGACATCTACGCGGGGATCGAGTTCGAAGCCGAGTCCGACAAGGCCAAGAAGCTCATCAAGTTCCTGCAGGACGAGATGGGCGTGAAGAAGATCCGCTTTCCCAACACCTCGGGTCTGGGCGTCAAGCCCGTCTCGCGCGAGGGCACCGAGCGCCTGGTGCGCAAGGCCATCCAGTACGCCATCGACAACGACAAGCCCAGCGTGACCATCGTGCACAAGGGCAACATCATGAAGTTCACCGAAGGCGGCTTCCGCGATTGGGCCTATGCGCTGGCGCAGAAGGAGTTTGGCGCCGAGCTGATCGACGGCGGCCCCTGGTGCAAGCTCAAGAACCCGAAGACAGGCAAGGACATCACCGTCAAGGACAGCATCGCCGACGCCTTCCTCCAGCAGATCCTGCTGCGCCCCGCCGAATATTCGGTGGTGGCCACGCTCAACCTCAACGGCGACTACATCTCCGACGCGCTGGCCGCCCAGGTGGGTGGCATCGGCATTGCGCCCGGCGCCAACATGTCCGACTCGGTGGCGTGCTTTGAGGCGACGCACGGCACGGCGCCCAAGTACGCGGGCAAGGACTACGTGAACCCCGGCTCCGAGATCCTCTCGGCCGAGATGATGCTGCGTCACATGGGCTGGACCGCCGCCGCCAATCTGATCATCAGCTCGCTGGAGAAGTCAATTGCCTCCAAGAAAGTGACCTACGACTTCGCGCGCCTGATGGATGGCGCCACGCAGGTCAGCTGCTCGGGCTTCGGCCAGGTCATGATCGACAACATGTAGTCGAGATTCCCTGGCTTCGGGGCGGTTCAAGACGCCCCGAATAGAGAACCCTGGTGCGTTGATCGGACCAGGGTTTTTTCTTGGTGCTGCCTCGGCGCCTCTGCGCCTTACCGCCCCAGCGCACGCACCAGGTAGTCGATGAGCACGCGCACACGCAAGGGCATGTGCCGGTTGCCCGGGTAGATCAGCGAGAACGGCCGCGATGCGCCTGCGTACCCGGTCAGCACCTCAACCAGTTGGCCGCTGCGCAGATCGTCCTCGACGAGAAAGCGGTAGGTCTGTACCAGCCCCGCGCCCGCGCGGGCGAGGGTGACCTGGCCCAGGATGTCGTCTGCGCAGCGCAGCCGGCCTTGCGTGGGCCATTCAATGGTCTGGCCGTCGTGCACCAGCAGCCAGGGCACGACCTGCCCGCTGCTGGGCAGCACGAACTGCACGCATTCATGCTGCGCCAGCTCCTCGGGCGTGTGGGGCGCGCGGTGGCGCTGGAGGTAAGCGGGCGCCGCGACCACCAGCAAAGCCGCGTCTTCCAGCTTGCGGGCCACCAGGCTCGAATCGGGTGGCGTGCGCCCCCGGATGGCGAGATCGAAGCCTTCCTCGGTGAAATCCACATTGCGGTTGGACAGCTGCAGTTCGATCTCGATGTCGGGGTACTTCTTGCTGAAGGCGGGCAGCAGCGGCAGCACGCGGTGGTGCCCGTACGAGGTGGGCAGGCTCATGCGCACCAGGCCTGCCGGTTTGAGCTGCTGGCCCGATGCCTCGCGCTCGGCCTCGCTGAGCTGGGTGAGCGCATTGCGGCACTGGTCGTAATAGCGCTGCCCGACTTCCGTGAGGCGCACCTGGCGTGTGGTGCGCATGAGCAGGCGCACGCCCAGGCGCTCTTCCAGCCGGGCCACCGACCGGCTCACGGCCGCCGCCGTGAGGCCCGTGGCCTTGGCCGCCGCCGTGAACCCCTCGTGCTGCGCTGTAAGGCAGAACAACTCGATGCTGCCCAGGCGGAGGTTGTCGAATTGCCGGTTCATTGGTGATTTCTGTGTAATTAGTGATTTGAAAGTAGTCTGCTTTATTGTCAATTACATCGCAAATAAAGTCACTGCATCACCAACCCAGGACATAAGGAGTCCCCGATGCAGACCGCTATCAAGCTCTACTACTCCCCCGGCGCATGCTCGCTGGCAACGCACATTCTTCTGCGCGAGACCGGCACGCCGTTCACGCTGGAAAAGGTCGATACCAGCAAGCACACCACCAGCGGCGGCGGTGACTTCTATGCCATCAGCCCCAAAGGCCAGGTGCCGGTGATCGAACTCCCGGACGGAACGCGGATTACCGAAGGGCCGGTGGTCGCCCAGTACGTGGCCGACCGCGCGGGCGCCCACACCCTGATGCCACCTGCGGGCAGCCTGGAACGCTATCGGGTCATGGAGTGGCAAAACTACGTGACGGCCGAGCTGCACAAGTCCTTCACACCCCTGTTCCACAGCGATGTGGATGCCACTGCCAAGAAGGCTTTGGCAGCCGTGCTGTACAAGAAGCTGGTCTGGCTGGACGGCCAGCTGGCGGGCAAGAGCTACCTCACGGGCGACGCCTTTACCGCCGCCGATGCGTACCTGTTTGTGGTGCTGGGCTGGGCCAAGTATGTGCAGATCGACCTGGGCGAGCTGCAGCACATCGGCGGCTTCATGGCGCGCGTGGCGGCCCGCCCCGAGGTCAAGGCCGCGATGGTGGCCGAAGGCCTGGCGGCCTGAGGAGCGGGACCATGCCCTACATCAACATCCAGATCACCCGCGAGGGCGCAACGCGTGAACAAAAGGCCCAGCTGATTCGCGGCGCGACCGACCTCGTGGTGCAGGTGCTGAACAAGAACCCGGCCACCACCTTTGTCGTGATCGAAGAGGTGGACACCGACCATTGGGGGATCGCGGGTGAGACCGTGACCGTGCTGCGCGAGCGGGCAAAGAAAGGGGGAGCGCAATGAACAGCACTGCCGCCGACTTTGCCGCCATCCACGCAGTGCTGGAGCTGTACCTCGACGGCCTGTACCACAGCGATACAGCGCGCCTGGCCCAGGTGTTCCACCCACAGGCGCTGTATGCCACGGCGGTGGGTGAGCAACCCATCTTCTGGCGCATGAACGAGTACTTCCCGGTGGTGGACGCCCGGCCCGCGCCGGCGGCCAGCGGCCAGCCGCGCACCGACCGCGTGCTCTCCATCGAACTGGTGGGCCCGGTGACGGCGCTGGCCAGGCTGCAGTGCTCCATCGCGCCCAAGCACTTCATCGACCTGCTGACGCTGCTCTGGCTGGATGGGCGCTGGCAGATCGTCTCCAAGGTCTTTCACTACGACATCCGGGATTGACATGAACATGCTTCACCTTTTCTCCAGGCTCCTTCTTTCATCGGTCAGTGCGCTGGCGTTGGGCTTGCCTGCCAGCGTGTCGGCCCACGGAGAGTGCAAGGCCCCCGGTTGTGCTGCCGCCGAGGCTTACCACGGCATGCCTGAGATCGCCACCATCGGGGCGCGCACGGGCAAGTACATGGACATTCCCGAGTCGGCCAAGGGCCCGGCGATCGACGCTGCCAAGGGCTACCGCATCCAGGAGCTGGGGCGTGGCCTGCACATGGTGACCGACAACGTCTATCAGGCGATGTTCATGGTGCATGACAAGGGCGTGATCCTGGCCGACGTGCCGCCGCCTCTGGCTGCATTCATCCCCAAGGCAATCCGCGAGGTGACGAGCCAACCCGTCACGCACGTCATCTACAGCCACGCGCACGCCGACCACATCGGCGCGGCCGGAGATTTCCTGGCCACGTTGCCCAAGAAGCCCGTGATCGTTGCGCACGAGGAAACCCGTTCCATCCTGGCGCGGGCGCGTGATCCGAAGCGCCCCCTGCCCAACGTCACTTTCCGTGACAAACACACAGTCCGTGTGGGCGGGCAGCGCCTCGAACTCTCCTACCACGGCAACGGCCATGAGCCGGGCAACATCTTCCTGTGGGCCCCCGAGCAGCGCACGCTGATGGTGGTGGACGTGATCTTCCCCGGCTGGATGCCATGGCGGCGCCTGGCGTTGGCGCAGGACATCCCCGGCTACTTCGCGCAGGTCGAGAAGATCAAGTCCATGGACTTCGACTGGCTGGTGTCCGGCCACGTGGCCCGGGTTGGCACCAAGGCAGACGTGGTGGCGCAGCACGAATTCCTGCAAGACCTCAAGGCGGCAGCGGGCAAGGCGCTGCAGACCACAGCCTTGGGTGAAGGCATGGATGCCCGCGACCAATCCAACCCCTGGGCGGTCTTCGACAACTACATCGACCGCGTGGCCGCGCAGTGCGTGAACGCCTTGACACCCAAGTGGGCATCGCGCCTGGCGGCATTCGACGTGTACATCTGGGACCAATGCTTCACGATGGAGCAAAGCCTGAGGCTGGACTGAAAATGAAATCACCCAAGTACGTTTGTTCCCTGTTGCTGTCCTTGGTCGCGCTGCAGCCGGTCGCGATGGCTGCCGAGCCGCTGACCGAGTCCGTGGATGCGCTGGAGACGCTGTTTGGCAAACACGCGGGCCTGCGCCGAACGCAGACGAAGGGACTCTGTGCAAACGGCACCTTCACCGGAACGGCTGAAGGGCAGGCGCTGAGCAAGGCGGCCGCCTTCTCGGGGGCGCCCCTGCCGACGCTGGTCCGATTTTCCGTGGGGGGAGGCAATCCGCGCGCGTCCGACAAGAGCCGGTCCACACGGGGGCTTTCGCTCAAGCTGGATTTGCCGGACGGGAGTGTATGGATGCAAGCCAATCTTTCTGCTCCGGTGTACTTTGTGAAGGACCCCGCCGACTTTGCGCCTTTCGTGCGGGCGCGGGTACCAGATCCTGCGACCGGCAAGCCCGATCCTGAGCGCCTGAAGGCATTCAACCTGGCCCACCCCGAGTCGCTGCGCCAGGGGAAATACCTGGCCGAGCGCGCAGCACCCGCGAGCTATGTGACAACGCCCTACTGGGGGATAAACGCGTTCGTCTTCCGGTCTGCGGACGACCAGCGCCGCTTCGTGCGCTGGCGTTTTGAGCCAGAGGCTGGAGAACAACGCCTGAGCGACGAACAAAGCGCAACGCTTCCGGATGACTTTCTGGAGACAGAACTGAAGCAGCGCCTCGCCCAGGGGCCCGCGTCTTTCCGGTTCCAGGTGCAATTGGCGGAAGCGGCGGACGATCCCAGCGACGCTACCCAGGCCTGGCCGGAGCAGCGGCGGCAGGTGACTGCCGGGCGCCTCGTGATCCACAGCCTGGCCGAGGCTTCCCGCTGCGAGCCGGTCTTCTTCAATCCGCTTGCCTTGCCCGACGGGATCGAGCCGTCCAGCGACCCTGTGCTTCTGGCGCGCCCTGCGGCATACGGGATTTCATTCGGACGCCGCGCAGCGGAGCGCCCATGACCGGCGCAAACACCACCGCACCCAGCCTGGTCTATGTGGGAGACCCCATGTGTTCCTGGTGTTATGGCTTCGGGCTGGAGCTTTCGACGGCGCTGGCCCAGCGGCCCGAGGTGCGGCTTGAGATTGTCACCGGGGGACTGCGCGCCGGAGGCACCGAGGTGCTGGACGATGCGGGCAAACGCTTTCGGCTTTTTCACTGGGCGAAGGTGGAAGCTGCGACAGGTCTGCCTTTCAACCGCGACGCCCTGATGGCGCGGCAGGGGTTTGTCTATGACACCGAGCCAGCATGCCGCGCGGTGGTTGCCGCGCGCATGGCCGCGCCAGCTGCGGATTTGCTGACCGTGTTCCGGGCCATCCAGACGGCGTTTTACGTCGATGGCCTGGACACCACCGCCAGGGAGGTGCTGGTGCCTGTGGTAACTGGAGCTTTGCAGGCGCAAGGATTTGCGGCCGAAGGGCTTGAGGGGCTGTTTGACGCCCAGGCCACCCGGCAGGCGGCCCAAGAAGACTTTGCACAAGCGCGCCGCTGGGGCATATCCAGTTTTCCTGCGCTTGTGGTGCGGGAGGGCGGACAGTGGGCGCGGCTGGTGGATGGGTTTGCCAAAGCGCCAGCACTGGTCGCTGCCATGGACCGCTGGATGCATCGAATGCGCGAAGGCCCTGGCGCATAGGCTGCGCCGCGCCGCTGCAGTTGTCACGCTGCTTGGGCCACCACCACGAGGTCTGTCGGTCCTGATGCCCCTGATGCCCCTGATGCCCTTGCTGCAGCAGGGGCTTTTTTTGCGAGGGGCCTTGGCGGCGCCATGAACTGGCGGCGCTGGGGCCAGGGGGCTCCCCACCGCTGGCAGTTCTGTGTTGGTGTTTTTCAGCGTTCCCACTAATATGGTTTGACGCCTCTGCATGTGCTTGCTCTTGCCCAAGGCCTGCTATGAGGGGCAAGCGTCTAAGAGCCGGGAGCAGCGGGCTCCCTACCTAGCAAGAGGGCTGCATGGCATCTGACTTTTCTGCCGCGTACTGGGAGCAAAACCCCGATGCACTGCTGGTGCTGTCGCCCGACGGCAGCGTGCTCAACTGGAACCCCGCCGCCGAGGTGATCTTTGGCTACCCGCATGCCGAAGCAGTGGGGCGCGCGGTGCTGGATCTGATCGTCCCGGCTGACCGGGCGCAGGAAGACGTGCACATGCGGGCCGAGGCTGAGCGCGGAAGCACGGTGGTGCACGAGTCGGTGCGTCGCCGCAAGGACGGCTCGCTGGTGCATGTCAACGTGTCCACCAAGGCCGTGCGCGGCGCCGACGGGCTATTGCTGCACTACCTCTCCAGCACCAAGGATGTCACGCAGCTCAAGGTGCAGCGCGATGCCAAGCTGCTGGAGGCCCGCTTTCGCGACCTGCTCGAATCCACCCCCGATGCCATCGTGATGGTCAATGTGACGGGGCGCATCGTGCTCGTCAACTCGCAGGCCGAGCGCGTGTTTGGCTACCCCCGTGCCGAACTGCTGGGCCAGGCGGTGGAGGTGCTGCTGCCCCACCGCTACCGGGGCGCCCACCTGGGCCATCGCAGCGGCTTTTTTGGCCAGCCGCGCACGCGCACCATGGGCGCGGGGCTGGAGCTGCATGGCCTGCACAAGGACCGGGGCGAGTTCCCGGTGGAGATCAGCCTGAGCCCCATCGACACCGAAGAGGGCACGATGGTGATGAGTGCCATCCGCGACATCACCGACCGCAAGCGGGCCGACCAGAAGTTCAAGGACCTGCTCGAAGCCGCGCCCGATGCCATGGTCATCGTCAACCGCGAGGGGCGCATCGTGCTCGTCAACTCGCAAGCGGTGAAGCTGTTTGGCTGGAGCCGCGACGAGCTGCTGGGCCAGCCCATCGAACTGCTGGTGCCTGAACGCTTCGGAGCGCGGCACCCCGAGCACAGGCACCGTTTTTTTTCCGAGCCGCGCTCGCGCTCCATGGGGGCGGGGCTGGACTTGTATGGCCTGCGCAAGGACGGCTCCGAGTTCCCGGTCGAGATCAGCCTGAGCCCGCTGGAGACGGAAGAGGGTCTGTTCGTCTCCAGCGCCATCCGCGACGTGACCGAGCGCAAGCGCATCGAGCAGGTGCTGCGCGACAAGAACCTGGAACTGGAGAACGCCGCCCTGGTCAAGGACCGTTTTCTGGCCAGCATGTCGCACGAGCTGCGCACACCGCTCAACGCCATCATTGGCTTCACGGGCACGCTGCTCATGAAGTTGCCCGGCCCACTCAACCCGGAGCAGGAAAAACAGCTGCGCATCGTGCAGACAGGGGCCAAGCACCTGCTGTCCCTCATCAACGACCTGCTGGACGTGGCCAAGCTCAGCGCCAACAAGGTGTCCCTGAACCTGGAGCCGGTGGACTGCAAGGCCCTGATCGAGGAAGTGTCGGCCACGCTGGAGCTGGAGGCCCGGCGCAAGGGCCTCGCGTTTGCGGTCCACATGCCTTCAGAGGCCGTGTTGCTCACGACCGACCGGCGGGCGCTGAGCCAGATCCTCATCAACCTGGTGGGCAACGCCATCAAGTTCACGCAGCAGGGCCAGGTCGATGTGGTGCTGCATGAGCTGGCGCTGCCGGGGGGCGGGCGCAGCGTGCAGCTGCGGGTGCGGGACACAGGCCCCGGCATTGCGCTGCAAGAGCAGCCCCGCCTGTTCGAGGCCTTCTCGCGTGTGGAGAGCGCCGACCGCCGCCACCACGAGGGCTCGGGCCTGGGCCTGCACCTGAGCCGCAAGCTGGCCGAAGCCCTGGGCGGCACCCTGGGCTTTGACAGCGAGGAAGGGCGCGGCAGCACCTTTGTTCTTGAAATCCAGGAGCGTAGCGCATGACCCAAGCCACCATCCTGGTCATTGAAGACGACGATGCCAGCCGCCAGCTGGTCACCTATCTGCTCGAAGCCGCGGGCCACCGCGTGCTGGCTGCGGAAAACGGCGTTGTGGGCCTGCGCATTGCGCTGGCTGAAAGCCCGGACATCATCCTGTGCGACCTGCAGATGCCCGTGATGAACGGCTACGAGGTGGCACGCAGCCTGCGCACCAGCATGCTCTGGCGCGTGGTGCCGCTGGTGGCGGTCACGGCGTTTTCGATGCCGGGCGACCGGGAGAAGGCGCTGGACGTGGGCTTCAACGAACACCTGTCCAAGCCCATCACGCCCGAAACCTTTGTGCAGCAGGTCGAAGCGTTCCTGGGGGCACCGTTCACCCCCCCGCCCGCCGAGGGTTGAAAAAGCACCGGGCAGAGCATGGCAAAGATCCTCGTCGTGGATGACCTTCCCGCCAACCGGGCGCTGGTGGTCACGCTCATCGGACACAGCGGCCACCAGGCGCTGGAGGCCGCCGATGGCGCAGAGGCGCTGGCGCTGGTGCGCGCCGAGCGGCCCGACCTGGTCATCTCCGACATCCTGATGCCCACCATGGACGGCTACGAGTTCGTGCGCCAGCTGCGGGCCGACCACCACCTGGCGGCCACGCAGGTGATCTTCTACAGCGCGCACTACCGTGAGCACGAGGCCCGCAGCCTGGCGTTGGCGTGTGGCGTCACGCAGGTGCTGGTCAAGCCCTGCGAGCCGCAGGACATCCTGGCGGCCATCGAGCAGGCGCTCACGCAGATTGCGCCCCGGCCCTCGGTGGCGCTGGAGCACGGCTTCCAGACCCGGCATCTGCAGCTCATGACCGACAAGCTCACCGGCAACGTGGCCGAGCTGGAGGCCATGAACCGGCGCCTGGCTGCGCTCACCGACCTGAACCTGCAGCTCGCCTCCGAACGCGACCCGCAGGTGCTGCTGGCCAATGTGTGCCGGGGCGCGCGTGAGCTGGTGGGCGCGCAGTACGCCGTGCTGTGCGTGGTGCGCAAGCACAGCGACAGCGCCATCACCTGCACCAGCGGCATCGACCCTGCACGCACGGGCCTGCAAGACCGGCCCCTGGACCTGCCCGTGGTCTCCCACGGCCTGCTGGGGCAGTTGCGGGCCGAACGCCGCTCTGAGCGCGTGGCCAACCCCGGCGGCAACCCCAGCGTGATCGGCCTGCCCGCAGGCTACCCGCCGCTGTACACAGGGCTGATTGCGCCCGTCACCTCGTTGTCGTTCTCGTACGGCTGGATCTGCCTGGCCAACAAGGAGGGGGCCGATGTGTTCAGCGAGGACGACGAGAAAGTCCTGGCCATCCTGGGCGCGCAGGTGGGGCGCATCTACGAAAACGGCAGCCTCTACATGGAGATCCAGAAACACGCGGAGCAGCTGCAGGTGGAGGTGTTCGAGCGCCAGCGTGCCATGGAGGAGCTGCGCGCCAGCAAGGCCAGCCTGCGCCGGGCCCAGGCGCTGGCCAAGATCACCCATGTGATCAGCGGGCCCGACGGCGCCTTTGAAAGCTGGCAAGACACCTTGTCCGACATCCTGGGCCTGCCCGCCGACACGATGCCCCGGTCCGCGCGCGACTGGATGGCGCTGGTGCATCCGCATGATCGCGGGAGTTTTCGCCACCATGCGCTGCAGGCTGCCCACCAGAGGGTCCGGGTGGACTTCACCTACCGCGTGCTGAACCCTTCGGGCGAACTGCAGTACCTGCGCCAGGTGATGGAGCCGCTGGAGGACGAGACGGGCCAGGGCGCGCAGGGCCGCTGGTTCAACACCATCCAGGACGTGACCAAGGAAAAGCGCGCCGAGGAAGAGCTGCACGAAAGTGACCGGCGCTTCAACACCATGCTCGACAAGGTCGAGATGATCTCGCTGATGCTCGATTGCGAAGGCCTGATCACCTACTGCAACGACTACCTGTTGCGCCTGACGGGCTGGCAGCGCGAGGAGGTGTTTGGCCGCAACTGGTTCGAGCTGTTCGTGCCGCCCGAAACCGCCCATGTGCGCGATGTATTTGCCGACCTGCTGGCCGATCGGCCATCGGCCTGGCACTACGACAACGAAATCCTCACCCGCGCGGGTGAGCGGCGCCTGGTGCACTGGAACAACACCGTGCTGCGCTCGGTGGGTGGTCAGGTCACCGGGGTGGCCTGCCTGGGCGAGGACATCACCGAGCGGCGCGAGGCCGAGCGCAAGATCAAGCGCCTGAACCGCGTGTACGCCATGCTCAGCGGCATCAACACCCTGATCGTGCGCGTGCGCCAGCGCGACGAGCTGTTCCGCGAAGCCTGCCGCATTGCTGTGGACCACGGCCACTTCCGCATGGCCTGGATCGGCCGCGTGGACCGCGTGGCGCGGCGCGTGGTGCCCGTGGGGGTGTCGGGGGCCGAGGCCGACTTTGTGCACAACATCCACGACCGGCTGGGGCTGTTTGATGAGCCCACCCCAGGCGAGAGCCTGGCCGCTGCCGTGGTGCGGTCGGGGCGGCCCGTGCTGTGCGACGACATCACCGGCGACCCGCGCGTGATGCTGCGCGATCAGCTGCAGGCGCGCGGGGTGGCCAGCATTGCGGTGCTGCCCATTGTGGTGGCGGGGGCGGTGGTGGCCGTGGTGGCTCTGCTGGCGGACGAAGTGGGCTTCTTCGACGAGGCCGAGATGAAGCTGCTGACCGAGCTGGCCGGTGACATCGGCTTTGCCATGGACCACCTCGACAAGGAAGACCGCCTGAACTACTTGGCCTATTACGACGACATCACCGGCCTGCCCAACCGCACGCTGTTCCTGGAGCGCGCGGGGCAGCACCTGCGGGCGCGCGACGGGGGCAAGGCCCTCCAGGGCGTGGCGCTGATGGACATCAGCCGGTTTCGCATCGTCAACGACACCCTGGGACGCCAGGCGGGTGATGAACTGCTCCAGCAGGTGGCACTGCGGCTGCAGCATGCAGCGGGCAACCTGTATGACGTGGCGCGCATCGGCATCAACAGCTTTGGCATCTCCGTTACCGAGGGCCGGGACGCGGGTGCCGTGGCGGTGGCGGTCGATCTGCTCATGCGTGCCTGCTTTGACACGCCCTTTGTGGTCGGGGGCACCGAGCTGCGCATGGCGGCCAAGGCCGGCGTGGCCCTGTACCCCATGGACGGCGCCGACGCCGAAACGCTGCTGCGCAACGCGGAAGCCGCGGTCAACAAGGCCAAGGCGTCGGCAGACAGCCTGCTCTTTTACACCTCGGAGATGAACACGCGCGTGGCTGAGGCGCTGAGTCTGGAAGGGCGCCTGCGCACAGCGCTGGAGCAAGGCCAGTTCGTGCTGCACTACCAGCCCAAGCTGCACCTGGCCACGGGAGTGCTGGCGGGTGCCGAGGCCCTGATCCGCTGGAACGACCCGCGCCGTGGGCTGGTGCCGCCCGCGCAGTTCATCCCCATCCTGGAAGAAACCGGCCTGATCTACGACGTGGGCCGCTGGGCGCTGCGGCAGGCTCTGGCCGACAACCTGCGCTGGCGCCAGGCGGGGCTGGCGCCGCTGCGTGTGGCCGTGAACGTGTCCAGCCTGCAGCTGCGGCACCAGGGATTCATTGCCGAGGTGCGCGACGCCGTGGCGCACGATGCAGCCGCAGCCAGCGGGCTGGAGCTGGAGATCACCGAAAGCATGGTGATGGACGACGTGGAGCACAGCACCAACAGCCTGCACGCGCTGCGCGAGATGGGCATCACCATCGCCATCGACGACTTCGGCACCGGGTTCTCGTCCCTGAGCTACCTGGCCCGGCTGCCGGTGGACACGCTCAAGATCGACCGCTCGTTCACCCTGAACATGGCCTCCGGTCCCCAGGGGCTGTCGCTGGTGTCCACCATCGTCAACCTGGGGCATTCGCTGCGCCTGAAGGTGGTGGCCGAGGGCGTGGAGACCGAGGACCAGCGTGCGCGGCTGGCGCAGCTGGGCTGCGACGAGATCCAGGGCTACCTGCTCAGCCAGCCGGTGCCTGCCAGCGCGTTCGAGCAGCGTTTTCTGCGCACGGCGGCAGCTTTGGTGGAGCCTGCTGCAGCGTCCATGTCGCAGTAATGCTATCTATTTGATAGCTATAAAGGCTTGGTGGTCGCGCGGTGACGGCATTTTTTCTCGGATTTTGCGGGCTCAGCGCGCCCGTTCGGTCTCTACCACCAGGTCCAGCACATAGGCATGGCTGGGCGCGTCGGCGGGCAGCTGGCCGTTGCGCGCCAGCGAGTAGCGCTGCACCCGCAGCACATTGCGCAGGCCCGGCTCGTGGCGGAAGCCTTCGATCTCGCCATGGAAGATGCGCCACTCGCCCACGCCCTGGCGCACGCCGTTGTCGGCATAGCGCACGTCGCGCACGCGCAGGCACTGGGCGCGGGGCATCAGCGGGTGGTTGCAGGCCACCCGCTCCGGGGCCACTTCCAGAAACAGGCGCTCGCCCGCCGATCCAAACCGCGTGGCGGGCGTGGGCGAACCCGCCAGCTCCCAGCGGCTGCCGTCGGCAAACCACACCGCCAGCTGCGGCGCGCCGGTGGCGGTGGCGCCCCGCAATTCAAAACGCCGGGCGTCTGGCAGCAGGGCGGCCACACGCTGCTCCAGGTCCATCAGGTCGCGCTCGGCGCAGGCGCGTTTGGTGGACACGGGCTGGCCCACCTGCAGGCTCGGGCCGCTCAGGGTGTAGCCCGCGCCCATCACGTTGCACAGGTTTTGTACCGACAGCCGCTGCGCCTCAAAGTGCAGGCGCAGCGGGCGCTTGCCCGCCAGCAGCCAGCCGGGCGCGGCCTGGCCACGGGCATCGCGGGCGGCGACCAGGTCCCAGTCATAGGCCTGCAGCGTGTGGGCATCAGAAGAAGGAGACGAGTTGGGAGAGGAAGCAGAAGGCAGAGAAGGCAGGGGCTGCGTCATGGGGGCTCCCTGGGGCTGGCTGCTGCAGGCCGCCAGCAGGGTTGCAAGGGTGGCGGCCGCCAGGGCCTTGCCGATGGCGGGGCGTCCGCCGCTGGGGGTGTGGGATCGTTTCAGGTGCATCCCGCCACCTTAGCGGAAAAGCGCCAGCGCCCGGGTAGGAGAAGGGCGCTTTGAGGCGAGCGCGTGGGCAGCCCCTTGCGGGGCCGCCCTGCGTGGCCTCATGCAGCGCGGGCCGGTGTGTGGCCCTGTGCAAAGTCCAGCGTGCGGGTGCCCACGGCGGCGGCCAGGTGCGGGTCGTGGGTCACCAGCATCAGCGCGGCGCCGGTCTCTTGCACCGCGTGCAGCAGCACCTGGATGGCCTCCTGCTGCGTGATCGGGTCCAGGCGTGAAGTGGGCTCGTCGGCAAACAGCAGCGCCGGTTGTGCCACCAGCACCCGGGCCAGCGCAATGCGCTGCAGTTCGCCGCCCGACACCTGGTCGGGCCTGCGTGCCAGCAGATCCTCAGGCGCGCGCAGCTGCGCCAGGCGCTGCTGCACCGCCTTCCAGTCGCAGCGGTGCAGGCGGGCGGCATCGCGCAGCGACTGGGCCAGGCTGATGTGCGGCGCAAACGAACTGACCGGGTCCTGGTACAGCTTTTGGAATGCATGCGGGCGCAGCCGGGCGCTGCGCTCCACGCGGCCCGTGTCGGGCGCCACCAGGCCCAGCAGCACATTGCCCAGCGTGCTCTTGCCAGTGCCGCTCGGGCCCTGCACGGCGATGCGCTCGCCGCTGCGCAGTTCCAGGTCCAGCGGCGCAAACAGCTGGTGCGCACCATAGGCTTTGGTGATGCCGTGTGCCCGCACCACCGGCTCGCCCGGCGTGGGCGCGGCAAACGGTGGCCAACGGGCCGGGTCGGCCTGCAGCAGCTGGCGGGTAAAGGCGTGCTGCGGCGCAGCGGCCACGCTGTGGATGTCGCCTTGCTCCACTGCCTGCCCATGGCGCAGCACGATGACCTGGCCGCCCAGCGCCTGCGCCACCTCCATGTCGTGCGTGATGGTGAGCAGGCAGCCGCCCGCCTGCAGCACGCCCCGGAACAACTCCACCATGCGGCCGCGCCAGTGCGCGTCCAGCCCTTTGGTGGGCTCGTCCACCATCAGCACCGGCGCGCCCCCGGCCAGGGTGATGGCGGCCACCGCGCGCTGGGCCATGCCACCCGACAGTTGCCAGGGGTAGTGGCTGCCCGCGCCGCCCAGGCCTGCAGCGCTCAGCACCTGTTGGGCCTGTGTGTGGGCGGTGCTGGCGGGCTGCTGGTGCAGCAGGCGGTACACCTCGGCCAACTGCGGCGCCACGCGGGCCAGAGGGTTGAGCGCCAACGCGGGCTCCTGCGGCAGCAGCGCCAGCTTGCGGCCCCACAGCGCGCGGCGTGCGGCAGCGTCCTGGGCGCGGGTGGTGGCGCCATCCAGCGTGATCTGGCCCGTGGCCTGCAGCGCAGGCGGCAGGTTGCCCATGATGGCCTGGGCCAGCAGCGACTTGCCCGCGCCGCTTTCGCCCACCAGCGTGAGCGCCTCGCCTGCGCGCAGGGTGAAGCTGATGTCGCGCAGCAGCCGCTTGCCGCCCACCTGGATGCCCAGGCCCTCTACAGCCAGCAGGGCGTCGGATGTCAAAGGCGTGCTCATGCGGTCTCCCGGTCGGGGTTGAGCAGCATCATCGCGGCCACCAACCACACCAGCAGGGCGGTGGGGGCGGCAATGAGCCACGGGGCTTCTTCGTAGTAAGGCATGGCTTCGGTCATCATCAAGCCCAGCTCGGGCGTGGGCGGCTGCATGCCCACGCCCACAAAACCCAGTGCGGCCAGCGCCAGCACGGCTTGGGATGTGGTGAAGGCCAGCAGCGTGCCCAGCGTGGGCGCGAGCGCAGGTAGCAGGTGGCGGCGCAGCACATAGCCGCGCCCAAACCCCAACAGGCGCGATGCCTGCACCGCATCGCCCGCCAGCACGGGCCGCGCCACCGCACGGCTCACGCGGAAGTATTCCACCCACAGCGCCGCCGACAGGCCCGCATACAGCGCCCACAGCGCGCCGGGCGCCAGGGCGGCCACCAGCAGCACCAGCAGCAGGCCGGGGATGGCGAGCACCGAGTCCGACAGCATGAGCAGCGCCCGCTCGGTGCGCCCGCCGCGCCACGCGGCGGTTATGCCCAGCAGCGTGCCGGGCACGGCGGCGCTGAGCGCGGCCAGCAGCGCCATGCCCAGCGACAGCTGCGCCGCATGCGCCAGCCGCGCCAGCGCGGAGCGGCCCAGCACATCGGTGCCCAGCCAGTGCTGGGCGCTGGGGGGCGCCAGGGTGTTGCGCAGGTCTTGCACCACCGGGCTGGCGCCCACCAGCCAGGGCCCGAGCAGGGCAAACAGCGCCAGCAGGCCGAGCAAGGTAATGCCCAGCACGGTGCGAACAGGCCAGCGGGGCCGGTCGATCACGATGTCAGCGGAGGGATGCAGGGTGGAAGGCACGGCACTCATGCAGCCACCTTCTGGGTATGCCGAGGGTCCAGCGCGAGGCACGCCGCATCCACCAGCAGGTTGAACACCACAAACAGCACGCCCATGCACAACGCCGTGCCCTGCACCACAGGGATGTCGCGCCCGAACACGGCGTGCACCAGCGCATGGCCGATGCCGGGCCAGGCAAACAGCGTCTCCACCACCAGCGCGCCCTCCACCAAGAACAGCGCCTGCACGCCCAGGTAGGCCGTCACCGGCACGGCGGCATTGCGCAGGCCATGGCGCAGCAGCGCCTGCCAGTCGCTCAGGCCCTTGGTGCGCGCAAATTCAAAAAAGGGTGACACCACCACCTCGCGCATTGCGGCGCGGGTCACGCGCGCCAGCCCGGCGGCCAGGCCCAGCCCCAGCGTGAGCGCAGGCAGCACCAGGCTGGCCTGGCTCTCGTCACCGCCCGCAGGCAAAAAGCCCCACTGCACCGCCACCAGCAGGATGAGCAGCACCGACAGTAAAAACGGCGGCAGCGCGCGCAGCACCACGGCCATCAGCCAGCTGGCCTTGTCCACCCAGCCCTGGGGGCGCAGCCCGGCCCACACGCCCAGCGGCACACCCACCGCAAAGGCAATGGCCAGTGCGGCGGCCGACAGGCGCAGCGTGGCGCCCAGGTGGTGCGTGACCTCGTGCCACACCGAACGCTGCGACACCAGCGACTGCCCCAGGTTGAAGGTGGCCATGTCGCGCCACCAGTGCAGCAGCGCCAGCCAGGCGGGGCGGTCCAGCCCCAGCTCTGCGCGCACCGCGTCGGCGGCGGCGTTGCTCACCAGGTCATAGCCGTAGCGGCCCGCCGCCACGCGCATGGCCAAGTCGCCCGGCAGGGCGCGCACCATCAAAAAGCACAGCGTGCCGATCAGCAGCGACACGGCCAGCACCTGCACCAGCCTGCGGCCGAGCATTGCGGCCCAGGGTTTTGACATCAAAGGGTTCATGGGTTGTTCCATTCCATGCCGGTCAGGCGGTAAGAACGCTCCAGCGGGTCCAGCGTGACGCCCGCCAGCCGGGGCGCTACGGCCACATGCTGGCGGTACCACGCCACGGGGATCACGGGCAGCTCCGCTTGCAGGGTGTGCGTGATGGTTTGCCGCAGCGCGCGCGTGCGCTCGGGCGTGGGCTGGCTGCGTGCCAGCTCTTGCAGGGCTTGCACCACAGTGTCGCTGTGCCAGCCCATGGCGCCCCAGTCGCCGCCCTGGGCCGCAAAGTCGCCTGCCAGCGTGCCTGTGGGGTCGGGCACGTTGGCGTAGTTGCGCGCAGCCAGGGCCAGCTGCAGGCTGCCGTCGCGGTGGCCCCGGGGCACGTCGCCCGAGTTGCCAATGCTCACCTTCACCGCCATGCCCGCCAGGCGCCACTGCTCCTGCAAGGCGGTGGCAATCAGCGGCAGCTCGGGCCGGTCCACAAAGGTGCGGATCACCAGGTGCAGCGGCTGGCCTTCGGCGTCGCGCAGCCCGTCGCTGTGGCGCTGCCAGCCAGCGGCGCGCAGCAGGCGCGCGGCGGCCTCGGGGTCGTGCTGCAGCGGGGGCAGGTGGGGGTTGTGCCAGGCGCCCAGCGTGGGCGGCAGCAGCTGCGAGGCGGCCAGCGCCTCGTCGCCCATCAGCGCCAGCGCAATGCCCGCGCGGTCAATGGCCAGGCTCAGCGCCTGGCGCACGCGCACATCGCGCAGCGCAGGCAGGCCCGCGTTGAGCTTGACGATGACGGTGCGCGGCAGCGTGACCGACGCAATGCGCACCGGGGTGCGGCGTGCCAGCGCGGGGTTTTGCGCATGGCGCTGCAGCCGCCGCAGGCTGGCCGGGTCCAGGCCATAGGCCAGGTCGGCCTGACCGCTCTCGGCCATCAGCGCGCGGGTTTCGGCGCGGCCTGCGGCCAGGTAGCGCACGGCGGCAATGGTGGGGCGCGGGCCGTCATAGGCGTCAAACACCACCGTCTCCACCTGCTGCGGCGGCACCAGCACCGCAATGCGGTAGGGGCCGCTGCCGATGATGCTGCGCACCTTGCCATCGGCCCCAAAACTGGCCGGTGCCAGCACCATGGTGCTGGAATGCGCCAGCAGCGCGGGCAGGGCGGTGTGGGGGCGTTGCAGGCGGATGAGCACGGTGCCCTCGTCGGGCGCGGTGATGTGCTCGATGGGCGCCTGGCTCAGCAGTGCGGGCGCCACCTGCGCAGCCTGCAGACTGCGCACCACGGCGGCAGCCGTCACAGGCGCGCCGTCATGAAAACGCGCCCCGGGCCGCAACTCAAACTGCCACACCAGCCCATCCGCCGACCGCCGCCAGCGCCGCGCCAGCGCGGGCCGTGGCTGGCCGTCGTCGGCGGCGTCCAGCAGGGTTTCGGTGACCTGCATGCGCGTGAACACATAGCCGCTGCTGGCAGGCGCCAGGCCACTGATCTCCCACGGGCCGACGATTTGCAGCGGTGCGGGGGCTGAGGCAGGTGGTGTGCCCTGCGCCCAAGTGGCGGGCAGGGCGCCCGCTGCCAGCGCGGCCACTGAGCCCTGCAGGGCATGGCGCCGTCTCAGTGGCCGAAGAAAAGTCGAGAAGGTGTTCATTTCAGTTTTCCTTAGCCCTGCGCGTTCGCCGCAACCGACGAAACTGGCGCTGCCAAAGACCAGTGCCCCCGCGCAAGGGCCGCCCCGCCGCGCTGGGGGCGTCCCCCTCCCGCGTAGCGAGAGAGGGGGAAGGCGCGAAGCGACTCAGGGGGTGCTTCATCAAAACTTGGCCTGCAGTCCCACCGTAACCGTGCGCGCCGCCCCCGGCGCCACCCACACGCGGCTGTACGAGCTGGTGTAGTGCACCTTGTCAAACACGTTATCCACGTCCAGCGACAGGTTCAGCGTGGGGCTCAGGCGCCAGTACGCCATCAGCTTGGCCGTGGTGTAGCTGGGCAGCTCAAACGCGGCGGTGCCCGCATTGCCCTCGGCCTGCGTGCGGGCCTGGCCCAGGCGTTTGCCCATGTGGGTCACGCCGCCGCCCACGCCGTAGCGCTGGCCGTTGGCCAGCGTGTTTTCGTACACCGCCAGCACGCTGCCGTTCACGCGCGGCACGTTCAGCAGGCGGCCGCCCACCTCCAGCGTGTTGTCGCGGGTCACCTCCACATCGTTGATGACCAGGCTTGCATTCACGCGCCAGTGGGTGCTCAGGCGGCCCGCCAGGTCCAGTTCCAGCCCCCGGCTGCGCACCTCGCCTGCGGCCACCGAGAAGCCCGCATTCAGCGGGTCGCTGGTCAGCACATTGCGCTTGGCGATGTCGAACAGCGCCGCCGTGGCGCCCAGGCGCTGGTCGGCGCTCTCCCACTTGGCGCCCAGCTCCAGCGCGCGGGATTTTTCGGGGTCAAAGCCGTTGCCCGCCACATTGCTGCCCGTGTTGGGGCGGAACGAACTGCCCGCATTGGCATACACAGTCCACCCCGGCGTGGGCAGCCAGCTCACCCCCAGGCGCGGCGACACGGCCGAAGGGCTTTGCGCCGTGGTGCGGTGGGTGATGCGGTTTTGCAGGCTCTGGTCGTAGTGGTCGGCCCGCAGCCCGGCCATCACGCGCCACTGCTCGCCCAGCTTCAGCGTGTCTTGCACATACAGCGCCGTGTTGCGCTGCTTCTCCAGCGTATCGGTGTTGCGCCCCGGCGTGGGCTGGGCCTGGCCGTACACGGGGTTGAAGATGTCGATGGCATAGGGCGCGGCAGCGCTGGGGTTCACCCGCAGCATCACCGAATCCATGCTGAAGCGGTAACTCTCCACCCCCACCAGCAGCTCATGCGCCAGGCTGCCCGTGCGCAGATTGCCCTGCAGCTCGGCCTGCACAGCCACGTCGTCCGACTGGAAATCGCGATACCGCCGCTGGCGCGTGAGTGTGCGGCCATCGGCACGCAGCGCCGTGGGCTCGGTCGAAAAGCCCGTGAGCCCCGTCTCGCGGTACGACAGCCCCGCGCGGCTGCGCCAGTCGGCGTTCCACTCGTGCGACAGCACCAGCTGGTGCGTCTGGTTGGCCACCGTCACCTTGCCATCGGCAGGCTCGCCCAAAAAGCGGCTGGCAGGCACCGCGCCCAGGCGGTTGTTGACCGCCACCACGCCCCGGTCCAGCGGCGTGGCGTGGCGCAAAAATTCAGCCGTGTACTCCAGCACCGTGTCGGGCGAGAGCTTCCAGGTCAACGCCGGGGCCACCACCTGCCGCTGCGCGCGCACATGGTCGCGAAAGCTTCCCTTGTCTTCCACCGCCACGTTCAGGCGGTAGGCCAGCCGGTCGCTGATGGGGCCCGTGGTGTCCAGCGCCGCTCGGCCCAGGCCGTAGCTGCCCGCATAGGCCTCCACCGAATGGGCGGCCTTCCACAACGGCTTCTTGCTCACGATGTTGAGCGTGCCGCCGGGCTCACTGCTGCCATACAGCGCGGCGGCGGGGCCCTTGAGGAACTCCACCCGCTCCACACCCGCCAGGTCACGCGGCGCGTTAAAGCCCCGGTTGGACGAAAACCCGTTGAGCAGCGTCGCCATGCCCGTGTTCTCGTTGCCCGGCAGGCCCCGGATGGCAATGTTGTCCCACAGCCCGCCAAAGCTGTTCTGGCGCGAGACCCCGCCCACATAGTCCAGCACATCATCGAGCCGCGTGGCGCCCAGGTCATCCAGCGTCTGGCGCGACATCACGCGCACGGATTGCGGCAGCTCGCGCAGCGGCAGGCTGGTCTTGGCGCCCTCGGCCTCGTCGGCGTAATAGGTGCCCGAGGCACTGCGGCCCACCACGTCCACGGCAGACAGGGTGGGTGGGGTGACCACATCGCCGTCTGCGGCCCAGGCGGGGTGGAGGGAGGCCAGGAGGGCTGCCGCCGCCAGGGCCGTCAAGGTGGGGCGCGGCAGGGGCGCAGGGCGTGAAGAAGAAACAGAAGCAGAGGGAGAACGCATGGCAAACCAGTCCAAAAGCGGTGAATGCAAAAGCCAGGAGCAACGCGGCTCACACCCGCCTGGGAGTTGGCAGGCGCACATGGCCGCGTGCCCACACCCACCCCACGGGGGTGAATACAAGGGCGAAAACGAGAAGGGGATGCGCTATAGAGCGCAGGCTGGCTGGGGCCTGACGCGTGTCAGGCCCGCTGGGCTGGCGGAGGATCGCGTGCAGCAAACGGCCAGCGCACCTGCTGGGCCGTGAAGGGGGCTGCGCCATGCGGCGCTATGGCGATGGGTTCTGGGGGGCGTTGCGGTTGGCGACCCGGTGTATGCGCCAGACCCGCCTCTAGCGCGTGGGTCAGGCACCAGGCGCAGGTAGTGTGTGTCTCTTCGCTGTGATCGTCGGTGGCTGTGGAGCTGGTTGCCAATGCATCCGCATCACTTGCGATTGCCGAGGCTGTGGCGCTGCGCACTAGCTCCTGAATGTGCCGCGCCTCATGCAGGGGCGCGCCCGCCAGGGCGTTGAACAACGCCACGAGCAGGAGCACGATGTGGAAAGGCAGGGCGGGGATGGTGCGGTGCAGCATGGGAGGATGCGAATCATACTCAACTGCGGGTGGTAGCTTGGTGGGCCAGTCAGAACGGGTTTGGATAGTCGCCACTCAGCACAGCGAGAAATCTGGGTCTGACCAAGAATCTTTGTGATCAGTAGGTGTCTCCCTAGGCAAATCCTCTCCGATCGTGAACTCACAGTTAACTCTTGCTGGGCTTCGATGCCCGCATACCTGTTGATGTTCTCTTGGATGAGGTGGTGCGTGCATGGCATTTTTCACTCCGGAACGAGCCATAGACCATCCATAATGACCTTTCTTGTACCCCGACATCACTACGATTTTCGGGTGGGGCGTCCAGAATAAAGCTCAGATTTCAAACATTGGGGGAGTCATGGCAAATTTCGCAAAAGCCTTCGTATCGCATTCCAGCATCGACAAGCCATTGGTTGAACAGGTCGTCAAAGCAGTTTCTGCGGCGAGGTGGGAGATCGACAGCCACACATTTGAAGAAGGCAACTACAGCGCTGGGGAAATCACCGCTGCTTTGGGACGATCCGATCTCTTCGTCTTGATCGCGTCTGCTCATTCGATGAGTTCAGAGTGGGTCAAGTCTGAGTTGGAGATCGCCCAGCATCTCTTGTATGCGGGCAAGCTTGGGGGGGTTGTCGCTTTTATTGTTGATGGGACGCAGGCGGAAGTGCTCCCCGAATGGCTGAGGATGCGCGTCTTCGTTCGCACATCTAATCCCGTTCGCATCGCCAACGTAATTCGTTCGAAGCTTGTAGAGCTTGATACCAAGCGAGGCGTCAAGCCGAAACCATACGTACAGCGGAGCAAGTTGCAGGGTGAGATGGAACGGCGAATTGCAGATCTTAGGCTACCGATTCAGGCCATTTATTTGAGTGGAGTTGACGGGATTGGAAAGCGAACTGTAGGTACGCGTACTCTCGAACCGCTATTCCCTGGACGTGATGTGACTGGAATTGATATATCCGTTGCGGATGGCGAAGGGGTTCTTGAAGCCTATCGAAAGATATATTTTGCTTGGCGCAGGCCTACAACTGCCGAAGCTCGTAGTGTCTTCGATGAGTCGGCTGCGATGAGTCGAGATGAACTAGTCGAGAAGACCTGTGAACTATTGCGATTAATAGATGAGCAAAGAATGTTTGTCTGGCTAAGATTCGACTACGACATTTTGGACGACGATGGAAACCCTCAGCAGGACCTAGCTGCGCTTCTGAAAGGTTTAACGAACAAACGGCCTACTCTTGTGATTTGCGCCAAGCGTTTGCCGCGCGTCGCTGCTCAGAGGCGGGCGGAGAATGTTGGCTTCTTCAAAGTGGAAGGTCTAACCGAGGAAGAATCTGCCCGCGTTTGGACGTTTGCATTGGAGCATCTGGAGTTTGACGATCTCGAACCACAGTTCCTGAATTTCTTGCGCGGCGAAGTAAGCGGTCATCCCGCTATGATCTGGACCGCTGCCGAATACGTTGCTTCTTCGGGACGGGCTGCGGTCGAAGCGAATCCTAGAGAACTAATGGAAGCACTGCGCGGTTTGTCCGTTAGTTTGGTCGAGGGTCTAGCTCTTACTTCCACCGCAAAGAAACTGTTGGCGCTGTTCGATGAATTCAATGCGATAGATCCAACAGATCTGCTTGAAATTTGTGGTGAACACGATCAAGAGGTGGCCGAATCAGTAACGAGACTTGTTAGTTTGGGCCTGTTGGAATCCGAAGGTGACCACCTTCGCATCGCTTCATATTTCAGGAGGGCTCGGTTCCGTAAGCAATTTGCGGCTGAAACAGAGGAATTCGTCGCGGATGCTCGGAGGCGTTTAGTCGGGATCACTTCCAGTTATCAAGATGAGGACGAGATATCGTTCGAAACTATCGATGTGGCATTGATTAACTCTATTGCAGTGGGAAAGCCTGTATCGGACCTTTTCGGCGAAAGGGCGGTTGTAGGCTCCCATTACCTGCGGGTGGCGCGTAGCAACTACGACAGGGAGCGCTACCCTGATACTGTTCGATTCGCGATGGCTGCGCTCGACAAGCGACACACGCTCACCAATGAGGCAGTGGTGGAATCCTTGCGACTTCTTGGGATGGCTTCAGTTCGTATCGGAACCGAAGGAGCCGAGAGCCTTGCACGTGCAATTGAGGAGCTAAACAAGATCGGTACCAACCAAGCTGCTCGTCACGTGCATTTTATTCAAGGTTTCGAGCATCGATGGAATGGCAGCTATGAAAGGGCCGAAGCAGAGTTCGTTGAGGTTTTGAAGTTCAATGCTCGCGACGTCCACGCACTCAGGGAATTGGCGCAACTCTTGGTGGGTCGGGAGGAATATCAGGAGGCGGAGCGATATGCTCGCGACGCACTGGAGAGAAATCCTGGAAATCCATTCATTCTCGATGTGCTGATCCAGTGCCTTGTGGAACGTGGCAAGCAAAATCTTCCCCGTTTAGCGGCCGATGAAGAACTCGAAGATCTTTTCGCGCAGTTGCAGATTGCTGACCGTCGTGAGCAATCGGACTTTACCGATCTGAGGCGTGCTCACTATTTTGCGGCGTTGAAGGATTTTTCAGAGGCGATGCGGTGGGCAGACGCTGCGGTGCACAGAGCTCCGGGAAAAGTTGGAGGTTATGTTATGCGTGCTGAGATCAAGCTTCGCGTAAAAACCGATACAAAACTTTTCCATTCGGTGGATGTAGACATCAAGCACATCCAATCCATTGCGGATGAGTCTAAAGGAGCAAAATCTCATGGCGCCCTCCTTGCAAAACTTCGCGTCCGCTACGAGTTGGCTAAGGGGAATATTGGAGCCGCCATTGAACAGCTAAATCGTGCTCCCTGGGCTCATCGGCAGCTCAGAAAAAAATTGGCGTGGGAGATAGGGGCAGAAATTGTAGATAAAAAGCTGCAAGATCCAGACCTTGTTGCTTTCGCCAACCAAGCGCTCGCATCGTGATCCAGTGCTGCATTTTTATGGATTTTTTGTTGTCCTTTCTTGCGGCAAATAAAGAATCTCAATTTCGCACTGGTTGTTTGAATAGCTTCCTTTGTATCGACTAGTGCAATAAAAAAACGCCAGCAAGCGCTGGCGTTTTTCTGTGTTGGAAGGTCGATCACCCCTTCTGCACCATCTTAATAATGCTGGAAAAATCCAGCCCCCCATGCCCCGCCAGGCTGTGCGCCGCATACAAATTGCGCGCCATACCCCCCAGCGGCGTCGCAGCCTTCACCGCCATCGCGTTCTCCTGCGCCAGCCCCAGGTCCTTGAGCATCAGGTCCGTCCCAAAACCCCCCGCGTAGCCCTTGCTGGCAGGCGCGGTTTCCATCACGCCGGGGAAGGGGTTGTACTTCTCCAGCGCCCAGTTGCCGCCCGAGCTGCGGCGCATGATTTCGCTGAGCACTTTGGGGTCCAGGCCGTTGGCTACGCCGAGGGCGATGGCTTCGCTGGTGCCCGCCATCAGGATGCCCAGCAGCATGTTGTTGCAGATCTTGGCCGTCTGGCCTGCGCCCACGCTGCCTGCGTGGAAGATGTTGGCGCCCATCTTTTCGAGCACGGGGCGGGCGCGTTCCAGGTCGGCGGCGCCGCCCACCATGAAGGTGAGGGTGCCTGCAATGGCGCCGCCGGTGCCGCCCGACACGGGGGCGTCGATAAAGGCCACGCCCTTGGCCTTGGCGGCCTCGGCCACCTTGCGGGAGGTGGCGGCGGCTATTGTTGAGCAGTCGATGATCAGCGTGCCCGCAGGCAATTGGGCCAGCAGCTCGCCCGCGCCGAGGAACAGGCCTTCCACATGCTGGCTGGCGGGCAGCATGCTGATGACCACTTCGGCGCCTGCGACGGCCGCCTTGGCGTCGGTGGCGATGGGCACGCCATCGGCCGCCAGCTTGTCGCGTGCGGGTTGCGAGAGGTCGAACGCGCGCACTTCGTGGCCTGCCTTGTGCAGGTTGTGTGCCATGGGGCCGCCCATGTTGCCGAGGCCGATGAATGCGATTTTCATGGTGTGTTGCTCCTGGATGTCGTTGTGATGGTGAAAGGGAAGGGGTACGGGTTTAGTATGAATTTGATAGCTAGAAAGGCTTATCCATCGCGCGGTAACGGCCTAAAAAGCTTGAAATCTAGGGGCTGATGTCGGCCCCACGGGTTGCCAGCTCGGCGCGCAGCACCGAGCGGTGGCAGCGGGCTTCGTCCTCGCAGTAGCAACCCAGCGATAGGGCGCTGTGGTGCGACAGCGCGGCCAGCAAATCCAGCGTGCGGCTGGCCTCGGGCTGGGCCAGTTCTTTGTGGAACTGTTTGGCGAAGGCCTCCCACGCCTGGTCGCCTTCTTTGCCGGTGGGCACCTGCTGGCCCTGGGCCATGAGGTCGGCGCTGGGGGAGAGCAGGGGGTACCACACGTCGTAGTAGTCGCGGCTGGCGAACTCGGCCTTGGGCACGCCACGCGGCGGGCGGCGCACGGTGCCGATGCGGGTGCCTTCCCCGGCGGCGCGCGGGGTGCCAAGGCGGACGATGCGTAGGGGCATGGTGGTGGGCTCCGGGTTTGGTGGGGCAGATCAGTCGTCGGCTTCGAAGATGCTGTGTTTCTTCGCGGCGGCTTTTGTCTTCGGCTTGGTGCCGGTGCTAGCGGGTGCTTTCTTTGCTGCAGCCGGGGTGTTGGTTGTTTTCTTCTTGCGCGGCGAGGCCTTGGCCAGCGGGTTGTAAGCCAGGGCTTCTTCGACCCAGTAGTTCCACTGCGCGCGGGTGGTGTAGCCGTTGGGCTCCACCCAGAAGTAGCCCTGCATGCCGCCGCCGGGCGAGAGTTCGCGGGTGTTCTGCATCTCCTGTAGCTCGCCGTGGCGCTCGGGCGGCAGGCGCACCAGCAGGTCTTCGCCCTTGACGGCGATGCACATCTTGCCGTCCACAAAAAAGGCATAGGTGCCGAACAGCGGGCGCTCTTCCACGTCGCTGCGGTGCGCGAGCGCGCTGCGCACGGCGTCGATCAGGTGCAGGGTTTCGTCGGAGAGGGGGCGGGCGGGCATGGGTTCTGAATCAAATAGGCTGCTACCGCGCTATGGGTATGCGATAGCAGCTATAAAAACAGGAGTAAACGCTCAGCGGATCACCTCCGTCGCGTCCCCATCCAGCATGCGCCGCGCAATGATGACCCGCATGATTTCATTCGTGCCTTCCAGGATCTGGTGCACGCGCGCGTCGCGCAGCAGGCGCTCCAGCGGGTATTCGCGGATGTAGCCGTAGCCGCCGTGCAACTGCAGGGCGTCGTTGATGACGGTGAAGCCTGCGTCGGTGGCAAAACGCTTGGCCATGGCGCAGTAGGTGGATGCATCCCGCGCACCGGCGTCCAGCTTGCTGGCGGCCAGGCGCACCATCTGGCGCGCGGCGACCAGTTCGGTCGCCATGTCGGCCAGCTTGAACTGCAGCGCCTGGAAGCTGGCGATGGGTTTGCCGAACTGCTTGCGGTCTTGCATGTACTGCTGGGCGGCGTTGAGCGCGCCTTGGGCCGCGCCCACCGAGCAGGTGGCGATGTTGATGCGGCCGCCGTCCAGGCCTTTCATCGCGATCTTGAAGCCTTCGCCCTCGCGGCCCAGCAGGTGGTCGGCGGGGATGCGCACGTTGTCAAAACTGATGGTGCGCGTGGGCTGGCTGTTCCAGCCCATCTTCTGTTCCTTCTTGCCATAGCTGATGCCGGGCGTATCGGCGGGCACGGCAAAGGCGCTGATGCCGCTGGCGCCGGATTGCGCATCGCCGGTGCGGGCCATCAGCACCAGCACGTCGGTGCTGCCTGCGCCGCTGATGAAGGCCTTGGCGCCGTTGATGACGTATTCGTTGCCCACCAGCTCGGCGCGGGTCTTGAGCGACGCGGCGTCGGAGCCCGCGCCGGGTTCGGTGAGGCAGTAGCTGGCGAGCTTTTCGCCCGTGGTGAGCAGCGGGCCCCAGTGGTCGCGCACGTCGGGCGTGGCCCAGGTGCCCAGCATCCAGGTGGCCATGTTGTGGATGGTGATGAAGGCGGTGGTGGAAGGGTCCACGGCCGCCATTTCTTCAAAGACCAGCGTGGCATCGAGCCGGGGCAGGGCGAGGCCACCGGCGGCTTC
>CAYXSL010000011.1:0-47716 GCA_964466605.1 uncultured Verminephrobacter sp.
GCAGGTTGAAGCGGCGCACCTGGCTGGGGCTGATGTAGATGTCGTCGGTGCTGGCCGTGAAGCTGGTGTCAGGGCTGCGCAGGAAGCCAAAACCGTCGGGCAGGATTTCCAGCACACCATCCGCAAACACCTGCTCGCCCGCCTTGGCGCGCTTCTTGATGATTGCAAACATCAACTCCTGCTTGCGCATGCGGCCCGTGTTTTCGATTTCGAGTTCTTCGGCCTGCTTCAGGACTTCAGACACGTGCAGTGCCTTGAGTTCATTTAAGTGCATGGATTGACTCCTTGGCGGAGCTGGTATGAATCTTGGGGGAGGTGGGCTGATGCCGGATGGGCTGCTGTTTGCAGGTCCGGCTCGCCAGGGATCTTGGTCCGGCTGCCAATGCGTGCAGCCCGGTGATCTGTGGGAATTATGACAGGAAAAAATGCGGGGGCTTCAGAGGCGCAACGCCTTGCCTTGCACGGCTGTCCGCTGGTTATTTACCCGCAGGTCTATCGCTCAACGAAAAAAGCCCCAGCGGCGGTGTTGCCGAGGGGCTTGGGGTGTGGGTCAGGCCAGTTGCTGGTCGATGAAGGCGGTCAATTGGGCCTTGCTCATCGCGCCGACCTTGGTGGCGGCCAGCTGACCGTCCTTGAACAGCATCAGGGTGGGAATACCGCGAATGCCGAACTTGGCGGGGATCTCGCGGTTCTCGTCCACGTTCATCTTCGCGATCTGCAGTTTGCCCTGGTAGGTGCCTGCGACTTCGTCGAGGATGGGGGCAATCATCTTGCAGGGGCCGCACCACTCGGCCCAGTAGTCCACCAGCACGGGGGTGCCTGTTTTCAGCACGTCGGCTTCGAAGCTGGCGTCAGAGACATGTTTGATGAGTTCGCTGGCCATGGCGGATTCCTTGTTTTTGATCAGGTTGGGACCGGTGTACGTATAAAGTCTGGGCATTATGACAGAAACCAATCCCCCATTCACCGTTATGGCCGGGGCCTGCGACGCTATGACTGTCATAGCGAAAAGCGATGATGGTGCAGGCTGGAGCCTGCACCTGTGGCAACGCGCTCTGGCCCAGGTGGCGGCCCATGCCAGTGCCCGGGGCGCTCATCTGGCCCGCACCGTGGTGCTGGTGCCCTATGCCCAGCTCATGCCCTGGGGGCAACGCCTGTGGGGGCAGCAGTTCCCGCAGGGCTTTGCTCCGCGTTTCGAGACGACCCGCAACTGGGCGCGCCAGCTGCAGGGTTTTGAGCCGTCGGCCGATGATTTTGCGGGCGATGCTGCGCGCGACACCCTCACGGCCCGTGCCCTTCTGGACCGCGTGGGGCAGGGCGCCCTGCGTGAAATGCTGGCCACGCCACTGCGAGAAGCCGCCGCCCAGCTGGCACCCGCCGTGGCGGCCGTGCCCCCCGCGCAGCGGGCAGCCTGGGGCGACGAGGCCCGCAAACTCCTGGCCACTGCGGATGAAGGCAGCAGCCTGCACTACGAGGCTCTGGTCGCGCGCCTGGCGCTGGAATGGGCGCTGGCCTCACGGCATGCCACCGATGTGTTGTTTGAGCCCGGTGTGCGGGAGGCCGTGGATGCGCTGGTGGTGCTGGAGGGCTTTCAGTCCGACGCTTTGCCCCAGGCCCTGTTGGCCCAATGGGGCGAACGGGGCGCCTGCATCGTGCTGCCATCGCTGCTGGAAGACGCTTCGGCGCCACCCCAACGGGCCTTGCATGCTGCCACCGACGCCGAAGACGAAGCCCACCGCGCAGCCGCCTGTGTCCTCCGCCACATCCGCGATGGCCGGGTGCCGGTTGCGCTGGCGGCCACCGACCGCGCGCTCATTCGCCGTGTGCTGGCCCATCTGGACAGCAGCGGTGTGCTGGTGCGTGATGAAAGTGGATGGATTCTGTCCACCACCCGTGCGGCGTCTCGCGTCATGGCCGCGCTGCAGGCCGCCGCGTGGAATGCCTCGTCCAACGACGTGCTGGACTGGATCAAGCACACCCCCGCGCTGACGCCGGGCGAGATCAACCGACTGGAGCAGTGGCTGCGCAAAGGCGTGCTGCAGCACTGGAGCGCGGCCTCCGCGCAGGACCTGAGTGCGCAGCCTCACCTGGCCCGCACCGTGGCCGCGGTGGAGACCTGGCGTGACACCCTGCGCGCTGCGCGTCCTTTGGCGCAGTGGCTGCCCGCTCTGCGCGCCGTGCTGGAGCAAGCGGGGCAATGGCAGGGCCTGCAGGCCGACCCCGCGGGCATGCGCGTGCTGGCGGCGCTGCGCCTGCAAGACGGCCAGCAAGCGGAGCTGCAAGGCTGGGGCGACAGTGCGGGCCGCCGCATGACGCTGGCGGAGTTTACCCGGTGGGTGAAGGACGTGCTGGAGGCCGAGCGCTACGTGGCCTCGCAGGCCGCTGATGCGCCCGTGGTGGTGTTGCCGCTGCCCCAATTGCTGGGCCGTCCTTTTGCGTCGGCCGTGCTCCCCGGTTGCGATGAGAAACGCCTGCAGGCCGCTCCGGAGCCCCCCGGAGACTGGTCCCAGGTCCAGCGCGAGGCCTGGGGTTTGCCCACGCGCCAGTCGCTGGAGGCCGCGCAGCGGGCCGCCTGGGCCTATGCCCTGCGCCTGCCCGTGGTGGATGTGCTGTGGCGCACGGGCGATGAAGGCGGTGAGCCCCTGCTGGCCAGTGCCCCGGTGCTTGCACTGCAGTTGGATGGCGCAGCCTCCCCCGGCGCCGATCACCGCGCTGCACGTGATGTGGTGGCAACGCCCACGCTGCGCCCCCTGCCCGTAGGCCAGACCCTGCCCGTGCGGCAACTCTCGTCCACTGCGTATTCCGACCTACGCCACTGCCCCTACCGTTTCTTTGCCCAGCGCCAGTTGGGTCTGCGTGAGGCCGACGAGCTGGACGCCGAGGTGGACAAGCGCGACTTCGGCAACTGGCTGCACGCGGTGCTGCAGCGCTTTCACGAAGACCTGCGCGACCAACCCACCGACGACGCGGGCGAGCGCAGCGCCCGCATGGACGCCGCTGCCGAGGCCGTCACCCGCGAGCAGCGCCTGCAAGACGGCGACTTTTTGCCCTTTGCCGCAGGCTGGGCGCAACTGCGCGACGGTTATTTGCAGTGGCTGGGCGGGCACGAGCAGCAGGGCGCGATGTTCCGCCAGGCCGAGGTCAAGGCCAAGCAACCTCTGGGCGACCTGGAACTGATCGGCACCATCGACCGCATTGACGGCGTCTCGAGCACGGGCGAGCCCACGGTGCTGGTGATTGACTACAAAACCGAAAGCGACAGCGTCACCCGCCAGCGCATCAAGAGCGGCGCGGAGGACACGCAGCTGCCCTTCTACGCCGCGCTGCTGCACCACGACACGCTGCGCGCCGCCTACGTCAACGTGGGCGAGCGCGGCGAGACGCAACTGCACGAACAGGACGAGGTGGTGCACCTGCGCGATGTGCTGATTGAAGGCATTCAGCACGACATGGCCCGCATCGCCGCCGGGGCCCCGCTGCCTGCGCTGGGCGAGGGCTCGGTGTGCGAGTTCTGCGCCGTGCGCGGCCTGTGCCGCAAAGACTATTGGGCAGATGCCGAACAGGCATTGCCCGCGCCAGAGATGCCATGACCGCCAGTATTTCCCCAGCCACTCAAGCTGCCTACGAACACAACGGCCGCCCCGTCTCGCGCGAGGCCTTCTACGCCATTGCCTGCGACCCCGCCCGCAGCGTGGCGGTGGAGGCCTGCGCAGGCGCGGGCAAGACCTGGATGCTGGTCTCGCGCATGCTGCGCGCGCTGCTGGACGGCTGCGCGCCGCACGAAATCCTGGCCATCACCTTCACCAAAAAGGCGGCGGGCGAAATGCGCCAGCGCCTGCAGGAATGGCTGGAGCAGTTCAGCCACAAGCCGCTGGAGGAGCTGACGGCCGAGCTGATTGCACGCGGAATCAGCCCCCAGGGCGCACTGGACAAGCGCGAGGCGCTACAAAATCTATACCGCCAGTTGCTCGAAGCAGGCCGCCCCCCGCAAATCCGCACCTTCCACAGCTGGTTTGCTGCGCTGCTGGGCACGGCCCCGCTGGCGCTGCTGCAGCAGCAGGGCCTGCCCGCGCACTTTGAGTTGCTGGAAGACGATGCCGAGGCCGTGCGCGAGGTGTGGCCACCGTTCTTGCAGACGGTGGCTGACAGCGCCAGCCTGCGCGCCGACTACGAAGCCGTGGTGGCCCGCCACGGCCGCTCGCAAACCCACAAGGCCCTGGCAGCGGCACTGGCCAAGCGGGTGGAGTTTGACCTGGCCGATGCAGCGGGCGTGGTCGATGCCTCGGTGCCGCCGTTCCAGCAGGCCTACCCCGACCTGGCTGCCCTTGCCGAGCCCGCCGAGGCCCTGCAGACCGAGGCCGCCCTGCAACGCTGGCGCAGCCGTGCCAGCGCCTTGGGCGCCGAGGCCAACAAGACCCCGCAAAAGGCGGCGGACGCCATCATCGATGCGCTGGCCTGCACCGACCTGAACCAGCGCCTGGACATGCTGCGCAAAGCCATGTTTGTGGCCAAGGAAGACCGCCTCTCCAAGAATCTGGAGAAGTTCCCCGCCGCGCAAGAGGCTGAGCCCGAGCTGCAGCGCCTGCTCACCGCTCGCCGCCAGCACGAGGCCTGGCAGCACCAGCAGCGTATGGCCCAGCTGGCGCGCTGCCTGATTGCGCAGTTTGCCGCCGTCAAGCAGCAGCACGGCTGGGTGGACATGAACGATGTGGAGCGCACGGCCCTGGTCATGCTGGCCGACCCGATCCTTTCTGGCTGGGTGCAGGAGCGGCTCGATGCGCGCATCCGCCACCTGCTGGTCGATGAGTTTCAGGACACCAACCCGCTGCAGTGGCAGGCGCTGAATGCCTGGCTGGCGGGCTATGCGGGCTCGGGCGGCGGCTCTGCCGCGCCCAGCGTGTTCATCGTGGGCGACCCCAAGCAGAGCATCTACCGCTTTCGCCGCGCCGAGCCGCAGGTGTTCATTGCCGCGCAGGCCTTTGTGCGCGAAGGGCTGGGCGGCGACCTTCTGAGCTGCGACCACACGCGCCGCAACGCGCAGGGCGTGATTGCCGCCGTCAACGCCGTCATGGGCCAGGCCCAGGCGCAGCACGAGACCAGCGGCTTCCGCGACCACACCACTGAATCGAAACACACGGGCCAGCTGCTGCGCCTGCCCGCCATCACCGATGCGGACGACGACGGTCAAGGCGCAAGCCGGGACCCGCTGGCCTGGCGCGACAGCCTCACCGAACCCCGCCACGAGGCCGAAGAAACCCAGCGCATGCGCGAATGCACGCAGGCCGCAGCCTGGGTGGCCGCCCAAATCGCCAGCGGCACCCCGCCCAAAGAGGTGCTGGTGATGGCCCGCAAGCGCGACCGCCTGGCCACCATGCAAGAGGCCCTGCGCGCCCTGCACCAGCCCTGCGTGCAGCCTGAAAAGTCTGACCTGTTCGACGCGCCCGAGGTGCAGGACATGGTGGCGCTGCTGGATGCGCTCGTCTCGCCCACGCACGACCTGTCGCTGGCGCGTGCGCTCAAGTCGCCGCTGTTTGGTTTGGGTGACGATGCCCTGGTGGCCCTGGCCGTGCTGCGCCGCCAGCCAGAGCATGCGGGTTGCAGCTGGTTTGATTTGCTATTGAAAAGTGAGCTGCTACCGCTTGATATGCAAGCGCTAGGGGCTGTTTTGATTCAATACCAGGGCTGGGTGCAGCGCCTGCCGCCGCACGATGCGCTGCACGCCATCTACGAGCACGGCGACGTGCTGGCCCGCTTCGCCGCCGCTGCGCCCGTCACCCAACGCCAGGCCGTGCAGGCCAACCTGCGTGCGTTGCTGGCCGCTGCGCTGCAGCACGACGGGGGCCGCTACCTCACGCCCTATGCGTTTGTGCGCGCCATGAAGAAGGGCGGCGTTCGCGCCCCCGGGCGGGCCGATGCGCAGGCCATCCGCCTGCTGACGGTGCACGGTGCCAAGGGGCTGGAGGCCGATTGCGTGCTGCTGCTGGACACCGACACCCGCCCGCAAAAGGCCGAAACCATGGGCGTGCTGGTGGACTGGCCCGGCGAGCAGTCCGCGCCCTCGGCCTTTGTTTTTCTGGCCAGCGAATCGAGCCCGCCACCCAGCGCGGTGGATGCCCTCGCTGCCGAGCAGCAGGCCCGCAGCCGCGAGGAGCTGAACATGCTCTACGTGGCCATGACACGCGCCAAACACTGCCTGGCGCTGTCATCGGTGCAGCCCAGCAATTCGGCGCCGGGCAGCTGGTGGAACCGGCTGGCTCCGTTGGTGACCGAGGTGGACGTGAGCGCTGCCCCCGCATCTGCCGCCGGAGCAGAGGCGACCCCCGACACCTTCACCATCGCCGCGCTGCGCCCCCTGCCCGAGGCCCTGCAAAGCGCCCGCGCCCAACCGGGTGCAGCGGCCGCCGCCGACCCCAGCAGTGCTGCGCCCGTGGCCATGCCCGGCGATGGCGACTCCACGCCCCTGTCGCGCCAGGGCGACGCCATGCACCAGCTGCTGGAGCAGGCCGGTGTGGCCGGTGCCCCGCTGGCCGATCTGCATGCCCACGGCTGGCCCGCCGCACGCATCGCCCGGCTGGCCAGCGACCACGACATCACCCCCGCCGCCGCCGAGCTGGCCGCGCGCATGGCACAGGGCATCCTGGCCGGGGAGGGCGCCTGGGCCTGGGACCCGGCCCAGGTGCAGACCGCCATCAACGAAGCTCCGCTGAACTACCAGGGCCAGAGCCTGCGCATTGACCGCCTGGTGTTGCGCCGCGCAGTACATGCCGATGACGCGGCGGCAGGCTGGTGGGTGCTGGACTACAAAAGCGCCGCCCAGCCCCAGCGCCAGCAGGCGCTGGTGGCGCAGCTGCAGCGCTACCGCGAAGCCGTGTCGGCGCTGATGCCGGGCGAGGCCGTGTATGCCGCCTTCCTCACGGGCGATGGGCGCTTGGTGCCGGTGGGCGAAGTGCCTGGTGCGGCAGGGGCATCGGTCGCCCGGGTGCCAGCGGTGGGGCATACTCTCGCCCCCGCTGCGCCGGTTGTCCCTGCAAAGCCAGAGCGTGCCCGCGCCGCGCCGGGGGCTGCGGATTCTCCGCAAGGCTCCTTGTTCTGACCGGCCCTTCCAGCCCCACGCAGCGTTCCTGAAGCGCGCCGCGATATTTGAAGCCGCAGCGCTGAGATAAACAGCCGCCAGTTTACTTTCGCGCCACGAAAAGGAATTGCGCGGCGCGGGCCCAGCCTGGCTCAGAACAAGCCAGCAGGTTCCGCCTCCCGGTCCCAGCTGTAGATGACCAGCTCACCGCGCTCCACCCGGTTCGCCCCGCCACCCACGGTGTAGTCCAGCTTGAGCGCCTCCATGTCGTATCCCATGAAGCACTCCCGGATAGCCGGGTGGTCGTTGATGCTGATGACCGCCTTGCCCTTGATCGCGCGCAGCTTGGTGGCCATGAGCTGGTACTGCTCCCAAGGGAACGGCACTCCATACCCTTCCGTCTCCCAGTACGGTGGGTCCAGGTAGAACAACGTGTGTGGGCGGTCGTAGCGGTCGATACAGGCCGCCCAGTCCAGGTTCTCGATGTAGGTGCCAGCTGCCAGGCGCAAATGGGCGGCCGAGAGGGTCTCCTCGATGCGCAGGAGATTGATGGCTGGCGCAGTGGTGGCAGTCCCAAAGGTCTGGCCAGCCACCTTCCCGCCGAAGCTCTGCTGCTGCAGATAGAAAAACCGGGCCGCCCGCTGCACGTCGGTCAGCGTTTCCGGACGGGTCTCCTGGAGCCACTTGAACACCTGGCGGCTTGTCAGCGCCCACTTGAACTGGCGCACGAACTCCTCCAGGTGGTGCGTCACGACGCGGTAGAGGTTGACCAGGTCGCCATTGACGTCGTTCAGCACCTCGACATCGGCGGGGTTGCGAGCGAAGAACACCGCCGCCCCGCCCGCGAAGACCTCGACGTAGCAGCTATGGGCTGGGAACCTGCTCAGCAGCAGGTCAACGAGACGGCGTTTTCCGCCGATCCAGGGAATGATGGGTGCCATGGTGGGTTCCAGTTACGTTGGACGCTCCATGGCGCTCTGAGGTGGGGCTCTCGGCCCTCAGTGAATTCATGGCCCCGCAGCGGGGGCACTTGATGTTCAGCCGGGTGTAGACACCTTCGCCGAGTTTGCGGCTGCATGCGCCGCACCTGATCTCTTCCATATTTGCAAGCCTGTTTCTCTGTACGAAAACTCTGATAGGCTCGACGCGCTCTCGCGAGAGTGGCGGGTCTTGCCTGGCTTGCAGCTCATACCTGCATGTTGGGGGCTTGGCCAGGTGTTACAGCACCTGATCAGGTCGCCCGTCTTTTTTCGCTCTATCCCTCTGCCGACACATACGTCAGCGTCGGTGCCCCCCCTTCTATCAAGCCAGCGCGCACAAACACGCGCTGCCCGGCTGTCCCCTCTCCCCGCGCCTGGATCACCCCGCCGCCTGGCAGCGTGATGATGGCCACGCCCCCAGCGATGGAGGTGATCTCGCCCACTTCCAGGGGCTGGTCGGGCATCAGTGCCATGAACTCCCGGTAGGCGTTAGGCATGTGTCTCGATCTCCAGCGTTTGGCGAAGACGTGGGCGGCTCCACTCGATGGACGTGCTGCGCACGATGCCCATCACCGGGGTGTCGCCCAGGTAGCGGATGAACTTGCCCGGCACGATCACACCGGTCTCGGGCAGCACCTGCATGTTCAAGGTGATCCGCTCTTGCTTGCCGGTGTCCGACAGCTCGGCAATGCCCCGCTGGCGGTGGGCGTCCGGGTGGGTGATCAGCGCATGGTTCACCTGGGGGGCGATCACGTTGCCTGGGGTGCCCGCCCGGGTGAATGGCCCGAAGACCCCGGCGCCAATGCCGCCCAAGAAAACCCGGTTGTAGGCAGGCTTGTCGATGAACTCGGTGCCCTCCACCTCGGCCGCGTGGGCCGGAATCTCAAAGTCTGGCGTGACGCTGCCCCAGTGCCAAGGCGCCAGTGGGTAGCGCGGCAGCACCCGCAGCGTGGCGGCCGTGTTGTGAGGCTGCACGTAACCACCTGCCGCCCCCGCGATGTCGTTGATGGCGTCGATGTAGTTGCCCTGCATCGCCCAGGCCCCAGCGGGCACATGCCAGTCTTCCAGGCCCCAGTCCACCGTCCAGCCCATGGGCACGCCGTTCACCGTGAGCACGTCGGCCATGAGCTGCTGGGCCGTGCGGTCCACCAGGTTGCGAAACGACTGCTTGGGGGCGTCGGCCGAGCCCAGTACCGAGGCCTTCCCCTTGCCAGACACAGCCCAGCGCGTGGGGCTGAAACGCCGGTCCCGCGACTTGCCTTCCAGTCGCAGACGGAACTCCACCCCGTTGACCAGCACCGCCAGCTCGGCCGGATCGCCCGCGCTGTCGCGGCCCAGGTGATTGGCCGCATCGTTGTGCAGTGAAGCCGTCCAGGACCAGGTCCAGGACTGGTGGTCCAGCGACATGCTGAAGCTGTGGGCATTCAGCTCGGCGCCCGTGTCCACCCGGTGCAGGGTGATGTTGTTGATCACGATGTAAGTCCTTCGAACAGGGACAACGATGGTTTCGCCAGGCTGCGGCCCAGGCCCATGGCCATCGCACACAAACACCAGACCCGCAGGCAGGCTGCTGTCGGCCAGGTCTTCAAACACCAGGTGCGTGGGCAGAACGGGCACGTAGCAAGGCGTCTCGATAGGCGGCTGCACGGGTGCGCTGACGCCAGGCGGCAGCTTGCGGGCCTCCTCATACCGGACGTCCACCACGCGGGACAGCGGCACCGCGCGGCCGAAGACGTCACGCACGGAAGCCTGGCGGTGCTCGGCCTCTTCAAACCGGCTTTGCACCAGGTGGCGCAGCCGCGTGGCGTCTTCAAACCGCTGCAGCACGGGGGGCGCTGCGAGCTGCTGGGCCTGCTGCATGGCCTGGAGGGCGATGGAGCGCAGGCGCTCGGCGTCTTCAAAGCGCTGCAGGGCCGGGGCGCTGCCCAGGCGCAGGGCCTGCTGCATGACCTGGCGCACGGTGGCCGCCAGGGGCCGGGCCTGCTGCCAGCGCGCCTGGTGGGGCGTGCCCACGGTGCGGGCGTCTTGCCACACGGCCTGCACGCCTGCATGCACGGGCTGGGCCTGCTCGTAGCGCACCTGGGTGCTGGCCCGAACGGGCGCGGCGTCCTGCCAGCCGTTGACCGTGGTGGCGGCAAGGGGTCGCTCCACGTTGACGTCGAACACCACACGAATGCGCCCCCGCAGGCCGGTGATGGAGCCTGCAGCCCGAAGCCGGGCCGCCACGCGCACGCCGATGCGGCCGCGCAGGCCCGTGATGGTGCCCGCCGCATGCAGCTCGACCACGTCAGGCGTGCCGCCCCCGCCGTCGTCTCCAAAGACGATCTCGACCGGCCCACCCGTTGGGTTGGGCGCCTGGTCGAAGAGCAGATCGGTGCTTGCCACACGCAGGCCCTTATGTGAGAGACGTGGTGCCCAGCACCACCAGGCCACCGGCCTGCAGCAGTGGGCTGGTCTCGCCCAGCGGCGTGGTGCCGCCAGCTACCCAGAAGTCGCCGCCGTTGGCTTCGTCGGTCACGCTGCCTTCGGCCACGATATCGCCCGCTGCGTTGACCCACAGGCCCCAGCGGGGCATACCTGTGGTCAACACCAGGGAGCCGCCCGGATCGGCCACGTGCAACACCAGCCCACCGCCGACGATGGACGCGCAAGGCACGGCCAGCACGATCTCGGCCTGCGGCGTGTCGCCTGCTGCGCCGTCCAGCGCGGTATGGCGGTCGGTGGTGAAGAGCTGGACCCGGCTCGGGCCAGGGCCATCGTCTGCCAGGTCAATCGCGGCCTGCAACTGGGCCAGGGCCGTAGCGGGGCCAATGCGCCAGGTGCCGCTCATGCCAACACCTCGGGCACGAGCTTGCTGGCGGCCACTGGGCGGAAATTGCCCGCCACGTCCTCGGCCAGCGTCAGAAACTGCTGGCTGGCGTCGAGTCCAGAAAACTCAAACGCGCCGGTCACTGGATCGCTCCAGGTCTCGCGCACCGGCAGCTTGCTGCGCTGGTGCTGCAGCACCACCCGGGCCTTGGTGGGCACGTTGGGCGTGCCCTTGATCTTGGTGGTGCCCCAGATGCGCGCCTGGCCGCCAAACTCCACGTCGCGGGCCATCTGTGCACGCACTGTGACCTCGGTGGAGAACGCAGGCACAGGGGCACTGACCGCCAACCCCGCAGCAATGCGCGACGGGCGCACCTGCTGCGCTCCCTGCGTCGGGAACAGCAGGCGCGTGGGGCCAAAACCCGCCTGGAACCCCGCAGGCGGCGCGTGCGCAAAAGTGGTGGCGCCGAAGTTCATCCGGCAGGTTGAAGTAGCACTCGCGCCCGACCCAAAAAACGCGTAAATGGGACCGACGATCCCAGACGCCACAACGCCAGCGTCCACCCCGTCAAACCACAGACGCAGCGTGCCTAAATCCATGTCGAGAACAAAGCTCAGGACAGTGAATGACCCGATAGTGGGCAACCCGCTGAGAACCTCGACCCCGCCGTGATAGATCACCCCGGTGGAGTAGCTGTAGTAGCCCCAACCGTGCGCATTGGCGCCTGGGTACGCACCTTCTGCCGTCAAGACCTCAACCGGCGCCGCTGCAGTCGCGATCCCTGGCATCGAGTAGCCGGTCAGTTCAGAGACCTCCCAATAGCACTTCCGGGCCGAAACCCCGTGCACGCTGCGCACCGCGTAGTAGTAAAAACTGCTGCTGGCGTAAAGATCGCCGTCAGACAACGTGACTCCTGGCCCTTTATCCGCTGGATTCCAAGTGGTGGGGATCAAGCCCGCAACAGCGTCTGCAGCCCAGGCATTGGTGCCGGGAAACAGCAGACCTGTGCCCTCGGCCACGAACATCCAGCCCTGTGCGTCGTTCCAATAGGCCAGCGAGAGCGACTGAGGCCAGCGCTGCTCGGATGCGCCAGCAGCCAGGCGCAGCCCGTCCACCTCGACATCAGACCCCATGTCCCAGTGCAGGAAGAACCCGGCCGAGGCCACGGCTTGCGCGGCGAAACGGCAGCTGCTGCCCACGTCGTTGTCCTTGAGCGCAGCCAGCGTGCCCGCGATGGGCGCATGGCTGGCCGTGAGGGTGGCGGCGCCATCGAGGCGCGTGGTGCCGTTGAGCAGCGCAATCTCTGCCAGCTCCAGGTCGTTGCCCCCCAGCATGAAGCCGCTGAGCCTCCAAAAACGCGCGGCCATGCTCAGCGGCTCCAGGGGCCGGTGGTGTCCAGGAACACGGTCCCAGCGGTCACCGCGCCAGCGGGCGGTGCCGTGCGGATCGCGAGCAGGCGCCGCCCGGCCAGGTCGTCGGTGCCGTCCACGTTGCCGCCGTTGGAAAACGCTGCGCCCAGGTCTTGCACCGGGTGCAGCAGGCCCGGCAAGGTGCCCCGGATGCCCTGCGCCACCAGCTCCAGGGGGCCGGTCAACAGGCCGTTGTTGGGGCCGTTGGGGTACGTGCCCCACGAATAGCCCGAGGTGCCCGCGTAGGCATCGGCCGTGCTGCCGTTGTGGTGGGCGCCGATGCGCTGCGCGGCAATCGCCTGGCCGATGGCCGTGTGGGAACGCACCAGGTAGGCGCCCACCCGGGCGCTGCGGTGCGAGTAGCCCACGCAGCCGTTCGGCACGGTGCTGACGTTGGCCTGGTCGGCTTCGTTGCCGGTGACCAGGTAGCCGTAGGCATCGCCGCTTTTAAAGCTGCCGATATCGCCCGCGAACATCACTGTGAATCGGCCCGTGCCTGCCGGGTCCACGGCCAGGTAGAAGGCGCGCTCGTCGGCAACCAGATACCAGGCGCGTGCCGTGGCATTGGCCGCGCTGCTCTTGGGCCAATACAGCCCACCGGACACCTGCGCTTCCAGCGGCGTGGTGCCGGGGCCGGTGGAGGCGTCTGTCATGCTCTCATGGGCACGCACCCGGGCGTTGGTGGTGCCGGTGTCGGCCACGCGCAGCACGCAGCCCGATGCCTCGGGCACGGTGGGCTTGAGGCACAGCACGTTGGCAAGGGTGCCCGCAAACAGCTCTTGCCAGCCTGCAGCGGCCAGCTTGCTGGTGATGGTGCCTGTGGCCGCCCCGTCAGGAACGCCCGGCGCGGCAAACGTGACGCTGGAGGCCGTGGTGCTCAGGATAGGCTTTTGTCCATTGAGCCCTGCGGGTGTGGAGCCCGCGAACTGGCCCACGCTGCCCACGCGGAAGGGATGCGAGCCCGCATAGTTGGCGGTGGCGATGCCCCCAGCCACGGTGAGCGATGCCACGGCCCCGGCGCCGAAGCCATCGACCAGGCAGGCCTTGAGCACGGCGCGCAGCGCGCCTGCAGAGCCAGACAGGACCGAGGCGCCGGTCATTGCGGAATCAAAGGTGTAGATCATGGTTGCGGCTTAGATGACGGGGTTGGTGGGCGCGCGGTCGATGTCGCCGCGCTCGGTGAGTTCGAAGGCGTAGTCGGTGCCGATGGCCTCGCTGGGCTGTGTGGCGCGGATAGCCACGAGGGGGTAGTACGCGCCCACGGTGGGCAGGAACAGCGTGTTGCCGGGCACCCAGCCAGCGCCCCAGCCTGCAGCGGCCAGGGTGAAGTAAGGGGCGCCACTGACGGGGTTGATGGGCGCGATGGTGGTGTTGCGGCTGAAGGTGCCCAGATTGCCCACGTGCTCGCCAATCACCTCCACGTCGGTGCCCCCGGTGAGCACGCGCAGGGCAAAGCGCTCGGTCATGGCGCCCGCGTTGGTCACCACCACCGGGAAGGCGCCGTCGTTGTAGGTGGACGGGGCCGGGTTGCCCACCGTGACGTCGGACCAGGTCACACCGTCCCAGGTCTGCTGGTCGAACACCGGCAGCGCCCGGGCGCGCAGGTTGCCCGCCATGATGGCGCTGGAGACGATGCTCCCCACCGGGAAGTTGTGGGCGAGCTGCTTGGTGAGCTTGAGCGTGCCGTCGATCTGCACGTCGGCCACCCGGGCCATCTGCTCAATGCGGTGCTTCACAGTCACCGGCTGCACCCAGTCCGTCACGTCGGTGATGGCGATGGTGCCCGCGTCCAGGTTGGGCGCATAGCCGGTGCGGATGAGCTGACCGTCTGCGCCGACCAGGTACACGCGCGAGAGGCGCTCGCGGGCGCAGTTGACGGTCTGGCCGTCCGTGTAGGTGGCAGCGGGCACCACGCCTGTGTGGCCGATCACCACATAGCTGCCCACCCGGTACTTGGGCACGCGGCCATCGGGCGGCAGGCGCACCGGGTCCAGGCCAACGATATCGGCGTCCAGGGGCAGATAGAAGTAGGCCACGCTGTTGTAGCGCAGCGTGGTGGGGTCCACCGGCCAGGGGCGCCAGATCTTGCCCGCCTCCACGGCGCCCACGTCGGCGGCGTCGTACCACCACTCTGCCTTCTGCGCAGCGGTGAGGCTGGAGTCCAGCACGAAGTCGCCGAACTGCAGCTCCACCACGCCCGTCTGGTAGTCGATGTGCCCCCACATATGGGCGCCCAGCAGGTTGCCGCTCAGGTCACCGGTGGCCGTGAGGGCGTTGCCTGCGGTGTCGGTGAGTGTGAGCACGTAGCCGGTGGGCTTGATCGGGGCCGCCTGCGTGCGCATGAAGATGCTGGCGGTCTTCCAGGCGCTGCGCCGGGTCCACAGGCTTTGCAGGGTGATGGAATCGGGGTTGGGGCCGACCACGTAGTCAGTCATACGCACCGTGCCCGCCGCGTAGTCGATGCGGCCCGAGTTGATGCCGGGGTTGCTGCCCGTGCGGTCGCGGTAGATCACGCCCTCGAAGTCGGTGTATGTCTGGCCCATCCAGACGAACTGCACGCTGCCGGGCACCACCGCGTCAGACGTGTAGGGGCACAGGTCGATGACGATGGCCTCGGGCGCAAAGCTGTCGGTGCGGGGAGTGACCACCGCAGGGGCCACCCGGTAGCGGGCCACCACGCTGGAGGCGGCCAGGACTTCTTCGCCCACGCTGGTGGTGCCGTAGGACGCACCCTTGCGGCTGTCGGCATTGCTGCTGCCGCTGCCGTCGCCGACCGTGTTGCCGAACTCGGTGGCGTTGTCGTAGTCGCTCTTGTACGACTCGGTGCTGCGGTCGAACTTGACTGCGCGCAGGTTGACCTGCTTGGCCCCGTAGTTGACGGTGCCCAGGCCGCCGATGAAGGCGCCTGCGCCGTCGTCGGTGACTGTCTGGACCACGACGACGCGGCCATCGGTGGTGCGGCCGGATTCCTGCGTCAGCGAGCTGTTGCTGCTGCTGGAGTTGGTGATGGTGAAGGGGCGTTGAACGTAGGTGATGGTCATGCTGTGCCTCTTCAGGAGGTTTGAGGCCAGTTGACGAACAGGCCACTGGTGGATTCGGGCTCGCGGTACTCCGGCACTGAGCGGGAGGTGTAGGTCACATCGGCGCTCTTGATCGCACTGGTCTGCGTGACGCTGCCGCCGCTGGTGTTGCTGGTGGTGCGGGCCGTGGCCCACTCGATCTGCAGGGTGCCCGCTGCGGGTTGCTGGGCCAGGCTGAGCGTGATGTAGCCGCCTGCATCTGGCGCGCTGGGTGCGAGCAGCTCCTTGACCACGACGTCGGTGTCGTAGGCCGTGCTGATCTCGTCGCCCGGGTCGGGCAGGTGCACGGTGCGCAGCAGCACGGTGCCGCTGGGGTAGTCCACCCGGCCTGTCGCATCGCCGCTGATGACGCCTGCGGCATTGGTCGTGGCGGTGCGCAGCACGCCCGCGCTGTACCAAGTGAAAACGGGCGAGCCAGGCACAACACCCTCATGCTCCAGCGTCCAGCAATACTCCGGCGCGCGGATGGCCGCGCCCTGCGTGCTGCGGTTGGTATAGCCCACACGCTCGCCCCACTGAACAATGATCGCGCTGCCATCATCGGGCAGCACGGGCAGTGTCACGCTGCCGCTGCCTGTGCCATAGATGAGCTGACCCACACCGCTGCCCGTGAAGGCGCCAGCACCATCGTCCTGCAGCTCGTACCAGGTGCCCAGCGCCATCCAGCTCACGGTGACCGTGCCGGGCTCGGGCAGCGGCTTGAGCATGAAGACGTGGTTGAAGCTCCGGTTCTCCTGGCCGATCTTGATGCGCTGGGTGTGCGCAGCGGCGGCGATCTCCACCCGGCGCGGGGCGTCGGCCAGGACGATGGAGCGCGTGGCGGCCGGGCGCTGGTCCAGGGCCGAGGTCTCGGTCCGCGAGTTGGGCACGAGCTGGGTGTAGATGCTGTCCACCTTCACCACCGAATCACCGATGGCTGCGGCCAGCACCGTAGGGGCCGCACCGTAGTACTCCGCCGCATCCGCCACCGAGGTGTCGCGGATCATGGTCTTGAGGGGGTCGCGCCCGAAGCCCCGGTCGGGTGGGCTACCGGGGAAGTCAAAGCGCAGGCTGTCGGAAAGGTCCAGCTGGGTGACCGAGCCCAGGAAGTCCACAAACGCGCCGCCTGAGTTGTAGGTAAAGGTGCGCGTCTCGGTGGTGACCCTGGTGACCCGGATGTACTGGGCGCGCTCGTCGGGCTGGCCTTCGTTGTAGATCAGCACCAGGGTGCGGCCGATGGGCGGTGTGGCGGTGCCCGGGCGGTGGAAGAGCTGGATGTTCTTCTGGCCCAGGACATGGTTCTCCAGCAGGTAGCCAGACCACTCGGACGCCTTGATCAGGTAGTTGGCAATGGCCGCCGCGATCTCGGTACGACGGGCGAACAGGTTGCACTTCGCGAGGGTGACCGACACGTTGGGGTCGGTGGGCGGCATGGACAGGATGAAGTTCGCGCCCATGTAGGGCTCAGCGTTGTTCGTCATCACCGCTGCATGCACCTGCATGATGGACACGTTGCCACCTGCCCGGTCGGCTTCGGTAATGTCGCGGAAGATGTGGTTGCTGCCGCCGTAGGGGATGACGGTGCCGGTGGGGCCGCCGCCGCCCTCGGGTACGTCGTCCATCACGCGGGACGCGAGCAGCTTGATATCGCCTTCAAGGATGGTCATGGATCAGACTTTCAGAAAACGGAAGGTGGGGCGGTAGAACAGCTCAGGCGTGATCTCGTCGTCGAGCAGCTTCCAGACTGGCTGGGCACTGAAGCCGCCCTTGGCGTGGTCGAAGATGACCTGGTGAGTGGCTCCGCGCAGCACAAGGTCGAGCTGGATGCCTGGCAGCGCAGCCCAGGCCTGCAAGGTGCTGCACAGGGCGCGGCTGATCCAGGCGTTGGTGTCGGTGCCTTCCAGCGTGACTGGCTGGCCCGATTGCTTGACGGCCACGTCCACCAGCAGTCGGCCGGTGGTGCTGTAAGCGGTGACCTGCTCAACCGGGGACCAGTCGAACTCATCGGCCCAATGCAGACGGTCGCTCAGATATGCGGTGGTGCCGCTGTAGGTCAGTGTGATGCTCATGGGGGTTACCTGGCAGCGGCGCCTTTGGCGCGGGCGAGCTTGCGCAGCAGGTCCTCGCCTTTGGCCTGGCTCTCTGAGTCGGCAAAGCGCACGGGGGTCTGGACGCCGTCGATGGTGATGTTGGAGACGTAAGTGGCGCCGGGTGCCCCGGTGCTGCTGCCGGCGCCGCTGCTGCGCGTGCTGCCGCCTCTTTCGCCTTCAGTGGTGCTGCGACCATCGCCATCGCCATCGCCGTTGTCGTCTGGTGGCCGGTTCCGCAGCTGCGGGGTGCTGCGTCTCTTCTTCTCAAAGTCCAGCATCTCACTGGCCCGGTGCTTGCCGGTGTCGTCAAACTTGTAGAACTCGACCATCTTGCCCAGCGCTTCAGACAACGTGCCCCACTTGCCAGCCCATTGCTTCTGGGCTTCTGTTGCGAGGTAGGGCACATCGCCGTTGCTGTCGAGGAAGTCTTTCGAGAGCCGCTCGGCGAGTAGTTCGTCCAGTCCGGCCTGCTTGAGGTAGTCAACAATCGAGGCTTGAGTCCAGATGAACTGCTGCTGGACGTTCCCCTTGGCGTCGGATGTGAAGCCATCCTTGTTGCGGTATCCCTGGCCGACACGCTCCACGCCTTCAGCCAGGCGCTCAAATGCCGCTGCTTGGCTGTAGATCGCGCCCGTGGCGTTGTCAGCGGAGGCTTTCAAACTTCCCTGCACCTGTGCGAGGTTGCGCAGCTTGTTTGCCGTGACCTCGGCGATATCGCCCTCCATGCGCTTGACCTCGGCGGCCTTGATTGCCGCTTCGATCTCCAACTTCTTCGCCCCGTTGTACTGATCAGCAGCGATCAGCTCGGCCTTCTTGGCTTCTGCGCTGGCGAGGGCGGCGTCAGCCTCCGCGCGCTTGGCTTGGGCGGTCAGCTGCAGCAGCTGAATCTCAAGGCGCCGGATCTCGTTTTGAGCAGTCGTGGCGGCGCTCTCGTCTCCCCGGGCTTTGGCTACTTCATAGATGGCGCGCTGCTGCTCAATCGCGAGGCGCACGGCGGTCGATTGCACGTCGATCTCGACAGCCTGCATGTTGCGCTTGGCTTCGATGGCCTGGAGCTGGTCCTGCAGCGCGTCCCGATACACCAGGGCGGCCTTGCCCGCCTCCAGCTCTGCTTTGGTGAGGTCTTCAGTCGTTGCCCGGCCTGCAGCCTTTGCCGCCCGCACTTCCTCCAGCTTGGCTTTGGCGCGGTCGTAGGCTTCACGCAGCTCAATCACACGGGCGCTGTTGTCCTTGTAGGCCTCGGCTTCAGCCTTGGCTTGCTCAGCAGCCAACCGGCCCGCCTGAGCCTGCGCGACGGCCTTGTCTGCGTCCTGCTGGCGCAGACCGATCTGCTTTTCCAGATCGGCGATCTGCTTCTTCTTGGTGTCATCAATCACCGCAAGTTGAGCTGTCTCGGCTTTCAGCGCTTTCAGCTCTTCCTGCATGGTGGCCAGCTCCGTCAGCTTGAGCCGGGCCAACTTTTCCTGCTCAGCGGCAGAGTTCGCGGTAGCACTGGCGACGGCCGCACGCTGTGCAGCCTCAGTGCCAAACGCTGTTGCAAGTGCCACGCTGGCCTTGCCTTCGGCGTCCCGAGCGATCAGGCTCTTTTCCTGCTCGGTGATCTGCTCGCTGATGGACTCCCGCACCAGGCGGTACCCGTTCTGTAGCCTGATGAAGTCACTGGCACCCGTGGCCGCTGCGGTGCCTGCCTGTTGCGTCTTGGCGGCCAGGTCCTGCTGGGCCAATGCCGTGATTGCAGCCTGGTCGCCACTGGCTTTGATGACAGCACGCAATGTTTCGTTGTGCTGAGCAGCCTTCAGCAGCTTGTCCTGGGCTTCCTTCTGGATATCCGTGAACGCCTGTTTCAGGCCAGAGAAATCCCTGTTCACCACGGCAGCGATCATGGTGCCGATGCTCTTTCCCGCAGCGACGACTGATGCATCCAGCAGCACGATGGCGCTCTGAGCGATCTCGGCGCCAGTCTTCAAGGCCGAGAGGCCGCCAGCATCACCAATGTTCGCCGCCATCTCGGTGAACGAGTTTTTGACGTTGGTGATTTCCTGGCTCAGGGTCTGCGCCGAGGGCGCACCTCCGTACAGCTCATTGAGGCCCTTGGAAAGTGCGGGGAACAGGTCGCTGGCGGCGATCTTTCCCTCTTCCACCAGCTTGATGAGGTCAGCGGTCGTGATGCCAAGGCCCTTGGCCGTTGCATTGAGCGCACCTGGCAACGACTCACCGAGTTGGCCGCGCAGCTCTTCCATCTGCACGACGCCTTTGCTGGCCATCTGGGCGATGGCCTGCAGGGCCAGGGAGGTTTCTGCGCTGCTCTTGCCCGCCTTGCCCATGGCGGTGGCCACCGCTTCGAACACCTGGCGTGTGGGCTCTCCCTCTACTGCGGTGCCCTTGGTTGCCGCTGAGAGACTCAAGAAAGCCTTGCCAACCTCGGTGACGTCTGCCCCGATGCGGATGGCGACCTGGCGGACAAACTCCAGCTCTTTCCCTGCCTTGGTGGCATCCCCAGTGACGGCTGTCAGACCGCTGCGCAGCTGCTCCATCTGCGCAGCCGCAGTGACCAGCTCCCGGAACGTGAAGGCGGCGCCCAATGCGCCCGCCATCTGCCCCAGCAATTGAGACAGGTTCCCCACACGGCTGCTGAGCTGATCGGTGGCACCAATTGCAGCCCTATTGGCTGCACCCATCTCCCGGGTGCGCTGTGCAGCCTGGTCAGCCGCAGCCGCTTCAACGCGAAGGGCGCGCGTGTAGTTTTCTGCGGCCTGCAGTTCCTGGGTGTGGGCGGCGGTCAACGGCCCGACTGCGGCCAGTTCTTCTCGGCGGGCTTCAGTGGCTTGCTGGGTTGCGTTGGCTTCCGCGCGCTTGGCGCGGGCCACCAGGCCGAGCCGGTCGGCTTCAATTTGAGCCAGGGCATTGCTGGCACGGGTTGCAACAGCGTCGTCGTTCTTGGCCTGGGCGGCTAGCAAGCGGGCCTGCTGCTCAGCCTGGCTGGACACCAGGTGCTGACGCTGCAGCTCGATCTCGCTCTGTTCTACCTGCAGTCCTGCTTTGATGGCAGCTGTTTTGGCATCCAGTGCAGTAGTCAGATCACCCAGCGCGTTGCCCGCCTTGGCCGCAGCATCGGCGACCGAGTCCCCCATTTTGGAAGCACTGTCCCCGGTGCTTTTCAGAGCGCCACTCGCTTGGTCTTTTCCTTGAATGACGACTTCTACAGGTTGGACCATAGGATGGGGGCAGTGGGAGAAAAAGGATGGGCCGCGTGCCGCCTGGTGTTGCGGCAGGCGGCCCTGTCTTGGGGCGAACGGGGTTAGACGTGAATCGTCCGCATGTACCGGCTGATGCCGATACCCACCTTGGATGGGTCTTGCAGCAGTTCGCCTTCAACGTCGAGGGCACCAAAACCCTTCTTGACAATCGACAGTTGCTTGGTAACCCCCTGGCTCACACGCCACATATCCATCACCACGGGGCGGCCACTATCGGCTTCATTCAGACCCGCGAAACGAATTTGCAGCTCAGGGGCTTTGGCGGTCAGGGCTTCGATCACCACCTGGTCGGCATAGCTGTAGCTGTAGGTGATAGCGTCAGCATCAGCCAGGCCAGCGGCATCTGCGCGCACCCAGATGCCCTCGGGAAGGAGGTCGTAGTTGCCTGCGGAGGCAATCACGTCGGTGCCTTTCTTCAGCACCAGGTTCGTGACATTGATGTGCGGCAATGGGATCAGGGCGCCACGGCGCACAACGCCTGGCACATCAGCTACCGTGCCCGCATCCTCTGGACTCACCGTGCCCAGCAGCGAGCGCGCCATGTTCACGATGTTCAGGTCAGCAATCTTGGCCTTGAACTTCACGCCTGTGACGCGGCGAATCTCGGCGTGCGTGCCACCGCCCAAAACGGTCATGTCCGCTTGTTTTTCGACTTCCTCCGTCTGCTCTGTGCTGGCCTCCAAAACGTTGCCGATGGGTTCCAGCAGACTGCCGCCGCTTGCGAACGGTGCAACGTAGAACTTGCCCACGAGCCCGCTGGGGGCGTAGGTGCGCTTGGTGATTTCGATGGCTGCCATGTGGGCTCCTATTACGGTTGCTTCTTGCGGAAAATGGTCTCGACCTTGAAGGCCGAGGGGATGTACTGAAATCCTGAGGAGTACCTGGCCCCCGGGGGGGTTGCCATGGCGAGCGCCGTTGTTGCTCCCTGGACAATGGCCCCAAGGAAGACCTCAGCGACCCGACCCAGCAACAGGCCTGCGTCTTGGCGAGCTGCTGCACCACTGCGGGCCTTTGCCACGTTGCGGACAGCGGCTACAGCCAGCCATGTGTGCTCAAGCCTCACGGTCATGCCGAGGTCTTCAACAACCCGGTAACCGCCATAGACGATGTGAACTGCAGGCGTGTGCTGGGCGTTTTCAGATACACCGGCCAGGTCAGAAGCCGTCAGTACGTGCACAGCCGGACTCATGCCCTGTACGGCGCTGCGGGCCAGCTCCACCAGGCGAGGCTCCAGTGCCATGAAGTTGTTGCTCTGCTCAACGGGTTGGCCGCTGGTGCTCATGCAAAGCCCCTCAACGTCTCGTCGGTGATCTTGCGCGGGGCAAAGCCGTAGTGCACCTCGGAATCACCTGGAGCGTCGCCAGCAACTAAGGTGCCTGGGGCCCCACCCCATGGACATGACAACACCGCCTTGCCTTCTGCAATCTGCAGCAGCTCACGCTCGGCGGCCTTGTATCGCAGGTAGACCTCGTGCTCGGGGGCCAGGTCGCTGTGCAGGTAGTAGCGCGCCACATCACACACGACGCGCGTGATTTGAGGCGGCGCCACCAGCTCCACTGCTCCAGGGTTTCCAGGAACAGGTGCAGGCTTGGTGCAGCCGGTCAACGGCAGCCGGTACACCCGGCCGATGAAGCTGTCGGCGAATGCCTGGGCATCCTCCAGTGCTCGCTCGGCCTTGGGTGTATTCACGGCCTGCAGGTCCGGGTCCGTGAGCTGGACAAGCTCCGTCTCACCAAAGCGGCTGACCATGTCCTGCACAGTGGCGTAGTTCATTGACTGCTGCGCCTAGGCTTATCAGGCGTGCACGTGCTTGTAGAGCTGCACTTCGAACAGCTGGCCAGCCTGGGTTGCGGCACCCAGCGCGCGCCCGCAGTGGTCGGCTGCCGTGCCGGTGACGGCTTTGCCGTCAGTGCCCACCTTGACATACACGCCGAAGGCGATGGGAGCCTCCGCTTCGACCAGAGCGCTGTAACCAGTGGTCAGGCTGACGGCCTCACCCACTTCAGCGGCGTTTTCTGTGACGCCTTGGCAGTCCTTGGCGCCTCCAGCTATGGATGGGTAGCCGCCGTCATAGGCGGCAAACCGGTTGGCGGCCAGAGCGGCGGTTGCCACGATGGTCACCGAGTGCTGCTTGTCGAACTGGCGGCCCGTGTTGTTTTGCGATGGCATGTTGAATAGCTCCGGGAGTTAGGGCGGTTGCGATGTCCAGCGCTTACTTGCGCGGGGGCGTTTTTGCTGCAGCCTTGCCCTGTGCCGCTTGCTTTGCAGCGGGAGCCGGAGGGCTCGAAGGTGGCTGCGCGGTAGTTGAGCTGGAAGACTGAGCGGAATCCACCGACGTGGTGGTCGAGCTGGAAGGCGGCGCAGAATTCATCGACGTGGAACTGGCGGACTGGTCTGAAGCTGCCGAGCTGCTGTTTTCGCTGATGGACGCATGCGCTTGGAGTGCGCGCTCGCGTGCAGCTTGGAACTCGGCGCCGGTCTCGGCCGCCGCGCGCTCTTCGGCTTTTGCAAGGGCTGCTTTGTCGGCTGGGTTTTCTGCCGCACCCGACTTCAGCAGCTCGCGCTCGTCGTGTTTGCCCAGATCGGGCAGTTCCTCGCCGGGTTGAATGACGGTGCGCACACCTCCCACCATCACTGCGGTGGCCACAAGGGCGATCAATTTGCTCATGGGTGAATTCCTCGGGTATGGAAGGCCCGGCGGCACAGCCGCCGCCGGGGGTTCTCGCTCAATAGAAGTGGGGCTGCATAACAGCCCCTGCGGCGGGCTATTTCGGGTTAGTGAACAGGAATGCGGCGGTGTTGTAGGCCACATTGGGGCGGCGTTCGTAGGTGGCGCCGTAGATCCAGGACTTGGAGCCGTCCTGGGCAAAGTACGGGGTCTCGGCGAACGGGTGGCCTTCGATCACGTTGGTGAAGCCGAAAGCGGGCTGCGCCAAGCTGATATCAGCGCTGCCTCCGCCGCCGATGGTGGGAACGTAGGCCAGGATGGCGTTGTTGCCCCACACATCGCGGCCCGTGTCGGTTTCATCGATCCACACGGCGTCGCCCACCACGATCTCATCCACCTCCAGAATGGTTTTGAGCTGATCATGGGTGGCCGGACCCATTTGGGTGGAAGGCAGATAGGAGCGCACTTCGGCATTGGTAACCAGCGCGCTCTTTGCGTCGGCCGACAGCGTCAGCTTGTTGGGCCGCTTGCCAATCTTCTTGCGGATCACGTCGCTTGCGGCACGGATGTCGGTGACCGGTGTGCCGGTAGCAGCGCTCCACTTGGTGGCGCCCGCCAAAGCCAGCACGTGGCCTGCGGCGAAGGTGCCTGGAGTGGTTGCCAGCGTGGCCACGTCGATCTCGTAGTCCAGCGCCAGAATGTCGTTCGCCGTGGCCATGGCGATGCGGCTTACATCCAGGTAGTTGCCTACGTTGAGGCGGCGGCTTTCGTCAGCCTCACGCAACAGCTCGCGAGGGATGGGCACATCCACCGCGTACTGCTCGACCGAATAGGTCTTGCCTTCGTACTTGATGTTGACGCGCTTGGTGGGGCCGCCAGGCGCGCGGCGCAGGTTGTAGCGGCGCAGGCGCTCGTCACCCAGCTGGGCCAGTGTCACGCTGGAAAGAGCTTGCGGCAAGCGCGGGAAGAGCTTTTCAGCAATGTGGGTGCCCTGGCCCAGGCCCAGCAGCAGGCTGGTCAGGATAGGGTTCTGTTTCAGCCGGATCTCGGCGGGGGTCATGGCCATGGTGGTCAGTTCCTGGTTGGGTGGTGGCGAAGTGGTGCTTTGGGGTGCTTGGCTCGGCGGATCAGCTCGTGAACGAAGTGGTGACCGCCGTCAGCGCTTCGGAGTAGTTCACCTTGTGCTGTTGCATGTAGTCCTTGGCGGCCTTGTCGATCTCGGCGTCGCTCTTGCCCTTGGCTGCGCCGACTTGCGCCTGGTTGACGCCATTGCCACCGGCAAACTCGCCGAAACTCACAACGGGCGTAGCGCTGCTGAAAAGGTCCTGGAACCACTGCGCGGGGCTGACCTTGCGGGTGGTGTCGCCCTCGGAGAACTCCACCGGCTGGGCATCGGCCAGCGCTTCCAGCGTGGCTACGGCCATGGCCTTGTCCTTGGGCAGCAGGCGGCCAGCTGTCACTTGTGCTTCTGCGAACGAAACGAAACTGGCCTTGCGGTCCGCGCGGGCCTTCTCGGCAAACGATGCGGACTCGGCGCGGGCGGCGTCTTCCTTCTTCTTCGCCTCGGCCGCATCGGCTTCAGCCTTCTCGCGGGCAGATTTTTCAGCGGCGAGTTTCTTGTTGGCTTCGTCCAGCTGGGCTTGCAGTGCTGTGCTCATGTCGTCGGGCTCCTGTGTTGACGGTTCGGCGGATACGGGTTCGGAAAATGAGACGGCGCCGCCTGCGTCGTCTTCAGAAAACTGGATGTCTTTGAGGCCAGCAATGGCGGGGGGCTGCGCACCCAGGAACGCCACGTGCCGCAGGTACCACTTGCCGGGCGTCGGGTTGTTTGGAGCCTGGGGCGGGTAGAACGAGGCGCTGCGCTTGGGAAAGCGCTTGGCCGCAACCATCTCCGCAAACTGCGGCTCCACGTTGTGAGGAGTGATGGCCAGCACGCCATCGGCGTTGCGGGCAAGTGCCTTGACCCAGCCGTAGGCCGGGAGGTTGTCTTTAGGGTGGCCCACGGTGAGCGGGGCTTCGCGCAGCGCCGGGTTATAGCTCGCTGCCATGCCGTCCACATCGGCATCGCTGAAGTTGTGCGCCACGCCCTGATCGTCGATATGGCGACCTGGTCGGAAGATCTCGATGCCGTCAGGGAGCGTGACGGCTTGAGCTGGTGTGGTGGTGGGCTTCTTGGAAGGCATGGACCGCACTGTCGTGCGGCATGGCCTGGCGCGTTAAATCGAGCACTCCACAGATTTGCAGCAAACAAAAGGCCCCGCGCGCGCGAGGCGGGCGGGGCCTTTTGGGGAGCCTGGGACTAAAGCTCAGTCTAGCTGCAGCTGCCCCTGGCGCAGCGCAATCTGCTGCTTGCGCCACTCGGATTCGATTTGTCGAACACGGGACTCGGTCAGCCCCGTGGTGTCGGCCACCTGGCGGTAGCCTTTGCCCTGCTTGAGCAAGTCAACAACGCGGCGTGCACGTGCGCTGCTCATCACCTCAGCGCCGACCGGAATGTAGGGCTGCGTTCCACCCAGGTCCTGGGCAATTCCCAAAGTCAAGGCAATGGCGAGGCGGGCAAGGGATGCCATCTCGACAGTTTCAGCGCCAGGCGCTGAAACCAGCGTCACATAGTGGCTTGTGGCCAGCTCGCGCCAGGTGTCAGGCCAGCCGGGAGGGATCAGCGCTTCCAGCGGCTGGATCTGAGCGGGCGCCATATCCGTAATGTCCATGCGCTCGAACATCTCAACCATGAGGGCCTCCGCGTTGCAGCCAAGACTTGAGCGCTTCGATCAAGGAGTCCAGCTGGGCCTCGTTGGCAAAACGCAAGGCACTCACGTGGACCGTGCGCTCCACCCAGGCATTCAGTGCTGTAGCGCTCGTGTTGTGCACCACGCCATCACGACCCAGTTGGTTCCACAGCGCCCACACCTTGCGTTCGCGCGGACTGGCTGCGGCCTTGGCCGCCGCGAAGCTGCGCGGTGCGGCAGAGTGGCGTGGCGCAGCCTTCACCACACCCATGCGCTCGCCCAGGCTTTGCATGTGGTCGCGCACCTGCTGGCGCTCGCGGTCGCTCATGTCCTTGGTGCTGGTTTTCTGCGTCAGGCCCTTGAGCAGCGCACGGTAGTCGTCATCCGATAGCTGGAGCTTGGACTTGAGAACGTGGATTGCAGCGATGTGGTTTGCCATGGCGATCACCCGAGGACCAGGGGGCCAAGCCACCAGTTCCACAGCCCGAGTAAGCTGCAAGCCAGGAACACCCACTGCTGCACGTGCAGGGGCCACTGGCGCTGCCAGGCGCTCACCGTGAGCCAGCCGATGTTGCTGACCAGGAACGCACCGAAGCCCCAGCCGGGATATGCGGGCATGGCCAGCAGCAGTGCGCCAAGCATGCCGAAGGCTGCGGCCAGGCTGGAGAGGAAAAAGGCGGCGACGTTCATTGTTTTGATCCTGCTGCGTTTGAGGGCCTCGGCGCCGGTTTGGCGCCACTGCCCCGGAGAATTGATTTGGGACGATTTGGGACGGGTTTCAGCCTTTTCCCGATGCCTTCAAGGTGTTCAAAAGAACCGGTGTTGTCGGACACCGGAAACCGGGTATCGCCGCGCCAGCCCCTTGCGGGGTGGAGGCCGTGGTGATGGAAAGGGACATCAACACGGTGGCGCTCGGCACCTGCGGTAGTTGCGGCCTGTGGAATCACCGTGGCACCCACCGCTTGCCACACCGGCCTGTCGCGCCCCAAGGCGGCCGGTTGCGCGTGTGGTCAGATGCCTGCTTGCTTCATCGCCCGGCGTTTGTCGTTCGCGGCCTGGTCTTGCTCACGACCCACGACAACCATTCCGGTGTGCAAGCGCGGCGCCAGTGGCACCAGGCGCTTGCCATTTCTGTCCATGGCCATGTCGCGCAGCTGCGACCCCGGCAGCAGGTTGGGCGCGCGGCCCACTTTGTGCGGACGGGGCGCAGCGCTCGGTGCGTCGATGCCACGTGGGCGGACGGACTCAAAGGCGTTGAGAACGGGTTCTTGCAAGTTCATGCTGCACCGCCCTTCAGGACCGGCTGGTGCTGATTGCAAACAGCCTGCACCGTGGTGCCAAAGCCGCCCTTGTTGCAACGCCATGGGTAGACGTCGTTGTAGGCGCCCGTGCGGGTGGCCTGTTCGCCGTGTTGGCAGTTGCGGCAGCATGGGCGCTGCATGGCCGTCTGGTAGCCCATGGCGGCCTTCGCCCGGTCGATAGGGGTGGTTCGCATCACGCGCCCTCCGCCTGGGCTTCTTTGATGGCCGCGTTGATGACCGAGGTGACAGCCTTCTCAATGGTGCTGTCCACGCTCTTGATCAGGGGCTGGTCGCCGTCGCCCTCCAGGCGCACGCCGATGCGGCGGCGCAGGTCGGGGGAGAGCTGGCGGATGGCGCTGGCTACCGGCTTCTTGGTGACTGTGACGAGCAGCTCGACCTGGTCGGCCGGGATGTCGCCCGACTCAGCAAGGGCATAGATGCGCTCGCACACCTTGTCATCGTCTGCCCACTCCAGCGAACCTTGGGACGCCTGCATGCCGAACTTGATGCCCTCCACCACATAGGTGCGGGGCTTCTCGAACAACTCGGGGTGGGCGTTGATGGCCGCCACGAGTTCGTTGTGCTCACGGGCGACCTGGCGGGCCACGCGCTTGATCTCTGCCATGGAGCCGTTCTTCACGGTGTCTAGGTTGCCCTGCAGAGTGAGGAACAGGGTGGACAGACGGTCGCGGCACTCGCTCAGGGCGGTTGCGCGCTTCTGGATGTCTTGGAGGGTTGTCATTGTTTGCCTTTCTTGAGTTCTTCAATGCGTGCACGAATGTCTGAGGGGATAGGCGCGGCGGCGCGCTCCCGCTTCTCGATGTCGGCAAGTGCCGGGTCCTTTCCACCCACGGCAACATCAAAGGCCGTGCTGATGTCCAAGGACTGGCCGCGCACCTGGACGGTGTCGCGCTGAGGGCGGACGCGGTGGTCCTGCTCACGCTGCTGCTCTACCTGGGCCTCGTGCTTGTCGGCCATGCTGGCGAGCACCGCGTAGAGGTAGCCGTGCCCCTTCATGGGCAGCTCCAGGCGCCCGCCATCGCGGGCGGCCAGCATCTGGTCGATGGCCTGGGCCCAGGCGGGAAGTGGCACCGCCCAGTCGCGGCCCTTGTGGGTGATGGCCTGGCGCTCTAGGTCGGGCAGCAGCTGCAGGATCAACTTGATCTTTTTGGCGGCCGTCAGACGCTGCTTGGGTGGGCAGAAGAGCGCGATGTACTGCAGCACACGGGCGCCCAGCGGAATGCTGACGTCCGCGAGCCGCGCCAGAGCGTGCTGGTCATGCTCGTGGCAGAACAGCACGGCCAGGTCCAGTTCGGTGCCGCAGACGGGGCAGGACAGATCTGCACTCACTGCGGCCATCCTCTCGCTTGCAAGACCCCGGCAATGAAGCCAATCAAGCCCGCCGCGGCCAGGCACCCAGCAACGTCGAGCACCAGGCGCTGCCAGCCTTTGAGGCGCTTGTTGCTTCGGCGGGGGCAATCGATGGCGCCAGGGGCGAAGTAATAGCCGCCAGGCGGCAAGGTCTCGGTGTCGTGGTGGCAGGCGCAGCCCTGGTTCTTGCGGCCGTGGCACACACCCAGGTCGTTGCAGGAGCGGCGGGTTCTGGTCATGCTTCAGCCCTCTTGATGAACAGGGCCGCCACGCTGCGGGCCTCCGGGAAGTCCGCCAGGGTTTGCACGATGGCTTCGACGCCATCGGCAAAGATGCCTGTGTAGCGGCCCCTGGAGCCGTCTGCCATGGTGATCTTGATGCGGTAGATGGCCATGGCTCAGCAGCTCCCGATGACCTGGGCGTCCACCTGCGGCCAGCCAGCGCGGGCGGCGGCGTTCATGGCGCGGCAGACCAGGTTGTTGACCACCAGGGGGTAGCACTCGCTGCGGGCGTCGGTGGGCTTGCCACCGCGCGGGATGTGCACCAGGCGGGCGCGGATGGCGTCGGCCGCGTCGGGGGCGAAGACATCCTCATACTTGAGGTCGAACCGGGCGAACTTGTGGCGTAGGTAGTTCTCCAGCTCGGCGTCCAGCGGCTCCAGCTCCACGATCTCGCAGCGCTGGGCCACCTCGCGCACTTCGGCGTTCTGGCTGGAGAGGCGGTCGCGCAGCTCGGGCTGGCCGATCAGGGCCACGCCGACCAGGCGCTGCATGCCGTCCTTGAGTTCGATAAAGCGCTTGAGGTGTTTGAGCGTGGCGCTGGGCAGGCAGTGGGCCTCTTCAATCACCAGCAGGTGGCGGCGGCCTGCGCGGCGGCTGGACTTGAGCAGCTCGTGCACTTGGCGGAAACGGGCCTCGGGGCTGCTCTTCACTTTGAGCTGGGGGTCCAGCGCTGCGGCGATGGCCTCGGCGATGTGGCTGGACTTGAGCGTCTTGCCCTTCTGGTCGTTGGCCTCCATGGCCAGGACGTAGGGGCGGATGATCACGATGTCGCGCTTGTCGGCTTTGATGCGCTCTTCCAGGTCCTCGGCCAGCGTGGTTTTGCCTGCGCCGCTCTCGCCCACCACAGCCACGAAGCCGTGGTGCTGGGCGCAGTCGGTGAGTGTGGCGCGCACGTAGCGCACGCTGCTGGTCTGGTGTACGTCGTCTGGGCTCTGCACATCGTCCAGAAACGGGTTGCGCGGCAGGCTGAAGTGCTTGCGAGCGTCTGGGGACAACGATTCATTTTGCAGTAGCATGATTTCCTCCTCGGGGGTTTCGGTTGGTTTCGGGACTTCAGGGGCGGCCCCGTCGAGGTACGAACTCGCCGGGGCCAACTTCTTTGCGGGCGTGAAGAGTGCTAGCAACTGGGCAGGGGTTGCGCCGTGCTTGCGCAGGCACTTCTCCAGGGATTTCCGGGCCGTTGTTTCGCCACGGGCAGGCCACACGCCGTGCGCTACCAGGCGGCTCAGCGCAGAGCGGCTGAGGCCGCTGTCGCGCCGGACCTGTGCCTGGCTGACGCCCAGGGCGTCGAACACGAGGGCCAAGCTCATGACGCACCTCCAGCCACCACTCGCAGGCCGCTGCGCACCGTAAGGCGGGCGTGCAGTGCGTCCAGCTCTCCCTCGGGCACGCCTTGGGGGTACCAGGCGCGTAGGTTGGCGGTGATCTCGCGGGTCATTTCCAAGCCCTTGCGGCGCAACTCGGCAGCGGCTTCAAAGCCGTTCAGCACGCGCTCGGGAGCTGCTGTGCGGGTGGTTGTGACCGCTGGTGCCAAGTCGGTGCCACGGCGTGGCATGAAGGTGCGCTCGGGCGCCTGGTCGATGACCTTGCCCGGGTCGATGCGGCCACCGAAGGGCACGGCCTTGGCCTTGCGCTTGGCTTCGACCTCAGCATCTGTTGTGGCGTCGTAGGCGAAGCGATCCACCTCCTTGCGGTTGGCTTCCAGCTGGGTGTCGGCTGGGCGCTTCCAGTCTTCTCCGATCACATTTGCATCGGTGCGGAAACCGGCTTCGTCGCGAACGACCAGAGGGATGCTGTGGAGGACTTCGTTACCGTCGGCATCGGTATCCACCACCATGGCGGCGTCCAGCACCCAGGGATTGAGCGTGATGTGCAGCTTCTCGCCCACCATCACGTTCGGTACGCCACGCACATCGAACTCCCGCCCCTTGTAGGAGACAGTCAGGAAGTCCGTCACTTTGCGGGTCTCGGGTGACTCGGTCAGCAGTGCCTGGCAGATTTCGACCGGTGGCGCCACGCGCAGTTGATCGGCAGTGATGGCCATCCACGCTTCGGAGCGGGTCTTGCCATGGCGGCTGTGCACCTTGGTCGCGTTGAACCAGCGGGCCCAGCGCTGGGCCTGGGCGTTGAGTTCGGCCAGGTTGCGCACGGGGCGCAGGCGCAGGCCGCTTTCGAAGCTGCGTTCGATCAAATCGCGGGTTTTCTCGACCTGGCCGGTCGCACGGGCGTTGCCCGGTGCGTGGGCGATGGTCTTGACCTGGAGACGCCGGGCCAGGTTGGTGAACAGGCCGCTGGTGTTGGCGCTGCCCATGTCCATCATCAATACGAAAGGCACACCGTGGAAAGGGTCGCCCTCGCGCTTTTGAATGGCGTTGATGAAGCAGTCGGCCAGGTTGGTGCCGCTCTCTGCGCCCATCACGTACTGGAGGTAGACGCTGCTGCTGTGGTGGCAGGTGATTTCGTAGGACCACACCCGATCAGCCTCAATGCGCTTGAGGTTGGCGGGCTTGTTCTTGTAAAACTTGTCCCTCTCCATCACCTGCAGGCCGCTCTCGGCCTCTGTGCGGGCGTTGAGGTAGTAGAGGACGCAGAGACTGGCATCGACCTGCCAGACATGGTTGGGGTGCAAGCTCTTGAGTTCCACGGCGGGCGTGGGGCGGTTGAGCTGGTCGGGGTGCAGGTTGTAGTGGCGCAGTGCGCGAGCAATGGCGCTATCGCTGAGCGGGACCAACTCGCCGGTGGCTGGGTCGGCACGTTCAGCACGCACCTCGCCATTGGCGCGCATCACTTCCACTGCCTGGCCGATGGACATCAGGCGCTTGTTGGACTTGCGGTGGCTGGTCATGAGCGCGGCGCTGATGGCCACGGCTTCATCTCGGGTCAGCGACACATCGCCTGCATCGCTGCGCTTCTTGCGTTCTGGCTTCACGGTGATCTTTCCAAGATGGCGGTGCAAGGTGGCGGTGCTCATTCCCAGCTCGGCGCAGGCCGCCGCATAGATGGCCTGCTTGCCGCCGCGTGGAGCCGCCTGTGCGGCCTGGAGCACTTGTGCCAGGCGGCCGACGATCACGGGGTTGAGCGACATGGGGTGGTGGGCCTCTGCGCGATTACTTGGCCCACTGCGCCACTTCGCCCGCTAGGGCAGCGTCGGCGGCGTTGGAGACGTCGGGCAGGTTGAACTCTTCGCGCAGGGTGGCGAGTTCGGCGGCGACCTGGCCCACCAAACCGGCCATGAACACGCTGTGCATGCCGCGTTCGTCACCGTGGTTGTTCATGGCGATCAGAGCCGCCCGCAGCCCACCGCGAATGGCTCCAAGGGCGTCGTTCATGTTGGAGGTGGCTTCGCGCTGGAGGTCCGCCAGGGCGTCGTCGGGCGGGATGGTGGCGATACGCTTGACCTGGGCGCGCAGCTTGTCCATCGCGGTGTTCTTGTCGGCCAGCACCTTGTCCACGGCTGCCTTCTCGGCCCGCACCTCTCGGACTGCGGCGCGCAGCTCCTTGACGGACATGGTGGCCACATCGTCCAGAGACAGCTCGCCCGTTTGACCGGTGAGTTCTAACTCTTCAATCTGTTCGTCGTCCAGGACGAGCATTTCGAAGAGCTTGGACTGGTTACCGATGGCCTTCAAAGTTGCCGACGTCGGCAACTTTGCGAACTTCGCAGCTGACTGCATAAAGCGGGCCGCCACATACTTATCCACTCCCAGAACGTCGAGGCGAGTTACGAAATTGCCGTGCTCACAAGCGGCTTTCAGCACTGCCAGACCGCGCCCCACCTCCAGGCAAGCCTCTACGCTGCGCCGCATGTTGGCGGCAATATCGCGCTGGATCAGATCGGGGTCGGTCGCGTCGGCGGGAAGCTGGTAGCCCATCTGCAGAGCAACTGAGCGGACACGGGTTTCGGTTTCACGTGTGATCAAGGCCAGCTGGTTGGCTGCGCTGATGTCCTGTGCAATGACCGCATCCAAGATGACGGGCTCTTTGGATGCGGGGGCGGGTGTCTCTTTGCGGGCCATGAAGCTCTCTTCGGTTTGGGGTTACAGGGGGACGGAATACCGAGCGCTCACGTCGTCGAGCTGGCGCTTGGCGGCATTGAGGTTGGTGGCCACGGTGGTGGCAATGCGCACAAACTGCACGCCCAGGCGCCAGCGGTTGGTGCCACTCACCTGCTCGACATAGCCCGTGGTGGCAAGGGCTGGCAGGTTTTGGCTGACCCAGCTGGGGGGCACGTTGAGGCTCTTGGCAATCTCGCCGGGGGCAAGGCCCAGCACCTCATGCCCAGCCAGCAGGCGGAACAGATCGCAGGTCTTGCGAATGGGTCCTGCGAGGGCGTAGCTCTTTTCGGACATCTCAAAACTCCAGTTCAGGTGTGGCGTACTGCGCCACGTTGTGGTGGTGGTAGGCCACCTGCTCCAGATGCAGGCGCAAGGCGGCCAGGGTGGCTTCGGGGTCCGCTGCCTGCGGGGCTGCGTAGAAGGTGGTGAGCAACTGAAGTGCTGCTGCGCAACTGCTGTTCATGTCCAGCAGCTCAGTACCCTCAGCTTTGCGGCCGGTGGGCATGTCCACCACCAAGCTGCCGCCACTGGCCGCGAGCCAGTTGGTCACGTAGTGGCACCCGCAGGCCAGCTCGTACGCCGGAATGAGGATTGCGGGCATGCGGCCAGTGGCCAGCCATTTGTAGAGGCTGTCGTGTGTGACGCCCATGCGATCTGCAATGCGTTCCACGCTCAAGTGCCGCTTGATCTGGGCGTGCTCTTTGCACAGGCGCATTGCGTGCGTCAAGCTGTTGGCGCGCTGGCGTTTCGAAGGAGCACGGGTCATTGGAAATGCCCTCCGAACACATGCTCCGAAATCGCTTCCCCGTGGAAGTCAGCGCGCTGGCACATTGAAGCCATCGCAACGGAGGAAACGATGGAAACAGCAGATTTCGACGAACTGGCGGGCCGCGTTGAAGGCGTGAGCCGTGCCGTGCTGCACATCGCTGCGGCTCTGGAGATTGCGGGCCTCATAGACGGCCCCCAACTGGCTCAGGCATGGCGATCAGCACTACCGCTGCCGGGCTTTGAGGTGGCAGGCCGCACGCTGCAGGAACTGGCGCATGCACTGGACGGCGCACGTAGCCAACGCCAAGCACTGGCACCGTGACGTCGAAGCCAAAAAGGTCTCGGCGATTTGTTACATTGGGTGTAGAACGCACCACTTTGGACCTCACGCTGCGGCGAGCTGGCGGACACCAACGGCGCGGGAGATCTCGCCCTCTTTGAGGCCGAGCTGCACCGCAATGTTGTGGGCATCGCCGCGCAGGCACTTGAGGCGCGGGTTGACCTCGTTGTCGGCCAGGATGGCGATGGCCATGTTGGGGCTGTAGCCGTTTTGTTTGGCCCAGCCCGATATGGACCAGCCTTTGCGGGCGAACTCCTCGCGGACTTCTGCGCGGGTTTTGACCATGGTGGTTGGCGTCCTATTTGTTGTGCATCAGTTGGCGCTGCTGCATTTGTTTGTCTGTTGTTGTGTTGAATTATGGAGCCAATTGTTTCCATTTGGCAATCTGTTTATGGAAATATTTATTTCCATCGGTGAGCGCCTGAAGGAAGAGCGCGAAGCGATGGGCAAGACTCAGAGCGACTTCGCAGAGATTGCTGCAGCCGCAGGCGTACCCGGCGCGACTCGGCAATCCCAGGCGAAGTACGAAAAAGGGCTGGCTTCACCGAGCGCCGCGTACTTGTCGGCCATTGCTATGCAAGGCGTTGACGTCCGGTATGTGCTCACGGGAGAGCGCGAAGGCCCCCCGCCTCTCGTGCTTTCAGCTGAAGAGAAAACGCTGTTGAGCTATTTCCAGGCCGCGTCTGCAGAGATTCGGAAAGCAGCGCTCGGCGCGCTGATTGGCGCCTCCTCAACGCGGTTCGAAGGCTCTCAGCAGGTCTTCAACAAAGCCCCAAAAGGCGACATTGCAGGGCGAGACATCGTGAAGGGTGGGGGTAAGCGGTGAGCGCCCGTGATCAGGTGTTCACCGGGACAGTGACCGGTGATGTGGCTGGGCGCGACGTTGTGAACAACATTCATGTTGTGCACGCTCGCCCCGAGTCGGAGCTGCAGGCGCTTTTCCTCAAGCACACCGGCATCGATTGCCGACGCGAAGCGCGCGAGCAGTTCGAGTTGCTCATGCTGGAGCACGGGTTCACCGGGAAGGAGCTGTCCCGCGCTTGGCGCTTCGGCTCCCTTGTTTGGTCCGAGCCAGCGAAGCGGCTGAAGCCCAGCGCGCGAAAGACGGATATGGCCGTCGGGTGGACCGGCACAGTCCTGATGACCAGTGTGTTGATCTACGCGTTGGTCGATACCATGAACAGGATGCCGGGACCGTTCCTGAAGCCGATCACGCTTTTGGTCACCTGTGTCGTTTATCTCTGCGTCACGAGGGCGCTGCTACTCACAACCATCTTCCCCCAGGCGACTGCAATGCGGGTAGAGAAGATTCTTTCTGGAGACAACGCATGCTGAGATTGATTGCCCTATCTGTTGCCGTATTGGCTGTGACGGGTCCAGCCTGGGCGGTGAACAAATGCACCGGGCCTGACGGCAAGACGGTTTTTCAGGATGCCCCCTGTGCTGGCAAAGGGGAGAAGATCGAAGTGCGCCCGGCAAGTGGGAACCTCACCCAGCCTGCTGTGCCTGCAGCCGCCCCCGTTGCTCCAGCACCAGTTCAGACTGCCGCGCCTTCAATTCAACCGGCACCGAAGTCTGCAACGCCCTCCAAGTCTGCGCTGGAAGCTCAGGCGGATCAATGCCTGGCTTGGTACAAGCCGCTGCTGCGTGACCCTGCAAACGCCTACTACACCGAGCCCAAGTTTGAGGACAAGCGGGTGCTCCGAATGACACTGCACGCCACCAACGGTTTTGGTGGATTCGTGACCAAGCAGGCCGCCTGTGAGTTCGACAACGGTAAGTTCAGCGCTGACTGGACAAAGATTCAAGCGAAGCGGCTTGAGTGGGGTGTGAACTGACGGTTTGCCGCCCAGCATCAATGCGCCCTATCCCCGACGACGAAAACGACTAGAGAGGAAGTAAGAATGGCAAAGATGGTCACCGTAAATCTTTTTGACGTCGACTGGACACCCCAGACTTGTCAGAAGCTCAGTGATACCTTGGACGAGTTCAATCAGCTGACTTTGGATCAACGGTGGCGTGGCGACATTCGTTTGGAGCAGGTTCTGAAGATACCTGCCGGGCTATATCCAAACATGCCAGCGGTCTACCACCTGGACTTTGTCAAGAAGCGCGAGGTCGGGCCAGGAAAGCTCGGGAACGCGGTGCCGGTCTCTGGAATCCAGATGCGAGTAGATGAAGACTTTGGAGAGGAGACTGCAGCGCTGTACGTACCTTCCAAGAAGTGGCTTCTGATTCTGCATAACCATGCCGGTATCGGCCCCACCCGAATGGCAGAGTATTTCAACGCCGTTGATCCAGGCAGCGCAAGACATTTCGCATACTCAGTGAACCCAAAACTTGACCCAACAGTCGTGGCACGACTAGGTGGCTTGAAGAACATCACTTCAGTTGAAATCACGGCTACTGTCGATGCCCTGGAAGCATCGCAGAGTACTGTTGGCACAGCACTTGCACTTGCGACAAAGCCCGCTCACGCTCAGCGTGTTTCCATCACATTGGGTGCTAACACCGGCAAGAAAAAGCTGAACTTTCTTAGCAGCCAGTCGGTCAAGTCCATGATCAACAAGCTGCGTGCTCAAAATGACGATGTATCGGTACTGAGGGTCAAAGGCGAAGATCCAACGACAGGTAAAAAGGACCAGGTCATCAATCTGCTTGAACACAAAATTAAGCGTCGATTCGGGGCCAACGAACTCAAAGTTGTTGATCACCGTTACACGATCAATTCGCGCTGGGATATGCTAGACAGGGCACTTCTAGGCTGGATTTGAATTTTTTCACTATGTCTTTGCGCCTGAAAATTGAGCAATGGGGGCCGCTACTTTCAGCGGCTGGCGGCGCTGGGGCATGGTGGTACGCGGGGCTAGACATTCCAAGTGCCTACTCGAAAGAACTACTTGGTGCCTTGTTGTCTGCCGCAGCAATCTGTGCTGGCTTCCTGACAACCGCCCTTTCAATCCTCCTCCCAATTGGGAGCACCCAAACAGGCCGACAGTTGCATGAGGGTGGCCACATGCCCGGGGTGCATAGATATCTGCGTTCGGCAATTTTGGGGTGCTTAGCGCTGGCCGGAGCCTGTGTGCTCCTGTTCTTCTTTCTGCCAAGTGATGGAACAGCAGTATCTCAGCCATGGTCTACGCTGCTTGTCTCGAGCACCATTTACGCTGCTTTCGCAGTCGCTCGTGTTGCAGAGGTCTTACTCAATCTCTTTGAGCGGATGAGTCTGCCTGAAAACAAAAACGGCTGAACTCGGCACCTGCAGCTTGGCCTTGCAACGCTTGATGTTGCGATGTTGCAAGCATTGGCAATAGAAATGGCGCGCTCCATTTAGTGTCGCTTAAGTGTGCACGGCATCCTGCCGTGCATGACGCTCAAAGACCACATCCCTATCTGGCTGCGTGCTCCGCGCAGCAGCCTTTTCATAGTGCTCGCGATGCTGCTGTTGGCGGTGATCGCGGTGGTGTCGCCGGTGCAATTGCCGGTGGTGCTCTACAAGGCCGCGCTCATTGCGCTAGCCGCCGTGATCGGCTACTGGCTCGACCGCGCGCTGTTCCCCTACGCACGGCCTGACTCCTTCCTTTGGCGTGACTGGCGCAAGGGCACGGAAGAGCCCGAGGGTGATGTGGACTACCCCATCGCCAATGCCGAGTACATGGCCGCCTACTGCGTGGCGCAGTTGCGGCGGGCCATTGTGGTTGGCTGCGTGGTGCTTGGTGTGGCGGCGGGGCTGTAAGCATGTTCCCCGGACTTGCTGCCCCCATCCTTCGCCGCGTTGCCATTGCATTCAGCTGCTTTACGTTTGCGCTATGGTTTTTTGTGCTGATGGCTGCTTTCTCTGTGGCCCACGCACAGATCCCGCAGGCCGCGCTACAACACCGCGCGCTGCTGGTACGCACCGCACACGCGTCCTGGGGTATGGAAGCCCCGGTGGCTGTGTTTGCTGCCCAGATCCACCAGGAAAGCGCTTGGCGGCCTGATGCAGTGTCCCACGTGGGGGCACAGGGCTTGGCCCAGTTCATGCCCGCCACCACCAAGTGGATTGCTGGGTTGCACCCTGACCTGGCATCGCAGCAGCCCTTCAACCCGGCGTGGTCCTTTCGCGCGCTGGTCACCTATGACCGCTGGCTGTACGACCGTGCACCAGCTCGCTATTCGCCGCACGACCGCATGTGGGTCGCTTTGCGCTCTTACAACGGCGGGCTCGGCCATTGGCAACAAGAGGCCGCCAGTACCGGGCTGGCTCAGCCTTCGCGGACCCAGGTCGATGCGGCTTGCGGCAAAGCCCGCCGCGCAGCCGTGCATTGCAAAGAAAACCTGGGCTACCCCCACCGCATCCTGGTGGTGATCCAGCCACGCTACTTGCAGTGGGGGCCGGGCCTATGAGCGCACGCTTGATTGCCTGGGGCCTGGCTGCTTGCGCCCTCATCGTGGGCGCTAAGACCTTGCAGTCCCACCTGATCAACAAGGGGGATGCGCAGGGCGCAGCCCGCGTGCAACACGCCTGGGACGCCCAGGAGAACGCGCGCAACGCAGCGACTGCTCGCGACAACGCCACCCGTTTCCGCAATGCCGAAAGGACCGCCCATGAAGATGCTCAACGCGAGGCCGCGCGCCGCGCTCGTGATGCTGCTGCCGCTGCTGCTTTGCGCAGCCTGCGCGCCGAAGTTGCCCGCCTCAACAACCGCCCCAATTCCTACCCAGCAGGCGATGCCGGACTTGCAGCCTGCGTTGGCGAAGCCCGTGCCGCCCGAGAGCTACTCGGAGAAAGCAGCGGCGCATATCAAGAGCTGGCAGCAGAGGCTGACGGACTCCGCGACCAGGTGACCGGGCTGCAGAGCTTCGCCCGCAATGTGTGCGGGGCAGGCAAGACGGGGGGCACCGTTGATTGACGACATCGACCGTGCCCAGGCTCGCGAGGCAGAAATGCTGTCCGATGCGCTACGCGACCACACCCGCCGTGCAGGCCTGGCTGGCAAGACCGCCGCCGACTCGGCAGCAGTCTGTCAGATGCCTGGGTGTGGTGAGCCTATCTCGCTGGCCCGCCGCCAGGCTTCTCCGGGTTGCCAGTACTGCGTGGCCTGCCAGGGCCGTATCGAGAAAACCAAAAAGGGAGCGAAAGCCCGATGAACCTCACCGATATGACTTTCAACTTTGAAGCGATGCGCTGGCTCGTGCTGTCGGCTATCGGCGTTTACACCTGGATCATCGGGCGCCAGTCTGCCAGCGCTGCCGAGCTGCTGGAGCTGCGCACGCGCCTGACCACGCTGGAGGCACAGATGGCCCAGGTGCCCAGCCAGGCTCAGCTGCACGAACTGGTGGCCACCGTCGCAAGCATGCGCGGAAGCATCGAAACCGTGGCGGCCCGCATTGAGCCCGTGGCCCGCAGCGTGGACCGTGTCGAAAACTACCTGTTGAACCAGAAATGACCAATTTCGCCAAGTTCCTGGCGGAAGACCGCCGCCTTGTCATCCTGCGCGTGCTGGCCGAGCTGCCGGGCTATCGCACGAATTCGTTTCTGCTTCACACCTTGCTGGGCAAGTTCGGCCATGAGCCCAGTGCAGACCAAGTCAAGACTGATCTGACGTGGCTGCAGGAGCAAGGCCTTGTGGCGGTAGACGATGTCGAAGGCGTGTATGTAGCCACGCTGAGCGCGCGGGGCGCAGACGTTGCTGCAGGCCGTGCCGTAGTGCCTGGCGTAAAGCGCCCGGGGGCCTGAGCGATGGGCCGCACGTCGTCCGTCAAGCGCCTAGACCCGCAAGCGCGCAAGTTCTTGGAAAAGCTAATGCGGGAGGACCGGCACACGCTGGATGAGCTGCTAGCAGCGGTTCGCAGCAAGTTCCCGGATGCACAGGTCAGCCGAAGCTCCATCCACCGCCATCGGGCGGGCTACGAAGAGCTGGTGAAAGGCATGCGCGAGCAGCAGGCCATTGCCAGCCTGGTTGTCTCTGAGCTGGGCGAGAACCCCGACGACAAGGCTGGGGCGCTGCTGGTGCAGACAATCACCACGCTGACCAACCAAGTCGCATTAACTGCAGCCGGTGAGGGCGAGGTGGACGTGGAGACCGTTCGCAAGCTGGCACGCGCCACCAAAGACGTTCTCGCTGCGCGTCGCGTGGACCGGCAAGAGCGCCTGGCCATCCGCCAGGAAGCCCGCGACGAGCTGCTGGCCGAGCAGCGCGCCAAGCTGGACGCCATGCCCAACAAGGGCGGCGTGACTGCGGACACCAAGGCTGCGATCCGTGAGGCGCTGGGGATCGTCTGATGGAGAAGCTCAAGGGCCGCGCCAAATGCATTCCTTCGGATCGCAATGCGATCTTTTTGGCTTTTCAGAGCGCCTGGATCAAGGACGAATCGCGCCTGAAGCTGATGGAGAAGTCGCGGCAGATCGGCATCAGCTGGTCTACCGCCTACGGGGCCGATGAGCGTGCCGCCGCCCAGGGCGCTCGCTTTGACGAATGGGTGAGCAGCCGCGATGACATCCAGGCACGCCTCTTCATCGAAGACTGCAAGCTGTGGGCGGGCATCATGGGCATGGCCGCCAAGGACCTGGGCGAGGTGGTGCTGGACGCAGACAAGAAGCTGAGCGCCTACGTGCTGCAGTTCGCCAGCGGGCGGCGCATCCATAGCATGAGCAGCAATCCAGACGCTCAGGCGGGTAAGCGGGGCAGCCGCGTGCTGGACGAGTTTGCGCTGCACCGCGACCAGCGCAAGATGTGGGCTATTGCTTACCCAGGTATCACCTGGGGCGGCAACATGGAGCTGGTAAGCACACATCGCGGCTCCCACAGCTTCTTCAACCAGCTCGTGCGCGAAGCTCGGCACGGGGGCAATCCCAAGAAGATCAGCCTGCACCGGGTCACCTTGCAGGATGCCCTGGAACAGGGCTTTCTCTTCAAGCTGCAGCAAGCCCTGCCAGCGGATGCAGAGCAGCAGGCCATGGATGAGGCCGAGTACTTCGACTTCGTGAAATCTGGTGCAGCCGACGAAGAGTCGTTCGACCAGGAGTACATGTGCATCCCGGCCGACGATGATGCCAAGTTTCTGGAGTACGGCCTGATCACGGCTTGCGAGTACTCGGGTGGCACCGACTGGAAACGCGGCCTGCAGGGGCCTTTCCAGGGCCGTTTGTTCGCGGGTGTGGATATCGGCCGCAAGAAGGACCTGACGGTGCTGTGGGTTGTCGAGCAGCTGGGCGATGTGTTCTACACGCGCCACATCGAGGTGATGGAGAAGATGCGCAAGAGCGCCCAGGAAGCCATCCTGTGGCCCTGGTTCGAGATCTGCGACCGCGTTTGCATTGACTCCACCGGCCTGGGTATTGGCTGGGCCGATGACGCCCAAGACAAGTTTGGCCCGCACCGTGTGGAGGGCGTGAACTTCTCCGGCCCGGTGAAGGAAGCCTTGGCCTACCCGCTGCGCGGCGCCATGGAGGATCGCACGGTCCGCATCCCCGAAGACCCCAAGATCCGCGCCGATCTGCGCAAGGTCCAGAAGACCACCACCGTAGCGGGAAACATCCGCTTTGTTGCTGATGGCGACGACAGCACCAAGGTGAACGGCCACGCCGACCGTTTCTGGGCGTTGGCGCTCGCACTGCATGCGGGCTCTAGCCCTTCCGCCCCTATCGAGTATGAAAGCGGCGGCCCGCGCGACAGCAGCCAGCCGCTGGGAGATTTCATTCATGGCTAAAACCGCGCGGGATGACCGCTCCACCACGCTTGCAGCAACGTCTGCGCCAGAGCTGGATTCTGAATTTGCCAACCGGTTGCGCGACCCCTTCGAGCAGCACTACATGGGGGTGCTGCGCACCAATGATCCGCTGCTGCTGGAACGCGGGAATGCGGGCGTGGAGCTGTACCGCGACCTGCGCCGGGATGGCAAGGTGTTTTCCGGCCTGCAAAAGCGCCAGCTTGCCCTGGTGGGCAAGGCCTGGCAGGTAGAGCCACGCGATAAGAACAGCGCCAAGGGGACGCAGGACGCGGAGACGCTGACGACCATCCTCAAAGGGATGGCGTTTGACCGCATGTGCGGCGAGCTGCTGGAGGCATTGCTGGCGGGCTTCGCGGTGGCCGAGATCGTCTGGACCATCAGCGATGGAATGGTAGTTCCTGCACGCGTGATCAAGCGGGCACAGCGGCGCTTTGTCTACGTTCAGGACGACGAGAACAGCCCTGCGCGCCTGCACCTGCTGACGCGCGAGAACATGTCGAAGGGCATTCCGGTACCGGATCGCAAGTTCATCGTGCACCGCGTGAACCCCGAGGACGACAACCCCTATGGCACGGGCCTAGGGCTTCAGCTTTTCTGGCCTGTCTTCTTCAAGCGCAAGGGCATAGTGGCCTGGAACAAGCTGTGTGATCGCTTTGGCTCGCCCACTCCCCACGGAAAGTATCCGCGTAACGCGGGCCCGAAGGAAAAGGGCACGCTGGCCGATGCGCTGCGCGCCATGTCCAACGACGGCTATTTGATGACGCCGGAGGGCATGGAGATTGCGCTTCTGGAGAGCAAGCTGTCGGGGAATGTCACCACGCAGCAGCAGCTGTGCGAGTACATGGACGACTGGATCAGCGAGGTGCTAACCGGCCAGGAACCTGCGCGCTCTGGCGGTGGCGCGTTGGCCGCAGCCAGCAAAGAGCGCAAGGATGTGCGCCAGGACCTGACGCAGGCGGACAGCGATCTGCTCTCGGAAACCATCAACGAAACGCTGGTGGCCTGGATCTGTGAGTACAACGGCTTGGAGCCTTGTCATGTGTACCGCAACATCAAGGAGGAAGAGGACACCAAGACGCAGGCTGAGGGCGACAAGATCATCCACGACATGGGCTTTGAGCTTGATGAGAACACCGTTCGCGCCAGGTATGGCGAGGGATGGTCCAAGAAGAAGTCCCTTCAGTCGCCGCCGCCAGCGCCAGTTCCAATGCCGACCACTGCGGCGCCAGCTGCTGAGCCCGGCACTCCTCGTGCACCTGCCGCAGCCAGCTTTGCGGAGCCCGGTGAAGCGCAGCAGGGCGATGCACTGGATGTGCTTGTGGATGGCGCACTGGCTGACTGGCAACCGCTGATGGCACCAGTGGCCCAGAAGCTGCAGGCGTTGTTGGATGAAGCTGTGGCGCGAGGCGAGACCGCCGAGCAGCTACTGCAGCGCCTGCCTGGCCTGCTGGCCCAGCTGGATGCTGATGCAATGGCTGACTCGCTGACGCGTGCGACCTTCGCGGCGCGTGCTGGCGCGGTCGCGGGTGTGGAGAACGCCTGATCATGGCCTCTGCCGCGCAAGAGTTCGCCGACCTGCAGAAGCTGCCGCCTGCCGAGGCTATTGCCTACTTGCAGCGGCGCGGCCCTCTCACCAAGACCTTTGCCTGGCAAGACCTGTGGGAGGACGAACACGCGCAGCAGTTCACGGTGAGCCGTCTGGCGCGGCTTGATCTGCTCCAGGAAATCCGCGATCAGATCAGCCGGTCGGTGGGGGGCGACCTATCGCGCAGGGACTTCATGCGCAACGCTGAGGAGTTGTTGGCCAAGGCTGGTTGGTGGGGCGAAAAAACCGTGGTGGACCCGATCACCAAGCGCGAAGTGGTGACCACGTTTGATCCAGCCAGGCTAAAGCTGATCTATGACACCAACACACGCATGGCGTATGCGGCGGGCCAATGGGAGCGCATTGAGCGCAACCAGAAGACGCATCCGTTCCTTCGCTACATCACGAAGCGCGACGAGCGCGTGCGCGCATCGCACCGGGCATGGAATGGGGTGACTCTTCCGGTAAGCGATCCGTTCTGGCTGACCCATTTGCCGCCGAATGGCTGGCGCTGCCGCTGTCGCGTGGTGGCCGTCAGCCAGCGGGAATATGACCAGGGCACCACGCCCTCGGGTGCGCCCATGATCAAGGTAGCGCCCGAAGTGCCGATGCGTGAATGGCTGGACAAGCGCACGGGGGAAATCAAGCTGGTGCCGATAGGTATCGACCCAGGCTTTGGCTACAACGTGGGGCTGGCAAGCGCTCGGGCTGCCTCACTGGAAGAGGTTGTGGCCAACCGACTGACCAAGGCAGCACCCGACCTGGCACGGACGGCGCGAGACAAGGGCATGGCGCAGTGGCACACGCCAGCACAGGCCACGGATGCCGTCGAGTTTGTGAAACGGTCGGCTGCGGCGCCACAAGCCAAGCAGCCACTGCAGGTGCTCGGCACGGTCTCCTCAATGGCGACCCAGCGGGCCCAGGCGCTGGGCGTGGATCTGGTCGGCCGCTTGGTGGCGCTGGAGCATGACGGCGTGTTGCACACGCTGAAGTCCCATGGAAAGCCGAGTGAGGCGCTGCGTGGACAGATTCCGGTGACCGCCGAGGACCTGGCGCGATTCCGGGACTTGTTCAACCGCGCTCAACTGGCGTTGGGCGACCCGCCTATCGCCAAGGACGGGAGCAAGGTGCTGGAGGGAGAGGTGATTCTGGGCGGCATCGTCTACCACCTGGCAGCGCGCGTGCGCCGCAAGCACATCGTGCCTTTCACCATGTTCAAAAGACCGGTGCGGAAATGAAAAAGCCCACCTGCCAAATGCACCCGCTTGCGCGGTCCTATGGCTTAAACGTCCGAAACGTTGGTGAGCGCTCTGATGATAGCGCCGTGCCTTTGGCGCTGTCAAACCGAGGTCGCACATGATCAGTTTGAGCATTCAAGCCAATTCGCAGGCCTTGCAGAGCTATTTGGACCGCCTGCGGCAAGGCATGGCGGACATGAAGCCGGTGATGGACAGCATCGGCATGGAGCTGGAGACCCGGATCAGTGCCCGATTCGAGACCGAGACTGATCCCACTGGCCAGGCCTGGGAAGCATGGGCCCCTTGGACGCGCGAGAACTATCCCGACGACGGCAATGGCCGTCTTTTGGATCGCTACGGCGACATGCTCGCCAGCCTGACCCACTCTGCAGACGGTAACAGCGTGCGCGTGGGCTTTGGTGACCCCAAGGCCGCATTTCACGAATGGGGCACCTGGAAGATGCCTCGGCGCGGAATGTTGTTTGCCGACCCCGACACGGGCGAGCTGGGCGCCGGGGACGAGGCGGCCCTGCTGGACATCGTGGGGATCTGGCTGGATGACCTGATGCGGTGAGGTCATGAGCAGCAAACGCCATATCCGCCGCAAGGCCTGCAAGGGCAAGCACCGCTACACCAACGCAGCCGATGCCCAGGCCGCCATCTCGGGGTTGCACCGCCGCAAAGGCTACCAGGGCTACATGCAGACATACCACTGCAGCTTTTGCGGCGGCTACCACTTTGGACATCCGCCCAGGTTCAAGCATCCGACCTACCGATAAAGCCGACGGCAGGCGGCTTGACCTGTCAATTTATGGAGTTTTCATGCCTGATCGCTACAAGCACCCGGTCCTTCATCAGATTCAGCAACTGGTTTTCGCCATTCAGGCCTGTGGCACTTCGCCCGAGCAGACGCGAGCATCTTGCATGGCCTCGGCGCTGTTCGATGGGGTAGAGGCGCTGGTGGAGAGCAAAGTGGCCTTCCTCGATGTCACCCAGGAGCCTCCGCTGGACTCAGACGTGGCCATTGAACGGCAAATTCGCGCGAGCGGCGCCGCTGCGGCTCCGCGCGTCACCAAGGAGCACATCGACTCACTGGTGGCCGACCTGGAGATCAAGACCCACCACTTCCCTGGCACGACATCCACGGTCGCGGTGGCGTCTTTGCCCGATGGCTACGTGGTGGCGACCGGCTACTCGGCCTGTATCAGCCCCGAGAACTTCAAGGCGCACATCGGGATCGGAATCGCTGCGGATAACGCGATAGCTGCGGCCAGGGCCAAGCTGTGGGAGCTGGAGGGCTACCTGCTGCGGGCCTCTTTGAACAACCCCCGAGCTGTTTACGCGGGCGCTATCATGGCGGCCACGGACTGACCGGCCCGACGAACAAAAAAAGGCGCCTCTGTGGCGCCAAATTTTCTTCTGCCTTGTGTTTTCGTGTGGGGAAAGAGAATTGCAGAGATTCGTTTCACTACGTTCCAGCGCGGCCCCGTAAATTTCGATTTATCGCGCCTCCCACTCTTCCTTTATCTCAACTCCCCTCACGTTCCCCATTTTTTTAGCAAGGCCCTTCCGTGTCCCACCCCCTTCCTCCTTCCGATGCCCCCACCCTGTCTGCGGAGACCTTGCAGTGCGACGTGGCCGTCATCGGCGGTGGCCCGGCGGGCCTGATGGCGGCGGAGGTGCTGGCCCAGGCCGGCGTGGCCGTGCATGTGTTCGATGCCATGCCGTCGGTGGGCCGCAAGTTTTTGCTGGCGGGCAAGGGGGGGCTCAACCTCACCCATTCCGAGCCGCACCAGCCCTTTGTGGGCCGCTACGCCGGGCGCGAGGCGCAGGTTGAGCCGCTCATCCGCGCCTTCGGCGGGCCTGCGCTGCGCGCCTGGGCCGAGGGGCTGGGGGTGGAGACCTTTGTGGGCACCTCGGGCCGCGTGTTCCCCGCCGACATGAAGGCCGCGCCCCTGCTGCGCGCCTGGCTGCAGCGCCTGCGCGGGCAGGGGGTGCTGTTCCACATGCGCCACCGCTGGCTGGGCTGGGTCGAAGGCGGCGCGCTGCGGTTTGCCGCCCCGGCAGGCGAGGTGCCTGTGGCTGCCAAGGCAGTGGTGCTGGCGCTGGGCGGCGGCAGCTGGGCGCGCCTGGGGTCGGATGGTGCCTGGGTGCCGTTGCTGGCGCAGCGCGGCGTGACTGTGGCGCCCCTGCGTCCTTCCAATTGCGGCTTTGATGTGCTGCGTGCCGATGCCCCGGGGGGCGAGACGCGCCGTGCCTTTCTGCAGGAACTGCTGGGCCGCACACCAGCGCCCGCCGTGGGCTGGACGCCGCATTTTTCCGAGAAATTTGTGGGTCAGCCCTTCAAGACCGTGGTGCTCAGCTTCACCGACGGCCAGGGCCGCAGCTTCAGCCGCCGGGGCGAGTTTGTGGTCACGGCCACGGGGGTGGAGGGCAGCCTGGTCTATGCCGCATCGCACCTGCTGCGCGACGAGGTGGAGGCCCATGGCCACGCCACATTCCACCTCGACCTGCTGCCCGACCACAGCCCGGAGCGCGTGCTGGTGGAAGTGCGCCACCCGCGCGGTTCCCGGTCGCTGTCGAGCCACCTCAAGAGCCGCCTGGGCCTGGACGGCATCAAGGCGGGCATCCTGTACGAGCACCTGGGCAAGGACGGCATGAACGACCCCGTGGCCCTGGCCCATGCGATCAAGGCCCTGCCCATCACCGTGGTGGCTGCGCGCCCGCCGGACGAAGCCATCAGCACGGCGGGTGGCGTGGCCTTTGAGGCGCTCGATGCGCACCTCATGGCCACGGCCCTGCCGGGCGTGTTCTGCTCGGGCGAAATGCTGGACTGGGAGGCGCCCACCGGCGGCTATCTGCTCACCGCCAGCATGGCCAGCGGCCGTGTGGCGGGCGAGGGGGCGCTGCACTGGCTGGAACAGTCCGCAGGGGCTTGATTCCGTCTCCAAATCATCCGTGTCGTTGTTGCTTCGCCTTGCCGTGCTACAG